>DATKWS010000075.1:0-34821 GCA_035529435.1 Patescibacteria group bacterium
CATATCCATAGCAATCCTCTCGCTGCCGCCGGTCTCCGGGCAGGGGGAGAACGATCGCTACGCGGCGCTCAACCGGTTGATCCGGGAGAAGGGGTACCACTGGATCGCCGGCAGGACGGGGGTTTCGGAGCTCTCCCCGGCCGAGAAGAAACAGCTCCTCGGTCGCATTCCCCCACCCCCCGGGACCGATTCCGGCATACCGGTCATCGAGGCGCCGGCCGGAGCGACATTCGCTCCCGTATTCGACTGGCGCGCGAGGGGGGAAACGACCGTGGCGAAAAACCAGGGCGGGTGCGGTTCGTGCTGGGCCTTCGCCGCCGTCGGGCAGATGGAGTCGCACATCGCCATATACGAGGGGCGGTTCGAGGATCTCTCGGAGCAGCAGATACTCTCGTGCAACCCGTACGGCGCCGGGTGCGGCGGCGGCTGGGCGGAGGCCGCGTACGCGGTCTTCAAGGATTCGGGGGCGGTGCACGAGAACTGCATGCCGTACGAAACGCGCGACGACCTGCCGTGCGCGATGGACGGTTGTCTCATTCACGGCCATATCTCCGGCTACAGCTCCGTATCGAACAACGTCACCGCGATCAAGCAGGCCCTCCTCACGGGGCCGGTCTGGACGGGCATCGAGATCGTCGACCGGTTCTACGATTATGTCGGCGGCTGCTTCAACTGGGAGGACGTGGTCATCGGCTACCATGCCGTGCTGATCGTCGGCTGGGACGATACGAAGTGCGGCGGCGAGGGGGCATGGATCATCAAGAACAGCTGGGGGCGCTCCTGGGGACTCGATGGGTACGGCTACGTCAAGTACGGCGCCAACGGCATCGGGAGCCCCACGTACCGGATAGACTACGCGCTCAATCCCGTCTACGTGCACGTCGATTCACCGACTCGCTCGATCAGAACTACCCCAATCCGTTCAACGGCACGACGACTGTTCCCTACGAGGTCGCATCTCCCCGTTTCGTGGAGCTCGCGATCTTCAACCCGGCGGGGCAGCTCGTGCGGACGCTCGAGCGGCAACACCGCGCGGCGGGACGGTATCGAATCGTCTGGAACGGACGGGATGACGCGGGGCGCAGCGTCTCGTCGGGGGTATACTTCTGCCGGATCGAAGCGGGCAGTTTCCGGGATACGCGGAAGATCATCTATCTCCGTTAGGGCCCCGGCGCTCCTCACGCCTTGAGGCTCTTGTCGATATCCACGTTCATCAGCCAGCCGACGACCGGTTCATCCGTATGGCCCTTCTCCGTGACGAGGACATCCTGGCAGTGCTTCATCTCGTCCATCCTCGCCTTGGCATCGGCGAGCGTCGCATTCACCGGGACAAATGCGAGAGAGTCGACGGCCAGCGCGCGCAAAGGCTCTTCCTCGAGCAATTCGCCGAGATACAGCTTGTCCAACTCCAACGGCTGCTTGACCTGCGCCTCGGCGAGCGCGCAGCACCTGTCGGATATGAATTTGTACAGGAGGCTCTGGTGTATGATGCACAGTATCGATTCATCCTTCTCGAAGACGGGAATCCTCGTGACCATCTTGCTGAATTTCCCGCGGATCTCATCGATCGTTACGTCGGCCGGGGTCATGTCCTTCCCGATCGTGATTCCGACGATCTTGCTCATGGGAACCATCGCCTCGGTAACGGACATCGTCTCTCCCAGCTTGTCCTTCCGCTCGTCGTCCCCTTCTCCCTGTGATGTCTTGAAGAGGTTGTCGAACACCTCCCGCAGCTTATCGGCCGCCTGCTTCGAGAACATACCGGCCAGTCCCGCGATGCCCGTTATGCCGTAGGGGCTGAGATCCTCGCTCTGCGAACCCACGAGCAGGAGGCCGCCGCGAACCACGAAATACAGGAGCAGGGCGACGGCCATTCCGATGATCGGACGGAACATGTACCACCAGAACCAGCTCGCCCTCATCGCGCGGTTCCCGGAATAGGTGACGAATGAAGTGGCCACGTGCACGCAGCCTCCCAGGGCTCCGGCGAGAATCACGAGCAGGAGCAACCGTGACTCCAGGCCGATATCGAAATTCCTCTGGGCCATCGTCACCGGCACGTACACGGCCTGCCCGGCATCGGGACCGACGCTCTTGACCGGCCAGATCTTGTAAATCAGAAACATCATCACGACGAACAGGATCAGCAGATAGATGATGAGAACCGCCCTCCTGATATTCGACATCGTGAGGGAATGAAACTTTGATACCTTCTTGCCGGTGTTACCGGTCATCGCTACACCTCCGGATCATCAGAGCGTAACCATATGCTTTTTGAGCGCCTTCGTTGTTTCTATGACGAATACGAACCCGTTATCCTTGACGGCGGGATACGGGCACTACGCCCCAATCTTCGAACAGAGCACTGCTCACTCCCGCTTGTCATGATTTGCAGCAATCCCTCGCTGTAGGTCGGAGCATACATCGTACGGGCTGATATGTGCACGAATAATTTCACCGGGAACCGGCGCGCGACGCCTACCCCAGTATCACCAGCGCGATACCGCCCACCGCAATGGCCGCGGCGATGACCTTGCGCCGCGAGAAGGCCTCCCCCAGGAATACGGAGGCGAGGATCAAAATGTAGATCGTGTTGGTCTGGTTGAGGATCGCCGCGATCGAAACCTTGGTGTATTTCATCCCCGCGATCCACATGATGAGGGCGAGGTACGAACCGAGGACCGTCCCGGGAATCGAGAACCGCCACGCCCGGGACGGGCGGAATACGGAGAGGATCTCCCGCCTGCGCGACGAGATGAGTGTGGCCGGCAGCATGGCGGCGAGGCAGCCGAACTGGCGCATCGCCGTCGCCCAGAGGACCGGCGAGTGGTCGAGCACCGGCTTGGCGATGACGATTCCGAATCCCAGCGTCGCCATCGATAAAACACCGTACACGATCCCGGTCGCGAGCCGGCGCGGCGTCACGCCGGCGGGTGGTGCATGCCGCGAGGCCACGATGACGCCGAGAATGATCAGCGCCATCCCGGCGTATTGCCGTACGCCGATACTTTCGCCGACGAGGATATAGGCGAAGACGACGGTGAACGGCGAGTACAGGCAGTCCACGATCGCGTTGATCCCCGCACCGACGATATTGAGGCACATGTGGAACAGGGTATCGGAGATCGCGATCGCGATGATGCCGCTGGCGAACAGGATGAGGTAATCCATCAGGGGAGCCCGGTCCCAGAACGACTCCCGCATCATCAGCAGCGTGATCACGAACAGGCCGCACGATAGGCCGACCCTGAAGAGGTTCAGGGCATAGGGCGCGATCGTTTCTCCCGATCGCTTGAACAGAATCACCGCACCGGCCCACACGAGGGCCGATGCCAGAGCGAAAAATTCACCCACGGAAACCTCGCGACGGGACGTATGCCCCGGCCATCCGCACGGGCCGAACGGGCGGAGCGGTCACGTGCCGCGCCCACTCCGCCCACGGCGAAATCGCTATTCCGCGCGGCGCTACCGAATTACCATCTCCTCAAGCAGCCGCCCGGCCCCGCTGAACTTGTCGAGGACGAACAGGATGTAGCGGGCGTCGACGCTGATCGCCCTCGTCACCTCCGCGTTGAAAAGGTAATCGGCCGAGATGCTCTCCCAATTGCCGTCGAAGGCGGCGCCGATCACCTCGCCCCGCGCGTTCAGGATCGGACTTCCCGAATTACCCCCCGTGATATCACAGGTCGAGAGAAAATCGACCGGCACTTCATCGATCACGCCGTCGACGTAACCGCCGAAATCCTTTTTCTCGTACAGCTCGATCAGCTTCTCCGGCGCATCGAACGGATCCTCGCCGGTGTGCTTCTCGATGACGCCGGAGAGGGAGGTGATATAGTAATAATCGACCGCGTCCCGCGGCGAGTAACCCTGCACCGTCGCGTACGAGAGGCGCATCGTCCCGTTTGCATCGGGATAGAGCGCACCGCCCTTCCACGTCTTGTACGCCTCGATGAGGCGCGGTCTGATCGCCGTGATGGCGCCGCTGAATTCCTTGTCGTTATCCTCGAGCGCCTGGACCTCCGGGAACATCGCCGCGGCGAACCCGACGAAGGTGTCCCCCTCTTTCATCAGCTCGTCGTTCGAAAGCTCGAACATCCGCATCCGCTCCTCGGTCGAGCCGAGTTTGGTCCCGCCGTAGAGCCTGTCGAGAATCGCGTCGATCCGTTCCTCGTTGCTCTCGCCCGGCGCCTCCGCCAGCATTGCATCGAGCGCCTCGATCCGCTGATCGGCTGGAAGCTCCAGCGCGCGCATCATGAAATAACGGAGGACCTTCCGGTCCGTCGCCGGATCATAACTGCGCTCGATCATCCGCAGGCTCTGCTGGAGCCTCGGGATGTCACGTTCCTGGTATCCCGGCTCCCGATCCAGGTCGTCCTTGGCCTTCTCGACGCTCCACCGGTAGAGCGTGCCGGCCGCGCGCATCATCTGGCAGCCGAACCCGACGAAGCGCGTGATCTGCTGCTTTTCCCTCGTCGTTTCAATGTACCGCCCGTACAGTGCGCCGATCGACGGCAGGACATCACCGTACTTCTCCTTCATTGCGGGATTCCGGTCGAGCCAGGCTTTGAACTCCTTTTCCTGCTCTATCTTGCGCCCGAGGAGGCCTGCCTTCTCGAACCCCTCGAGCTGCCCCTCGTAATTCTTCATCGCGTTGTTCAGCATCGCATCGAGCGAGGCCACCTTGATGGCGACCGCCGGATCGCCCTCCGCCGCCTCCTGCAGTATGCCGATGATGTCGCCGAACAGCTTGACGAGTGTCGGGAAGTTGAAGCTCTGGTAGTGGTCGATCGAGTACGAGGTACGGTACCGCATCGTCTGGCCGGGGAATCCGATGATCATCGCGAAATCCCCCTGACTGACGCCCCGCGAGGAGAATGGCAGGAAAACAGCCGGTTCGTACGGAACATTCTCATCGGCGAACTCGGCCGAGCTGCCGTCCGGCGCGACGTACGCGCGGAAGAACGAGAAATCACCGGTGTGCCGCGGCCACATCCAGTTGTCGATGTCGCCGCCATAGTTCCCGATCGCCTGGGGCGGCGCATAGACGATCCTGATGTCCTTTATCGTGAAGTATGTGAAAAGCTTGTACTGCATGCCGCTGTAGAATTCGGCCACGGAGCATTCGACATCGCGTCCCTCCTCCGCCTCCTTGACGATCTCCTTGATTCGCTTCTCGATCGCCTCGTACCGTGCGATACCGCTCATGCCATCCTCCACGGCGCCGAGCACCGAACCGGTCACATCCTTGATTGAGATCAGCACCGACGCGCGGTACCCCTCGGCCGGGATTTCCTCCGCGAAACTCCGCGTGTTGATGCCGTTCTCGATGTAGTTGCTCTCGGTATCGCTCGCCCGCTGGAGGGCCGTAAAGGCGACATGGTGATTGGTCAGAATGAGACCCTTCGGTGAGACGAACGAACCGGTTCCCCCGCCGAGACTAATCACCCCGAAGGCGACCCCCTTCCCCCGGGGATCGTACAGCTCCTTCCTGGACAGCTCGAATCCGAGCTCCTCCATATGGTGAAATACCGCTTCGTCCAGTTGGTCGATCGGCCACATCCCCTCCACCGCGGCCATGGTATTCACCGCCACCGGTGTCTTGAGGGCCTTCTCCTCGGCGACCGGCGACGTTTTGGTCATCTTGCCGTTACAGCCGGTGAGAAGCAGTATGCAAACAGCCAGGACTATCAATACACGGGAACGCATGCGGACCTCCTTCCTCGATACAGCACCACGGCCGCCTCCGTACCATTCGCTCTGCCGCGCCTCCGTCCGGCGGCAGTTCGGCCATGGCCCGGATAGAGACATATCAAAACGGAACGCTATGGTAGCATGGCGACGACCGTCCGACAAAGGGAGATTTCACATCGGCGGCAATCGCCTGAGCCATACTGTATACGCCGGACCTGTGGATGGTGTTTCAACGCCGAAGGGAGTGATACGGGGATGATGAAAATGCCGACGCCGGGATCAATACTCCTGGAGGACCTTCTCCCACTCTTTCGCGACGGCGATCCGCTTCCTCACGAGCTGGCTGATCTTCGGACTCTTCGCCTTTTCCCTGAGCTCCTCCCACTCCTGGATCGCCTGTTCAACCTCGCCCAGCCGTGCGTGTAGATATCCCTTTATGAACATCGTCTTCTGGTTATCCGGCCTGGCCGCACGGGCCTTGCGCAGGTACACGAGCGCCTCGCTCAACCGGTCGAGCTTGTAATAGATCTCGCCGAGCATGCGCAGCGCATCGAAGCAATCCGGGGCCAGCTGGATCGCCTTTTCGAATTCCGCCGCGGCCTTCTCGAGGTTGAGGTTTTCGTAGTACTCCCGGCCTCCGCTGAGCAGGTCCTGAACGCGGCGCTGCATGCCGCCGCTTTGACCATTTTCATGTTCGTCCACGACGAGCTCTATGACACTCATCACGACCAGCCCGTAAATCAATTTGCTCGTGGCGAAAAGTTCCTCACCGACGGCTTCATTGATCTCGGATACCGATCGCTTGCCATCGATAAGGGAGAGAATTTCCCATTCCCTCGGTTTGAGATTCATGCCCTGGTTGTTCTGGTTTTCCGAGCAGAAACGGAACACCGAGTGTTCGGATGGAACCTTGCTCTTGATATTGGACCATTCATCGATCCGGCGCGCCCCCTCGAGAATGAGATTTTCGGTATTGAGCGTGATGAGGACCTCGCGTGGCCTGTCGAGCTGCTCCTCGATGAAGCTGTATTCTCCCCCGTCCCATTTGAATATCTCGTACACGCACTCGCGCACGCGCGAGGCGAGAAAATTCTCCACGTGACTCTTTGAAACGATCCCCTCCCCCTCGATGCACTCGACAAGGTCACCATACCCCGGCATCGCTTTTTCCACCTTCATTCGGGCCTTCTCGTCCAGCACGCCCCATTCGACCATCAGCTCGGAAATCGATTTCGGGACACGATCGTGAACCGCGGCAAAGCACACGGCCCCCTCGTGGAACAGCACCTGGGCATCCTTGTTATCGGGGGCGCCTGAAATGAGCAGCCGTCCCGTCTTGCGGTTCAGGTACAGCACCTGGAACAGATCGAACAACCCGAGTTCCCGAATCGATGACTGGATCGTCATGGTATCATTCCTTTCGCACGCTATATTTCGAATTTGATCTCCTCCAAGGACTCTGCGAATTCCCCACCTTCACCACCCTCCACCCCACTGTTCTTTGCGGAGACGTCGACCTTACCGGCCTCGATTTCCGTGATCTTTCTGAGTCCTTCAGTCACGACCGATGTGAGAGGATCGCGGATCTTGTCGAACCGGCGGTTTATCCCGGCCTGGAGCAGCTCTATCAGATCGTCACTCGGTTCATTGGGGAGCGAGGAACTCACCATCGTCGGCATCACCTTCACCTGGTCGTCAAGAACGAGCGAAAAATGCATGCCCGTATAGGTCCGGTTGACCTTGGACGCAGCGAGAATCGCTTGTATCGCTCCCTGGAAATCCTCCTCCCGCAGGAAAATGAGCCCTTTGAGATATATAGCGTCGCTGTGATGGCGCTCGAGCGAGAGTGCGCTCTCTATATCAAACAGCGCCAGCGTCATACGATTCAGCTTGTAATTGAGAAGGGCCCGCTTCTCGTACAGTTTCGCACTCTTCCCCATGAAGGCCTCGAGCCGCTGGATCAGATTCTCGGCCATCGGGTATTCTTCCTTCAGCACATTGCAATTCAAGAAGTTGTAGTTCAGCTCCTGGTGGTACAGTTTGTGATTCAGACCCTTCTTGAACATCCGTTCGGCATCCTCTATGAGACCGACCTGGTACAGGAGCACGCCGAGATTGTTCATCGTGTCCGGGGCCGCGGAATTGAGCCTGAAGGACTGGAGGTAGCAGGCGGCGGCCTCGAAGAATTCCTCCCTGAGATGATACACGCTCCCCAGAAGACGGAATCCTTCGGCGTTCTCCGTGTTGATCTCGAGTGCCCGGAGGAAATTGGCCAGCGCCCGATCCCTTCTGCCCTCCGCGAGCTGCACCTTGCCGATCTCGAGGTGGACACGATCCTTGTCGGGCATCTCGTTGAGCGCCTTCTGGAACTCCTTGAGGGCCTCCTTCATGTATCCCCGCTCACGGTATGCGGTTCCGAGCGTGAACGATGTGCTCTCCAGGCTCGGAACGTCCCTTCCCATGCCGTTCATGGCCGCATCGGAACCCTCACCGCCGTATTCGGACAGTGCGAGATTGGCCTCGGTATTCTGGAACGAGGGATTGAGGCGTGAAGCGACGCGGCTCTCCTCGAGCGCATCCTGCAGGTGACCGACGTCACCGTATGCGAACGACAGGAGAAAATGTGACCGCCAGTAATCCGCATCGAGCTTGATCGCCGTTCGGAGCTCCGAAATCGCTTCCTCGGTCCGACCGAGATTGTAGTAGATCTCGCCGAGATCCGTATGGAACACGGTGGATTTGGCCACATCTTCGCTCACGTACAGGTAATGCTCGAGGGCTTGCTGGTACAACCCTTGCGCCTTCAGCACGCTGCCGAGGTGCAGGCGCGCCAGAAAATGATCGGGTTTCTTCGCAACGACCTCGCCGAGCACGTTGAGCGCCTCCTGGAATTTCCCCATATTCTGGTAGCTGACACCGAGCCTCAGTATCACCTCGGTGTTATCGGGAGATTCCTCGACCTCCTTCTTCCAGCGGCTGACATCGGGGTCTTCCATGCCGGTCTCCGAAAAGAGGTACTGGAGGTTCTCACGCGCGAGATCGAACCGCGGATCGAGCTTGAGTGCCTCCTTGAACTGGACGATCGCCTCCCCGTACATCCCCTTCTTGAAATAGAGGACCCCGAGATTGTTCAGTGCACCCGGATCATTGCGGTCGACTCGAGAAGCGAAACTGCGCAGAACGTCTTGTTCCTTCCCGTTCTTGTCCGACATATTCCGGTCCTTTCATGTTGCTCGCTACACCGTAGCTGTCTGGTTCAGGACCTTCGTCACCACCTCGATGACGCGCGATGGATTGAACGGCTTGATCAGGAAATCCTTGGCCCCTGCGGCGAGGGCATCCTGAACGAGCGCCTGCTGCCCGAGTGCGCTGCACATGACGATCCTGGCGCTCGAATCGGCTTCGATGATCCTGCGCACCGCGTCGATACCGTTCATCTCGGGCATAATGATATCCATCGTTACGAGATCGGGCTTGAGTTCCGCGTAGCGCTCAACCGCTCCCGAACCCGTATCGGCCTCGCCGACAACCTCCATCCCGTTATTGATGAGGATGTCGGATATCATCTTCCTCATGAAGATTGCATCGTCTACTACCAATACTCTGGGTTTCACTGCTGCTTCTCCTTTCTCCCTCAGTCCACGTTGATTGTCTGGAAAATCGTCTCGAGCGTTTCATGCGTGGGGATGAAGAATAGAAAACCCTTGCATCCACCACTTGTCAGTGTGAACGCGGTCTCCAACACCAGCGCGTAATCGGACTCCAGGCTCAGATCGATGAGGATGGAATCCATCACGGCGCCGAGCATGTCGTGTGAGACCTGCGGTACAGAATGCATGAGCGGGACACCCAAAAATTCGGCGAGAGTATTGAGGTAGCATCCGCACATGATGTTTCCGATTTCCTTGAGAACCGACAGCGAAAATTCTTCGTTCACCCGGTCCTCGCCGATCGTATTATGCGTGGCGAGTTCCACCATCCGGGACGCTTCCGGGTGTGGAAATATGAGGAACATCATCCCCCTGAACGATTCGCTGTACCCCTCGATGTACACCACCGACACCATGGACTCGGGTCCGTTGAACAGCGTGTAGATGATCTGGAGGGGAATGATATCGGCATTCGTGATCGAGATGTCGACACGTTTCTGCAGCAGCTCGCTCAATCCGGTGATCGCATGAGCTGCCCCGATATTCCCGATCTCCTTCAATGCATCAATTCGTAAAAACGACGGTCTCTTGATTGGGCTCATCCGTGCACCTACCTTTGAATAATGCCCTCAGGTCCCATATGAACGCGATTTTGCCGCTTCCCAGAATTGTCGCCCCCGAAATTCCTCCGATGCTCCGGATCATCGTCGGTAACCCTTTGATCACGACCTCCTGCTGACCGATGATGCGTTTCACCACGAGCCCCACATTGCCATTTCCCGTTTCGACCACGATCACCTTTATATACCGTTCATCTTCGGGATCCGCCGGGAATCCGAAGAGCTCACTCGGTCTGACGAGCGGTAACGCTCCGCTCTCGGCGGGGAGTATTTCCCTCCCCTGTATGCTCTTGAATGTCCCACGCTCCACGCGCATCGTCTCGGACACGTACTCGATCGGAATCGCATGTACATCCGCGCCGATGTAGAAGAGCAGCGCCTTGATGATGGAGAGGTTGATCGGGAGCTGCAGCGCGATGGCCGTTCCATGCCCCCACGTGCTCTTCACTCGCATCGAGCCGCAGAACGAGTCGACCTTCTTCTTGACGATATCCATTCCCATTCCCCGGCCGGAATACCGGCCGACCTTTTCAGAAGTGCTGAATCCGGGCGTCGTGAGTATCGAACACAACTCCTCGTCCGTGAGTGCCGTGCCGCCCGTATTATCTCGCTGCTTCGCGGCTCCCTTTTCCACGACACGCTCGAAATCGATGCCGCGTCCGTCGTCCGATATCTCGATGATCACGAAATTTCTGTCCCTGTGGGCGCTCAGAACGATACGACCCGTTTCGGGCTTGCCCGCCGCACGCCGATCCGCCGGTGATTCGAGTCCATGATCCAGGGCATTGCGCACGAGATGCACCAGCGGTTCCACCATACCCTCCAGCACCGTCCGATCCAGGCCGATATCCGATCCGATTATCTCGAGTTCCACCTGTTTTCCGAGTTCGCGCGATATATCACGCACGAGCCGCTTGAACCGCTGGAAGATCTCCCCCACCGGCACGAGTCTCGCCTCCATGACCTCTTTCTGTATCTCGGATACCAGCCTGCCGGAAGCGGCGAGTTCCTCGAGGAGCGGCTTCGAATCGAGCTCGCGCGCGAGGCCGGCCAAGCGGATTCGACTGATAATGAGTTCCCCGACGAGGTCCATCAGCCGTTCGAGACTCTCGAGCTTGACCCTGGTGGAGATAACCTTGGGATAGCTCTTTTCCTGTACTCCCGCCGCATGACCGGGATCCGGGAAAAGCTTCGTGCCGGCGGGCGCATCGCTCTCCCGTATTTCGGTCTCCGGTTCATCGATGCATGCATCGTCGGTGCACGGGGACTCCGATGATCCGGTAGACCGGCCTGCCGCGTTTTCACTATCCGCGGGCACCGGTTCCGCACCTCCTGCCGCCCGTTCATCCCCGCTCTCGGATCCGATCCCGCCCGATGAAGGCGGATCCGCCCCGCGGGAGGGTTCGTGAGCATGCCGTCCCGCATCGGGCTTGCGTATGTTCATCGGTGCAAGGAGCACCAGGATAGTGCCGAGCAACTCCTCCACGGCGGCGCCCTTCTCCTCGTTGATGGCGGCCCGGGTCAGATTTCCGAGCAGATCGACCATGCGGAGCAGGAGATCGACCTCGGCGGGACCGATATGGATCTCCCCCCGCCGACAGCGGTCCAGTACGTTTTCGAGTGAATGGCTCGCCTCCACGACCGCGTCGTATCCCATGGCCCCCGACATCCCCTTGAGGTTGTGGGCATTCCTGAAGATTTCATCGATACAACCCCCGGCATCCTCGCATCCCTCCAGTCCCATGATACCGCTCTCGAGGGCCTGAAGGATCTCCTCGGTCTCGCTCGTGTACAGCGCCTTGTAATCACTCACCTTCATAAGAGTTTTCCCGTCGACTTCAACTCACCGATGGTATGCACTATGCCGTGCGCGATCTCCTGGAGCGGCAGAATCTCGACACCGATGTCGCTCCCGGCGACGGACCCCGGCATGCCGAACACCATGCTGGTACTTTCATCCTGGCAGATGATACGGCCGCCCGATTGCCGTATTGCCCTGCATCCGGCGGTGCCGTCCCTGCCCATGCCGGTCAGCACGACGCCCACCGTTCGTTCGCGGTACACATCCGCGAACGAGGTCATCGCAAAGTCGATTGATGGGCATACCGATCTCTGCGCCTCGTTTCTCCGGACGAGCATGATCGCCGGCCGCCCCCCGTGATCCTCGAGAAACAGGTGCAAGCCGCCCGGCGCCACCAGCACCAAACCGGGCCGTACCACATCCCCCTCCCGCGCCTCCCGGACAACGAGATGTGAATAGCCGTCGAGTCTCTCGGCGAGGTACCGCGTAAAATTCGTCGGCATATGCTGGACCACGATAATGCACGCGGGAAGATGGGGCGGCAGTTTGGGTATGATCTCCATGAGCGCCTGGGGACCGCCGGTGCTGGCGCCGATCAGAACAACGCAGCAATCCTCACCCGTCCGGCGTACCGTCCATTCGACCTTGAGACTCCGTTCGGGGGGGGCGAACCGCACCTTGCCCACGTCGACGGCGGCGGCCATCTTGACCTGGACGATCAGTTCCTCTGCCGGGAACGTTTTCCCGTTCTGGGTCTTGGCGACAAAATCCACTGCGCCGTAATCCAGGCACTCAAACGTCATCCTGGCTCCATCGGCGGTGTGCGCGCTCAGCACGATGACCGGCGTGGGCCATTCGCTCATTATGTAACGCAACGTCTCGAGGCCGTCCATCTTCGGCATCTCGAGATCGAGCGTGACGCAATCGGGTCTGAGCTGCGCCACCTTCCGCAATACCTCGCAGCCGTTCGAACCGGTGCCCACCACCTCGATGGAGGCATCGGCGTTCAGCGCATCGACGATCATGCATCTCATGAATTTGGAATCTTCGCCGACGAGGACCCTGATCGGTCGATTGGCGACACGGCGTGCAGCGCTATGCATCAGTAAATCTCCTCATTGTCATACGCGTCCCGGACGAAGACCGTCCCATCGGATACATTGAACATGATCGTCCGCCCCCAATTCCCTCCCACGCACTCCGCAATGATAGGAATGCCGAGATGCTGCAACTCTTTCCGTGCAGCCCCTATATTTTTCTCGCCGATCTGCAAAACACCCCTGTTTCCCTTCACGCGGTCGAACATCTTCGCTCCACCGAAAATCTTCGCCGTCAAGCGCTCTCTCTTCGCCCCGCGCTTCACCATCCGATCGACCATGAGACCGATCACGCTGTCGACGAACTTCGCCTTGTTTGCATTACTCTTGACACCGCTCCTGCACGGATGCATCGCATGGGCCAGTCCCCCGACGCGCACATCTTCATCGTACAGTACCAGCCCGAGGCATGATCCGAGAGCCATCGTCATCATTTCCATAGGCGCCGCGCCGACTCTGAATTGAGCCATCCCGACCTTGACGAGCGGCCCTCTACTCTCAATGCGAACCATTCGATGTCCATCCCGTAGATGTACCTACTCGCCTTTCACGTCCTGCCGGGCCATGCCCAAAACGGAGACGCGGCGCGTTTCGTTCTTCACACGCTTTCTACAGCGAGATCCTGCACGTTCACGATACTCTGCACCAGCTTGCTGGGATCGATGCACACCACGATGCGGCCGGATATGCGGACGATGCCGAGCACCGCCACCCCGCAACGCTTATCGCAGCCCGTTTCGGGCGCCGGCCGCACATCCTCCGATGATATCCTGGCGACTTCCATCACCTCATCGACACCGAACCCGAATCCTCCGCCTACTGCATCCAGAATGATTATTCTCCTCTTTCGCCCCTCTGCCGCGTCATCGGTACTTCTCACCCCGAGGACCTCGTGAATCCTGATCACCGGAATGATCTCGCCCCGCAGGTTGATGACGCCCTCCACGGGACCGGACATGCCCGGTATGGGGAAGGTATCGATGGGCCGTATGATCTCCTTGACCCTCCAGACGGGCACAGCATAGTTCTCGGAACCGAGGCGAAAAGTTACGAGCTGTATCCCTTTCCCGGGCCAGTACAGAGCACTCTCTTCTTTGGTCGACATGGGGATCTACTCCCTCTGCATCCAGTTCACTGTGTCCAGGCGTCCACCGGCTCGTCCTGCTTCGCCTGGTCGGCGATTTTGAACCGGCCGACGTGCTCCCTGAGCTGTATGGCCATATCACTGAGTTTCTGCGCGGACGATGCGACATCCTCCATGCTGGAAGTCATCTGCTCCATCGAGGCCGCGGTTTCCTGTGTCGCCGAGGCGTTCTTCTCGGCGCTGCCCGATATCTCATCTATCGACGAGATGACATTCTTCATGCCGCGCGACAGCTCGTTCGTGGCCGCCGATATGCGGCGGGCCATGTCGCTCGAGCTCTTGAGCACCTCGACGATTTCATCGAGTGAACCACCGGTTTTCGTTATGACTACCTTGCCCTCCGTCACCTCTTTTGATCCCAACTCGATACTCCTTACGGCGGTCTGCGTATCCTCCTGGGTCTTCTGTATCAGCGTCGCTATCTCGTCAGCCGCCTTCGCACTGCCCTCTGCGAGCTTGCGCACCTCATCCGCCACGACGGCGAAGCCGCTTCCTGCCTCGCCGGCCCGGGCCGCCTCGATCGCCGCATTGAGGGCGAGAAGGTTCGTCTGATCGGCGATATCGGTTATCACGTCAACTATCTCACCGATCTGATTCGACCGCTCACCGAGATGGCGGATGATGCCGGCCGAGTCATTGATCACGTTGTATATCTTGTTGATCTTCTCGACGGCCTCCTTCGCCGAGTCACCGCCTCTCGTCGCGGTCTCGGACGCATTGGTCGCCGCCGATGCCGCGAGATCGGCGCTGTTGGCTACCTGCTTGACCGACCGCTCCATGTTCCGTATCTCCTTGATCATCTCCTCGACCTTGTGCGCCTGAAGATCGGTCGAGCGGGCGATATTCTGAACGGTCATGGAGGTTTCCTCCGTGATGGAATTCATCTCCTCGGTCGAGGCGGAAAGGCTCTGCGCGGAGAAGTTCACCTTGTCGGACGTCGTCCGGATCAACCGGATGATGTCGGACAGATTCGTGAATATCTCGCTCAGCGTTTCGCCGAGCCAGCCGATTTCATCATCGGAATCGATTGCAATCTTCCCGGTCAGATCGCCGGTATTGCTGGCGAGAGCCCGGCTGGCCTTGAGGAGATGCCGTACCGGCCTCTTGACGACATACCCGAACAGCAGGTAAAAGATGATGAATCCGACCGCCAGCGAGACCGCCACCGTAATCAGCATTCTCGTTTTCATCCCGGCGAGGTTGACCGCGTTCGCCCGGGAGTCGAATGCGAAAATGAGGGATTGACCGGTACCGCCCTGCAGCGGAATGGAAACGATATGCTCCGCAGGAGTAGTATCCTCCGCAGATCGCTCCTCCATCTCCCGCGAGACCGGTGCATTGCCGGCCGAGCCGAAGGAAGCCGGTACCGCCGCCAGCGGTTTCCCTTCGGAGTCAATTACGGCGATCCCACGCATGAAGGGATACTTCTTTTGAACGTGCTTCAACGCACGGTCGAGATCCGCCACGGAATGCACGTCAGTAACTATCTCCATTGTGTTGGAAATGCAATTCGCCCAGAACTGGTCCCGCTCCTCCATGACATCCGCAACGGTTCTGTCGGAAACGTTCCAGTACGACGCGATGCCGACACAGCATATGAGAAAGCACACAGCACCAACCGAGAGTGTTACCTTGCGGCTGATGCTGTTGGTCAGCGTGAAACCATTCATCTCATTCCTCCCGAGAACAGACACATAGAACTCGTTTACGGTATATCTTGCTCCGTGGCTCGACGAGCTCGAAGAGACCGAGCGCGGGGCCGCTCATCGCCTCGCTCTTGCCCAGGACGAGAAACCCGTCGTCGGAGAGGGATCGGTGAAAATTGGCAAGCACATGACCCCGGACCTCGTGCTCGAAATGGATGAGAACATTCCTGCAAATGATGAGATCGAGCATCGAGAACGGGGATTCGGAGAAGAGGTCATGTACCGCGAATTTCACGTGATGCTTGATTTCCGGTGCAACCCGGTAGCCGGAGCCATCGATCTCGAAGTACTGCTTGAGCATGGTACGCGGAATTCCTGTCACCCTATCCCCCGCGTAGCGCCCCCTTCTCGCCGTCCGGCACGATTCCTCCGATATATCGGTCCCGTACACTTCCACCCGGTAATCGTCCTTCTGCTCCCTCAGAAGGTGAATCAACGCGATCGTGGAGCTGTACGTTTCCTCTCCCGTCGAGCAGCCCGCACTCCAGATCCGTATAAACCGGTCATGCGCGGACCGCTTTTTCTGAATGATTTCGGGAAAAATCGTTTCCGTGAGCGCGTTATACACGTCGCGGTCGCGGAAAAAGCCGGTGACATGGATCGTGACGACATTGAGCAGTTCCTCGACTTCATCCGGATGCTCGTTCAGATAGCTGGCATAACTTTCGAGGCTCGGGCACCCGAGCATCGACAGGCGATGAGAAACGCGTCGACGGATGCACGAGGGACGGTACCGCGAGAGATCGATTCCGCACCGTGATTGTACGAACCAGATCAAATCGCTTACATCGAATGCATCATCGTTTGAATGCTTCGTCACTTCAGAATCCTTACAGACCATGTCTCACCTTTTGATCATTTACATAAACACACTACCGACGGGCGTCGATTCGGAATCGGATTTGCAAACGCTATACCACATGAGCCCCTCGGGTAATCAAAGGAACGGTGCGGCCGTTTATCCGCATCGTCACAGGCAATCCCTTTAAATTACGCCGATTGGGCGGACCAAGAAATTATCGGCACTAAGGAGAAACATCCGGGTAAGATGAGAAAAAACAAGGGATTTTGCAGCCCCCCGTTGCTTTTTGCAATCGGCGCACCATGAAGGAGTCAGGCATGCATACACTCATCATGAAACAGGTCGACGCATTCACGACGAATCCGTTCAGCGGTAATCCCGCCGGCGTTATCACCGAAGCGGACGGTGTCACACTCGAGATGATGCAAAAGATCGCGAGCGAGATGAACCTCTCGGAGACCGCATTCGTAACGATGCCGGAATCCGGTGACACCATGTTCCGTCTCAGGTTCTTCACGCCGGTCGAAGAGGTCGATATGAGCGGGCATGTGACGATCGCGGTGTGCTACGCGCTCATCGAGGAGGGCAGGATACCGCTCATGGACGGTATCACCAAGGTCTTCCTCGGAACGAATATCGGTTCCATGCCGATCGATATCCATTTCACGAGCACCGAGCACCGGTTTCATTCCGGGGGCGGGCACGAAAACGGCGTTGCTCTCTTTGTGAAGGGAACGAACACCGGAACACTCGAAAAGATCATGATGCACCAGCCCATACAGGATAGTCGTCCTTCATCGATTCCGATCGGGAGCATCGCCTCGATTCTGGGAATCGACGAGATCGAGATACGCCGCACGGGGCTGCCGCTCGAGATTATTTCAACGGGGCTGGACCAGTTGATGATTCCGGTACAGCACAAGGAGACGATCTTGAACATGCATCCCGACCTGATCAAGCTCAACCTGCTGAACAGGACGAACAGGATTCACACAAATCATATCTTCACCCTCGACACGTTCCACGACGACTGCATTGCATATGCGCGTCATTTTGCGCCGGCGGTCGGGCTCTGGGAAGACCCCGGAACCGGGACGGCCGCGGCCGGCCTGGGAACGTACCTCCTTCGCCACGGCATCATCACGCACGGCGCGATGGTGATGGAGCAGGGCAAGGAAATGGACAGTCTCACGAGAATACTCGTCGAGATAGACGAGTCCGGGGGTGACAGCCTTTCCGCGTGGATCGGCGGAGTCGCGATAACATCCCTGACGAGAACGATCGAGGTGACGAGCAGCGAAATAGTTATCGTGTAGCAGGGTTGACGGCTTTAATCATGAAAGAGCGGCGGTTCAGCACACCTCGGGGAGAGCGTTCTTCGGCAATGTAAAGTAGAAGGTGGATCCTTCCCCCTTCCCGCTTTCCACCCAGATCCTGCCCCGGTGCAGGTTGATATAATGCTTCACGAGACGGAGCCCGATCCCCATGCCGTCCGAGTTTCTGCTCGATCCCCCGTCGATCTGCGTGAAGAAATCGAAAATGCCGGGAATGTCCTTCTGATCGATACCCGGGCCCGTATCGCTCACCGACACGACCACCTCACGTTCGTTCTGCGATGATGAGATGAGGACCGAGCCGCCATGACGGGAAAACTTGATCGCGTTGTTGAGCAGGTTGGCGCATACTTGGCGGATCCGAAGGGGATCAAAGCTGATGATCGGTATCAGCGGGTCGAGGCTCGAAATAATCTCGATCTCGTTCTGTTGCGCGAATGATTCCACGATCCTGATGGAAAGCCGGATCATCTCGTTGATGCTTCCCTCGGTGAAATTGAGCATGGTCTCCGAGATCTCAACCTTGGACAGATCAAGCAGGTCGTTGATCAGTTGAAGAAGTTTGTTCGACTGTTCCTCGATGATCTGCAGGAACTCATTCCGCATCCCGATGTCGATCGCCCCGTCGCCGTCCTCGAGCAGCGTGCTCGTGTAGGCCATGATCACCGAGAGGGGCGTGCGAAGCTCGTGGCTGATCCTGCCGAGGAATTCGCTCTTGAGCTGATCGAGCTCCAGCAGCTTCTGGTTGTTGACGCGAAGCTCACGATTCTGGATGGTTATCTTTTCCTGGAGCTTTTTACGCTCGGTGACGTTGTGGCCGATAACGAGAACGTATGGATAGCCCTTCACCTTCATTACGGTGGCGTCCGTCTCCAGTTGCACGATATCACCGTTTTTTCTCAGGAACGGCAGCTCGACCACCTGGCCGCGCTCCCCCTGGAGGATCCGGTACACGACCTGCTTGGCCTCGCTGCGCCGGTTCGGGGTGACAAAGAGGAAAAATTCCTTGCCGAGGATCTCCTCGGCGCTGTACCCGAAGTGCCGGTAGGTGGAACGGTTGCACTCGATGACCTCTCCGGAAAAATTGAGCAGCATTATGACGTCGGTTGCGTTGTTCATCAGCATGCGATACTTGTCGCCGAGCTCGTTGAGCTCCTGCAACAGCTGCGACTTTTCGATCGCGATCGCGGTCAGCTGGTTGAACTTCGTGACGATCTCCAGGTCGAATTCGGTGAAATGGTTTTCCTCGTAACTGCCGACGTTTACCGTTCCGATGAGGGTATCCTTCGCGACAAGCGGCACCACGATGTCGGACCCCAGGTTATCCTCCTTCATGATCTCGTTGAAACGGGCATCGGTCGGAATGCTGCGGCGAAGTATCGGCTTCTTGTGGATCGCCACCCATCCCACCAGGTTGGATTCGTCGAGCGGTACGTACCGGCCCTCGGTGGACCGGTCACCGTTGCGCCGGGTGATATGCCGTATGTAGAGACAATTCTCGTCTTTTTCGTAAATAGCGACACAGCCGATATCGAAATCGATGACTTTCGAAAGCTCCTTCGAGATCGTTGAGAGGATCTCGTCGAGATCGAGCTTCGAGTTGATCGCGTTTGCGATCTCCATCACCGCGGCGAGCTGCCGTTTCGCCTCGCCCCTGTCGGTATCATGCTGCACCGTGCTGATTGCCGTTTCTTCATGCACCGGCGGATCCTCCGCGCCCGGGTACGCCCCCCGGCGGATCGTACATGGTAGACTGATCGCTTTGCTTTTTTTCCCGAAGGGTTACCGGCAACCGATTATTCGAGATATTCCCATCAGCCGCAAGCACAGTACCGCGCACAGACACAGATGCGCCCCACCGGGACTGTCATGCTGGTGGCAGTATGCATGAAATATTCCATTTTCCCGCTTTCGGGGACACCCCGTACGATTGTCCCAGCCGGTCCGGCTCCCGCTATTGCACGTAACGTGAGTATTGAATTGACATTACATGGTGCGGGGAGTTTGCATGCCCGGGATGCCGGCGATAGCGCGGGGAGGAAAGGATCGCCGGTGGAAATCAGAGCTTGAATGAAAATCTACTCTTGAAATGCCGGAGGCTCCGTTCGCGCCCGTAGTCGACGTTGACGCCGGGGATCGAGTCCCTGTGCTCGGCAAGCAGCGTGATCGCCTCGGCGACGGCGAAGAGATCCTGATCCTCGTAGGCGAGACGGGGCACCGCCGCGCGCACATAGTTCACGCGTGGATCCGGGGGGATCTCGCACTCCCCGTCAAATGCACCGAATGCATATGTGCCCAGCTCGCAGACCCGGTGACCGGCGATGAGGAGAAGCGCTGCGAACGATATTCCCAGGAAATCCTCCCGGGCCGCGTCCCCGAACAGCTTGTCCATATCGATGTAGACGGCGCTTCCACCGATCGGCTTGATCACGGGAATCCCGTTCATCGCAAGGCGCTCACCGAAGCGTTCCACCTGGCTGATCCGGGCGTCGAGATAATCCTGCCTCGTGACGGTCCTGAGGCCCTGCACGATCCCCTTGATATCGCGGCCCGCCAATCCACCGTATGTCGGATGCCCCTCCGTCATGATCTGGTAGTTGGTCAATTCCTCGCGGAAACACGGAAAGGCGCGGAGAAAATCGCCATCCTCCCTGAGGACGAGGGCGCCTCCCATATTCACGAGCCCGTCCTTCTTGAGACTGATATGAAAACCGTCCACCTGTTCGAACATCTCGTGGACGATCGCCGGTATCGGCACATCCCCGTACCCATCCTCGTGCCGCTTGATGAACCAGGCGTTCTCGGCGAACCGGCACGCATCGAAAAAGAACGGAATCCCGTGCTTCGAGGTTACTTCGCGGACGCGTTTGATATTCGCCATCGATACGGGCTGCCCGGCGCTCGTGTTGTTCGTGATGGTCAGGTAGACGAGCGGCACCCGATCCCTCTCGCACTCAAGGAGGTTCTGGAGCTCATCGAGAGCCATGTTGCCGCGGAAAAGAAAGCTGTCGTCATTGGCAATGTGTTCCCTGCAGGGAAGATTCAGCGGGATGAGGTTCTTGTCCTCGATGTTTCCCTCCGTCGTGTCGAAGTGCGAATTGCTCGGAATGATGAAGTAGGGCTCCCTGGAACCGTTCGAATGGGCGGACATCGACTGCGTTCTCGATTCGATCCTGGAGCGGAGCTCCGGTAGCAGCCCTTCCGAGAGGGATTCGCCCCGGTGCCGGCCTTCCGTGCGCAGGTTCCGGGAGAATATCGTGAAGAAGGCATTCTCCACCGCCCTGCCCTGATGGAAGATGAACAGATTTTCCTCGATACCGTTTGGGTCGGCCTGTTTCCACGAGGGTCCGAACGTTTCCGTGAACTGATTCTTCAGCTCGAAATAACCGGCATTCGATCCGTACGCTTCGTCGCCGAGGAGCATCGCCGCCCACTGCCCGATCGTCATGGTCGTCGTGCCCGAATCGGAGAGAAGATCGCAGCCGGGTATATGGTCGGCCCTGAAGAGAAACACATTCAAGCCGGCTTCCCTGACGAGGATATCCCGCCGCTCCTCGAAATCCATGATCGAGCAATCCCTGAACCTCACCGCCGCATTCCGGTAGGGGCGCGGAGTGAAGTACCGCGCGAACTCGTTTGAGCGGCCATACAATTCCCGGAACTTCTCGATGAAGAAACCGATCCGGTCAACCATCAACCATCCTCCCTCGGTGGCAAGTTCATCACTTCTCTCGCCTCGTTGAGGGTGGCGCGAGCGACCTCCCTCGCTTTCGACGCCCCTTCACGCAGTATCTCTTCAACCCGTCCAGGGGCTTTCTCAAGCTCCTCCCGCCTCTGCCGGATGGGACGGAGTGCATCATTCATCTCTTTCGCGAGCTCTATCTTGCAATCGACGCATCCACGCTCGCCCTTCTCGCATTCCGAACGGACAACCTCCTCCTCCGACCTGTTGTAGATTCCGTGGAACGCAAACACAACGCATCCGTCGGGATGCCCCTTGTCGTTCTTGCGTATCTTTACGGGATCGGTGAACATGCTCCTTACCTTGCGCGTCGTCTCGTCCTCGGTGAAGGACAGCGCTATGTAGTTGCCGGCGCTCTTGCTCATCTTGCGATCGACGCTGTCGAGGCCCGGCACCTTGGGGACTTCCGTGAGGAGTGTCTCCGTGATGGGAAACACCGCTTTGCCGTAGAGGCTGTTGAAACGCTGCGCGAGATCCCTCGTCAAGTTGACGTGCGCTTCCTGATCCTTGCCGACCGGCACGTATTCCCCCTTGTATGCGAGAATATCGGCCGATTGCAGGGTCGGGTACCCCAGGAGACCGTAGCTGGGATTCTCTATCTTGTACCCGAGGACCATCTCCTTGTAGGTCGGATTGCGTTCCAGCCAGCCGAGAGGAGTGATCATCGAGAAGAGCAGGTGCAACTCGGCCACCTCCGGCACATGTGATTGCACGAATATTTTGCACTTGCCGGGATCGAGCCCCGCCGCTACCCAATCGATCGCCATTTCCCTGACCCGGTCCTTCAAAGCGCCGGTATTCTCGTATCCCACCACATCCCCACCACCGGGCGTCGTGAGCGCGTGCCAGTCGACGATGAAGTAGTAACACTCATACTCGTCTTGCAGGCGGACCCAATTATTCAGTGCGCCCAGCAGATTTCCGAGATGCAGGCTGCCTGTCGGCCGCATGCCGCTTGTTACTCTCTTTCTCGGCATCGACTGCCTCCTCGCGCGATTTATCGCACTATGCAACTACCAGTGCCCTGAAAATCGCAAACAAAAAATAGGGGTGGCAGGACTCGAACCTGCAGCCCCCGGTTTTGGAGACCGGTGCTCTAGCCACTTGAGCTACACCCCTGTGCAAAACCGACTCATGTACGGGTACAATAACACGAACCACCTGTCGAAAGTCAAGCCCTTTGCGGTTCGACCGGGACGGGCGCGGCAGGATCCCTCGTGAGGGAACGGGGCGGCTCCCATTCGACGATCCGATATTGACCGGGTCGTACAATCATGCTATATTGCATTACAAATTTTCACGTCGTTCCGGCTGAATCAGTTCGCACGCTTTGAACCGGCCGCAGCTGTAGCCGCGAGAGGCAATTCTCCGCTGCATGATGGAGGTTATTGTATGATCAACGGTATCCCCAAAATCGACATGCCGAAAAACGAGCCGGTGCTCCCGTACGAGCCCGGGTCGCGCAGCCGGGAGGAGCTGAAGCTCCGGCTCAGACAGCTCGCCGGCAAGAAAATCGAGATCCCCTGCGTGATCGGCGGCCGGTATGTACGAACCGGAAAAACCGGGGACTGCCGGATACCCCACGATCATCAGCATATTGTCGGAACCTACCACAAGGCGGGTCTCCGGGAGGTGGAGGCGGCCGTCAAGGCGGCGCGCCGGGCGAAGCCCGGGTGGTCGAGCATGCCGTGGGAAGCACGCGCGGCGATCTTCCTCAAAGCGGCGGATCTGCTTGCAGGTGAATTCAGGATGCCCCTGAATGCGGCGACGATGCTCGGGCAGAGCAAGACCGCCTTCCAGGCCGAGGTCGACTCCGCCTGCGAGCTCATCGATTTCTTCCGCTTCAATGTATTCTTCATGAAACAGATCCTCGAATCGCAGCCGGAATCGTCCGCAGGCATGTGGAACATGTCCGAGGCGCGGCCGCTCGACGGATTCGTATTCGCCGTCACACCGTTCAACTTCACCTCGATCGCCGGCAACCTTCCGACGGCGCCGGCGATGATGGGTAACACCGTCATCTGGAAACCGGCCTCGAGCGCCGTATACTCGGCGCATTACATCATGCGGCTGCTGAAGAGGGCCGGGCTCCCCGACGGCGTGATCAACATGATACCGGGACCGGGCTCCAAGGTCGGCGATCCCGTGCTGCGCCAGCCGGAGCTCGCCGGCGTGCACTTCACCGGCAGCACCGTGGTATTCCAGCGTATGTGGCAGACGATCGGAGAAAATATCAAGAGCTACCAGTGCTACCCTCGCATCGTCGGAGAGACGGGCGGCAAGGATTTCATCTTCGCGCATCCTTCGGCCGACGTGCCGGCGCTCGTCACCGCGCTCGTCAGGGGCGCCTTCGAGTACCAGGGGCAGAAATGCTCGGCCGCATCACGTGCCTTCATACCCCGGAGCCTGTGGCCCACCGTCAAGAAGCGGCTCCTCGCGATGATCGAGACGATCGAGATGGGGGATGTGATGGACTTCAGAAACTTCATGTCCGCCGTGATCGACAAGGCCGCCTTCGAGAACATCAAGGGGTATATCAACTACGCGAAGCGGTCGCCGTACGCCCAGATCATCGCGGGAGGCGGGTACGACGACCGCGTCGGATACTTCATCGAGCCGACCGTGATCCTGGCGAAGCGGCCTGACTTCAAGACGATGGTGGAGGAGATATTCGGCCCCGTGATCACGATATACGTCTACCGGGACCAGCAGCTCGACCGGACGCTCCAGCTGTGCAACACGAGCTCGCCGTACGCGTTGACCGGTGCGATCTTCTCGCAGGACCGCGCGGCCATCGTGCACATGGCGCGCGCCCTGAGAGATGCCGCCGGCAACTTCTACATCAACGACAAACCGACCGGCGCCGTCGTCGGCCAGCAGCCCTTCGGCGGAAGCCGCGCATCGGGCACGAACGACAAGGCGGGAAGCCTTCTCAACATGATCAGGTGGACGAGCCCGCGCACGGTGAAGGAAACATTCTGCCCGCCGACCGACTACCGCTATCCCTTCATGGACGAAGAGTAGGCGATACGACCGGCCGGAAAAGAGAAACCGGGATCGGTTTCCCGATCCCGGTTTTTTTGCATCGAACGGCACCTTGGCGGCACGCCGCCTAGGCGAGTTCCCCCAGCACCGCCACGAGAAGCTTCCAGAATGATCCCACCGAAGGGATATTCACGCGCTCCTCCGGGGAATGCGGATGTTCGATCCATGGGCCGAACGAGATCATGTCCATACCGGGAAACTTCTCCCCGATGATCCCGCACTCGAGACCCGCGTGGATCGCCTTCATCTCGGGTTCCTTGCCGAACTCCCGCGCATGCACCTTCTTGACGACGGAGAGGATGTTCGAGTCGAGATTCGGTTTCCATCCCGGATACGGCTCGTTCTCCTTGACGGCGGCGCCGGCGAGCTCGCCGACCGCCCTGATCCGGTCGCGCAGGGCCTGGAGGGCGCTGGAGATCGAGCTGCGGGTCGAGGTGCCGATTACGCCCTCGCCTGCACCGGTACTGATCGTGGCAAGGTTGTTCGAGGTCTCGACCAGCCCCTCGATATCGTAATTCATCGCCTCGACACCGTGCGGGATCGCCAGGAGCAGCCGCAACAGTGTCGTCTGAGAAGCGTTGTCCATGACCTTTCCGTATGTCTCCTCGGCGGGCTCCAGAACCGAAGTGAGATTCTTCTCCCGCCCGCCGAGTTCCTCGCGTATCCGTACGAGTTCGTCGTTGAGGAGCTTCGAGAGATCGTCGACCTCCGTCTCGAGCACCATGAGCTGGGCGACGGCCTCGCGGGGAATGGCGTTTCGCTTGTTGCCGCCGTTGATTCCCGCGAGATGGCAGGGCTGGGTGCGCATCGCCTTGGCGAGGAGTCGTGCAATGATCTTTATTGCGTTTCCACGCTGCTCGTGAATATCTATCCCCGAGTGGCCGCCCCTGAGACCCGAGACCTTGAGCTGGTACGCCTTCGTCCCTACCGGAGCATCGGTCGTCGACACGGGAAGCCTGGTCGTCGAATCTCCCCCGCCGGCGCAGCCGATATAGACCGCGCCGAGTTCCTCGCTGTCGAGATTCAGCATCGTCTCCCCCTTGAGGAAACCGGCCCCGAGCTTGCCCGCGCCGGTGAGCCCCACTTCCTCGTCGACGGTCGCGAGGATCTCGAGCGGTCCGTGCACGACATCCGCCGCCTCGATCATCGCCAGCGCCGCGGCGAGGCCGATGCCGTTGTCGGCTCCGAGGGTCGTTCCCTGGGCTTTCAACCAGTCCCCGTCGAATTTTACCTTGATCGGGTCCTTCAGGAAATCATGGTCGACATCCGAGTTCTTCTCGCCGACCATATCCATGTGACCCTGGAGAACCACGGTGGGAGAGTTCTCGTGACCTTTCGTGGCGGGAACGCGGATAACAACGTTCCCGTTTGTGTCCTTCTCGGCCTCGAGTTTCTTGCTCTTCGCGAACGAGAGAAGATACTCGCCGAGCTGTGCCTCATTACCCGAGCAGTGTGGAATACTGATGATTTTCTCGAAGTGCTTCCACAACACCTTCGGTTCCAGTCCACTCAACGACATGATCGGCAACCTCCTTCATGGTACCTCGATCGGTGAAAATCGTTTTCGTGATCTATTACCATCGCCGCACCTACCGGCGCAACGATCGATCGTTCTGATACACTCATCCGAACGGTGATCCATCATGCGAGACGATGCATTATACGGAACCGCACGCGCATGGTCAAGCCTTCCCTTCGCGAATGCCGTGTACTATGCTGTATGGTGGATAGATACCGTACCGCTCACTTCGCACCGGCGTTCACATGCCGAAGCGGGGCGGATCACAACCGGACGAAACAGGAAGGTCACCGATGATTCACGAAGTCGCGGTAAAAACGGCCAGGCGCCAGGCACTGGTCGACATAACGAACGACGTTCGGGGCGCCGTCGCCGCGAGCGGCGTCACGGACGGAGTGTGCCATATCTTCGTGCCGCACACGACGGCGGCGGTCACGATCAACGAGAAGGCCGATCCGGACGTCGCACGGGACATAGAGGCAACGCTCGGGCGAATCGTACCCGCGAACGGGGAGTACCGGCACGGCGAGGGCAATTCCGACGCCCATGTCAAATCATCCCTCATCGGGGTCTCGGAACACGTCATGGTACGTGACGGGGAACTGGTCCTGGGGACATGGCAGGCGGTTTTCTTCTGCGAGTTCGACGGACCACGCTCCCGGCGGTGCCTCATACGTGTGGTGGAAAGCTGATGCCGCGGGGGTATTCGCACAAAAAAATGCCGCCCGATTAATAACCTCAGCTCCATGGAAGTGGAAAGCGATCCTAAGGGACTCTCACCGGAGCGTAGTAGGTTAGTGGACCTGATCAAGATCAGGCGGGAGTCTTTTCCAGATAAGCGGCTCATCTCCTAGGGGAAGAGATGGGGTTTTGTGGTAGGAAGGAAAAGACTCCCATTTACTCCTCTCGGGCGGCAAACCCGTTATTTTTTCATAATTCTTTTTCTATCATCCTCCAACTGTAATCTCACATCGTCCCTGTTACTTTATACGCTATGACTCCTGATTAGTTCTATAATTTTTTAAATATCTTCAAAAAAGGGCGTCCTAGAGACAGCCAGCATTTTTCCTTCATCAGCCAGTTTAAGCATATAATTTCCAAGGCATTATTACAATAGGTAATATACCTTAATTTCAATTATACTCCATACTGCGGAGAATGCAAACATTTTTTTGCCCTTTACGAGTCGACCAGGCCGATCTTGATCGCGTACCGGACGAGGCCGGCCGTCTCGTGTATGTCGAGTTTGTTCATGATATTGGCACGGTGATTCTCGACGGTCTTGACGCTGATGAAGAGCATCGCCGCGATTTCCTTGCTCGTGTATCCCTCGGCGATCAGCTGCAGAATCTCACGCTCCCTGTTCGTGAGGCGGCTGAAATCATCGACCTTTTTCCGTTTCGATCGCGACATTCTACGGTACGACTCGAGCACCTTCGGCGGGAAATTCGGGCTGATGTAGATCTCCCCGCGCAGTACCGTATCGATCGCATCGAGCAGATCTTCCGTCGCCTTTTCCTTCACCATGTACCCGTTCGCCCCGGCATCGAGCGATTTGTACAGGAACCCTTCCTCATCGTGGATCGTGAGCATGATCACCTTGACATCGGGATGCGTCCTGCGTATCCTCCTCGTCGCCTCTATCCCTCCCAGCCGCGGCAGCGTGATATCCATGATCACGATGTCCGGATCGAGCTCACCCACCATCTTCATGGCCCGCCTTCCATCGGCCGCCTCGCCGGCGACCTCGAGCCCCCGCTCCTCGAGCAATCGCCTCAGTCCCTGGCGCACGATGGCGTGATCCTCGACCAGAAGCACTTTCGTCTTATTCGGCATCTCAGACCTCCAGGGGAAGTGTAACACGAATCTTCGTTCCGGCTCCAGGGCTCGTGATAATTCGAAAATCGCCGCCGAGCTGCTCCACCCGCTCCCGCATACTCAAGATTCCGAGCCCCTCTTTCGGCGGCTCCTTTTCGAGAGCGAAACCCTTCCCGTCATCCTCGATCTTCAGGATTACGCGCGGATATCCCTTGGCCAGTTGCACGACCACGTGCCTCGCATCAGCGTGCCTGATGATATTGGTGAGCGCCTCCTGCACGACCCGGTACAGGGTAAGACCGATCTGGGGAGGGAGCTTCGCGTCGAAACCGCTCGCCTCGATATCGACGGCGAGTCCTTCCCCTGCCGTGAACCGCTCCACGTACCGCTGGATTGCGGGGATAAGACCGATATCGTCGAGCATGGGCGGATGAAGTGAATATGACATTTTTCGAGTGCTATCGGTGATATCGCGAAGTTGCTTGCGGATGTTCCTCAGTGCATTCCTGTCGACCGCGCCCTCCTCGAGAAAGTGCTTCTCCATCAGATCGAACTCGAAGTTCAGGGCGATGAGAGACTGCCCCATGTCGTCGTGGAGTCCCAGGGCCATCCTGCGGCGTTCCTCCTCTATCGTCTCCATCAGGGAGGCGGTGAGTTTCTTCAGCTGTCCTCGGCTCTTTTCGAGCGCCGTGATCAACCCGAGTCGCTCGAGCGCTATCCCGAGCTGGTTGCCGACGATCGCGAGAAATCGCCGGATCCTGTCGCCGACATCCTCGTCCCGCTCCCTGCCGAGAAATGCGAGAAAGTTCACCCGGTCCCGGGATCGGGATACGAACGAGATGATGCGCTTCAGCCCGAGACTCTCCTTGAGTTTATCGTACTCGCCGGAAGGGATATGCGGTATATCCTCCTCGGCGACGACCACCCCCGAGGACCGGAGGATCTCCTGAATGGACGCCACACCGATGTCGATACTGCCGACCCGGTCCCGGATTTCGCCGGGTAAACCGTACGAGGTGACCAACCGCAGCTCGCGCTTCTTGTGATCGACCTCGTAGAGACCGGCATAACAGGCGCCGCAGTACTCGCAGATCGTTGCGAGCATCTTTGAGAGAATCGTCACTGAATCATCGGACGAGTTGATGATGTTGTTGATCTCATTGAGGACGCCGAGTTCGCGATTGCTCTCCTCCAGCGCCTGTTCCGCCTCCTTGCGCCTCGTGATGTCCCGGCCGACGGCCTGGTATTCGACGATTCGCCCGCTCTCGTCCAGTATGGCGCGGTTCGTCCACTGCTGCCATCTCGTCTCACCGTCCGGCATCACCGTTCGCTGATCATGGGCCCTGACGGGATGATCCCGCGAGAGCATGGCGATATTTTGCCGCACCAGCTCCCGGTCCTCGGCCGATATCATCGGCATGAAATTGCAACCGATCAACCGTTCGGTCGTTCGACCGAAGTAACGGCTGTAGTTATCATTCACGAACGTGAGTTCATACCGTGGAGTGAACCGGCATATCAACTCCGTCTGATCCTCGACAATGGCTCGATACCGCGCCTCGCTCTTGCGGAGCTCGGCCGTCCGTTCCTCGATACGCTCCTCGAGATGGTCCTTGTAATCGAGTAGTTCTTTTTCCGCCTTCACCCGAACGGTGATATCCCCCGTATGCATCAGCAGGAGATCGGGCGGCACGTAGGCGAACTTCATATCGAAGCATTTCGACTCGCCGGTGGTTCGCAGCCGGTACTCCATCTCCCGTTCGATCGACCGCCGCTCACGGAAGCTTTGTTCCATATCGCCGATAATGTCCGGTTCCCCGCTGTACATTTCGCTCGCCGCGATTCCCCTGAAATTTTCTATACTCCCTTTCGTGATTTCGTGCGCGGCATCGTTGTAATCAACGAGAAAAAAGTCCTCTCCCCTCCTCTGCCACGTGTAGGTCGGCACCGGAATCGCCTTGAACTGCGCCTGCAGTTTCGCTTCGTTTTCCCGCGCCGCCCGCTCGGCCGTCTTGAGCGCCGTAATATTGGTGAATGCACCCAACACGGCCGGCTGATCCTCGTACTCGACGCGGGTTGCGTGAACGGTCAGCCAGATCATTTCCCCGTTCTTCCTCACCCCACGGAACTCGTATTGCTGGGTGGGGGCTTCTCCCCGGATGCGCAGTTGGAACCGTTCGAAGAATGGTACGCGGTCATCCGGATGTACCAGCGACTGGATCTTCTCGGGAGTGAAGTCGAGCAACTCCTCCGGGGTATACCCGCTGATGACGGTCATCGCCGGGTTGGCGTACACGAAACTGAGTGGATAATCCTGGGCGATGACGATCCCCTCGCTGAGCTGCTCGAACCATTTCTTGCAGGAGGTGTCTTCCTTGCTCCGTCCGGGGCCGGAACGTTTCCGTCCGGTCCGTGATTGTCCGCGCCCGGAACCGGACACTTTCCGCACGGCCTTCGATCGTCCGCGCACCGCCCCCCCGCCGCGATGCATCTTTCCCGTGCCGGGGGACTTCCCCCCGGATACCGTCTTTTCCTCGTCGCGCGCGGCACCGCCGTCTCTCTTCGAATCAGCACCTCTCTTGACGGCCATGATGTCTCCCTCCCTGGGGAAAAGAATCTATGCCTGCTTTCTGACCCTCAGTGAACGCATTCTGTTGACGGCCGAAGCGATCTCGTAGATACGGGGCATCGAGTAATCCCCCTCCTTGAAAGGAGACAAAATATCCATCCCTTCCCGGTCGAGATCCTCCAGAACCCTCTCGAGCCCCACACGCAGGGGAAATTCGCGTCTCGCGTATCGCTCCGAATAATAGTGTATCATATCCCCGATCGCCCGTGTCTGGCTGATATTCACGATCTGCTCGACCGCCGAGAGATCGATCGCCTGCCTGCCGAACAGGATCGACTTCAGCCCCTTGGCGTCGATCTTGACCTCACGCCGCCCCCTGCTCGGATCGAAGCTGTCGCGAAGCGGAACCCGGGGCGTCACGTCGCCGAACGCATCGCCGCCTTCCATTTTCCTTCTCGTTTCATCCCCCGAAACGATCGCCTCCACACGGCCGGTCACATCGATCGGCCGGTAGGCATCCATCATCACGACCCGGTCGGCCGTATCGAAGTAATCGCCCGATCCGCCCATCACGAGAACGGTCGAGACACCGAGGTCGCCGTGCAGCAGCCCGACCTTGTCGAGAAACGGCGTGATCGGCTCCTTCCCCTTTTCCACGAGCGCCTGCATCCTCTCGTCGCGAATCATGAAATTGGTCGCCGATGTATCCTCATCGATCAAGAGGAGGCGGCACCCCACTTCGAGCGCCTCGATGATATTCGCCGCCTGGGAGGTCGACCCGCTCGCATTGGCGGACGTGAAGAAGCCGGTGTCGATCCCGAACGGGAGGTTGTTTATGAACGGCCTGATATCGACGCCGACGATGCTCCTGCCGTCCTCCGATCTGATCTTGACCGCGTCATGGCGCGTCACGACGAGCTCGCGGCCGTCACCGGGGATATGGTTGTACACACCGCGCTCGAGGGCGCGCAGCAGCGTCGATTTGCCATGGAATCCGCCGCCGACAATCAGCGTGATCCCTTCGGGAATTCCCATGCCCCGCACCGGGCCCGCGTGTGGCAGCGTGAAGGTCACCCGCATCGATTCGGGCGAGGCGAACGGCACCACACGCGCGTCCTCCCGCTCCAAGAGCGCACGGTCGTCGACGCCGCTCCGCCGGGGAAGGACGGCGCCGTCGGCGATGAAAGCGACGAGCCCCTTCGCGGCGATGATCTCCCTGAGCGCATCCTGGTCGTCGTTGGCGTCGATATGGCGTGCGAGGCGAGCGGCGTCGAGCTTGTCGTACCGGAGAGAGTCGTGGACCACCCGCGGGATCTCCTCGAAAAGGATCGTTTCCGCCGCGCGGCCGAGCACACGCCTGCCCGCCGCGGGGAGCCCCACGCGGAATCGGACCTCGACGTCACCGCCGTCCATAAAACACGACGATCGCTCCAGTATTTCCTGGAACGGCTCGTCGACCAGGACCGAACCGCTCCCCCCGCTCCCCCTCCCGCCCGCAACGTGCGCGCGTATGGCGGCGGCGAATGCGCGCGTCACGTAGTCCTCGAGGGCGATCCTTCTCGAGCGGTTTGCGTGGGTACTCCCGGGAAAACGGGCCGTACGCGCCGGAACAAGAACCCGTACACGCGATGGAGCGGCAAAGGGATCCCCCTGCACATGATCGATACACAGCTCGAAATCGTCGAAATCGTAGCGGCCCTGGATATCCTTGTACGCCTTGTATCCCCGGTCGTCGATTCTGTGAAGTATTCTTCTCAGCCGTTCCACCGTCGCTCCTCACCTACCGCCGTCGGCACCCGGGATCGCCGGGAACCCATACCGTCCCAAATGCTCCCCTATCGTGACAATAACGATTATCGATCACCATAGTACACGGGAGCACGCGCGCGTAAAAGAATAATCGGACCGTCCCCGCGGCGAAAGAGACGCGTACGGCACTGCCGTCCATCTTCCCGGACCGGGTTCCGGCGCGGGGGCGCCGACGTGCAGAACCGGCCGCCGCACGGGCGAATCGACCCCCGCGGCACCAGAAACAAATTCAGCTTGACCGGCCGTTTCCCATTCGTTACACATGGTATGCGCACCGGGAATGCCGGAACATCATCCATTGCAATCGGGGGAGTGTTGTATGCCGCTCAGTGAAAAAACGATCACCGAAGCCATCATCAAACGGTACATGGAGAAACTGCTGGACTCACTGAGATGCGACGTCGCCATCGTGGGCGGCGGGCCGTCGGGGCTGGTAGCCGCAGCGGATCTTTCACGGGCCGGATGGAAGACGTGCCTGTTCGAGCGAAAACTGAGCATAGGCGGCGGCATGTGGGGCGGCGGCATGATGATGAACGTGATCGTGGTCCAGGACGAGGGAAAGGAGATCCTCGACGAGTTCGGTGTCGAGACCCGCTCCTTCACGAAGGGATACTACACGGCCGATGCGATCGAAACGGTCTGCTCGATCTGCGCGCGTGCGGTCAAGACGGGGACGAAGATATTCAATCTCATCAGCGTCGAGGATATCGTCATACGGGAAAACAGGGCGGTCGGCGTGGTGATAAACTGGACATCGGTCGAGATGGCCGGGCTTCATGTCGATCCGCTCACCATCGAGGCGAAATATATTATCGATGCGACCGGACATCCCGCGGAGGTCGTACGCGTCATAGAGCGGAAAGCCGACGCGAGGCTCCTCACCCCGAGCGGAAAGGTCGAGGGAGAACGTTCCCTCTGGGCTGAAAAGGCCGAGCGGTCCACCATAGAAAATACGCGCGAGATCTTTCCGAATGTCTATGTGACGGGGATGTGCGCCAACGCCGCCTTCGGCTCGTACCGGATGGGACCGATTTTCGGCGGCATGCTCCTCTCGGGAAGAAAGGCCGCCCGGAGTATCTCCGAACGTCTCGAGGCGGAAGGCTCGGAGAAAAAATAGATCCTTTCCGGATATCAAGACCGTATCACTGCAAACCGAACGTGGCGCATATCGCCGGCCCGCCCCGATGGATCCCACGAGGCAGACACGGCAGCGCCGCGGGGGAACGGCATGAAGATCTCGACCGCCACAGTCAGGCTCAACCTGCGCCATACATTTCGTATCGCCCGGAGCGCCGATGATTTCAGGGAATCGATCGTGGTACGGATTACGGGCGCCGGAGGCGAGGGATTCGGGGAAGCGGCGCCGATCGCGCGGTACGGTCAGACGGCGGCTACCGCCGGCCGCGCACTCTCATCGCTGAACGGAACGATCCCCGGCTCGCCGGAGCACATCGATCGGATCCTCAACGATCTCGGCGAGCGGTTCGCCGCGGAGCGGGCGGCGCTTTCGGCGATCGACATCGCCCTCCATGATTTACTGGGCAAGCGGCTCGGAGCGCCGCTCTACGCGATCCTCGGCCTCGATCCGGAGCGCACGCCGGTCACCTCGTACACAATCGGGATCGATTCACCCGAGATCATCCGCCGGAAGGTCGAGGAGGCAGCGGACTATCCGGTGCTCAAGGTCAAGATGGGACTCGAAAACGATTACGAGATCATGGAGACGATACGCCGGCTGACGGATCGCCCGGTGCGCGTCGATGCAAACGAAGGCTGGACCGAGGAGGAGGCGCTGGAGAAGATCCGCTGGCTGGAGGGCCGTAACGTCGAGCTCATCGAACAGCCGCTTCCTGCGGACCGCCTCGACGAGAGCCGCCGGCTGGCCGAACGGGTTTCCATTCCGCTGTTCGCCGACGAGAGCGTTCACACGGCGGAAGATATACCCCGGCTCGCGGGAGCGTTTCACGGCATAAATATCAAGCTCACCAAGTGCGGGGGGATTCGGGAAGCGATCCGGATGATCCACACGGCGCGCGCCTGCAAGATGCAGGTCATGCTGGGGTGCACGATCGAGAGCTCGATCGGGATCACCGCGGCGGCGCAGATCTCACCCCTCGTCGATTTCGCCGATCTGGACGGCAACGTCCTCATCACCAACGATCCGGCCGCCGGCGTCAGGACGGTCCGCGGAAAGCTCGTACTTCCCAACGCCCCCGGTCTCGGGATCACGGTGACCGACCGGTCGATACGCGATGCACTGGGCGGACCACCCGACCTTACGTGAGGTGTGCGAGAAGCGCCTCCCTCACCAGCCCTTCCCCCTCCTCGAGAAGTGCGCCGTCCACGGCGAGACGCCTGACCTGATCGGGGCGCACGAAGTAGAAGAGTACGCCGCCCCCGAGCGTGATATCGAATCGCGCGAGCGCCGTTGCATAGAGAATACCCTGCGTGCGGTACGTGAGGAATCGCGC
>DATKWS010000076.1:0-3770 GCA_035529435.1 Patescibacteria group bacterium
TCGGTCGGACCACCCTCTACCGCCGGATGCAGGAGCTGGACCTGGTCTGACGCCGAGCCTCTCCCCAACCGCCTCATAACTTTTTCGCCTCCTCAGCATAAGAGCATCGGCGAGTTGTTCCAACTGTTCCAACTGTTCCAATCTGCAGGTACAGAAAAACAAAATAATTAGGCGATAGCTGTTCCAGCGCGGCGGACAGTTGGAACACATCATTTTTCCCCTGTACCATCCGTATTGACTTCCACGGCGTTGATCGACTGCGCCGGCGGCGGATTCCGAACGCTTAAGACCAACAAAACATACCAGTTACTTGGCGCTTCATATGTATATGATACTTTTTATTGTTTTCAGGATCATCAGTGCGAATTTGGACCAACTCTTGTATTACTATGTACCGGCGGACAAAGCGGACAAAGACCAGGTTTCAGCGCGAGGGGGCAATCATGAAACGGATTGTTAATGGATTGGCTATGTTACTCGCCGGTGGCCTACTTGCCGTTTTCGCAATGAGCTGCAGCGATGGTGAACAGGCACTCGGTCTCAATGAGGACCAACGGTTGCAGGTTCACTCGACACTTGCTACCGGCGCTGATGGCTTGGTTCCTCTGGAGGAAGGCGTTATCTTCATCGTTCTTCCCGGTATGAGATATGTGCGAGTGATAGACGATCCCTGGATTTCCGGTGCCGTGCTCTCGATGCTGCCAGATGCGGTGCGTGGACAGTTCAACGCCAAGGGTGTAGTCTATGTCGACGATGGGGAAACAGCCGCTGCGATCGCGATCATTGCCGGGGTGGTGGGCTCTTACGCATCGGATGGCGTTTGGATAGCTTCAAATGAATCATGGAGTTGTCTCAAGTGCTGTGTTGATGAACATCCGTGCTGCACCCCGTGCCCGTCATGTTGTTCGAAAAAAGACGATGACAAGGATATGTATTATATTAAAGTAGAAGAAGCGCAATGACTCCGAAGGTATCATGGAAAACGCGGAATCCCCTCCCGGAGGGAACGTCCGGGATGAAGGGAAGGTGCCGTATGCGATCGACAATGCATGTTTTGGTATTCGTCTGTTTCCTTGCTTCGACGGTTTTGAGCGACCCGTTCGTCGTGACGACCATGGCGCAATGCACGGACCCCATCCGCAGCCCGACCTACGGCAAGCCGGCGTCGAAGTTCGTATCTGGTTGCGAAATCTACCTCTTCGGAGAGTACCTCGAGCCGGTGGAAGGGCCGAACGGGGATATGGGGTACCTGATCGAGAAGACGGACTCGGCGGTGACCCTCAACGGGCGGCACTTCTACTCACCGTATGATCCGCCGAGGACGCCTGCAAGACCTCCAAGTGATAAGATCGAACACCAGGCGGCGGTCTTTGAGGAAGTCATTACTGAGATACGCCGTTTGGCCCAGGCCCATCCGTCGCTCGAGAAAGCGTACTTCATCGACAGCGTCCTGTACACGGATACACCGCAGCCGTACGTGACGGCAAGCGGCGATACCGTGATGCTGCGCTTCAGCAGATCTTGGGCGCATTACCGCTACGAGGATACGAATACGAGTTTTCCGCTTGTGCCCGATCCGGTACTACCCAAGGAGGAGCGGGACGCACAAGCTCTCGGCATGGCGTACGACGGCCTCGCTGCGATTCGGCCGGGATCCATCATCCTCATCGGGCGGGGATATAAAAATTTTTATCCCCTATCGGTGGCGTCCGATCTGAAGGCGGCGCTCACCAAGATCCCGGCACTCGCCGAGCGCAGGTACAAGAATATGTACGGAAAGTGGGTGTATGAATCGATCACCATCGATGGATATTTCTTCAGTCTCAGCGTCGTTGCTGACTTTGCGGAGAAATGAGGTGGAGGCGATGCGATCACGCATTATTTTCACTCTTTTTATCGCGATTGTGCTTTACCCATTCGGAGGCGAGACATCGAATATCGTCACCAACAGAGTAATCATCGAGATACAACCGGAGACATACCAACTTGGCGATTACTTCTCCACCGCCGCGAATCAGGTTCTCACCGATAGCAGCTATACCTTCCTTCAAAGCCGCGAAGGTGAGGGGCTGGGCGATGTGACCATGGAGGAGATCGGTTCATATCTCGAGACCGGCGGCTACGGCATCCTCGAGTACGGCGGTCATGGCAATGAGGACGGGGAAACCAGCGGTGAGACCTTTGCGACCTATCAGCAGGCAGTCAACAAGAAGAACGAACTCATCGAATGGCTGTACTTTGACGCCGAGGATCTTGTGGTTATCCCTCGGGATAGCTACTATTCACTCGGTTTGACGCCGGTGTATACCGACAACTCGCCGAGCGAATGCAGCGTTGCCTTCATCTCCACCTGCTACGGTGATGCGGCGGGTGATTTCAACGCGAGCTGCAAGGTCGCGGGCTCAGGAGGCGTGACGAATGCGCAGCTCATAACGAGCTTCAACTGCCTCATATCATGGCTCGAGAATCCGAACTACAGGACGATCGATCTGGCCGCCGTCCAATGCCAGGCTACGAATACTAACTGGGTATTCACCGTCACGAACGGGGACTGGCAGCTGTTCGACTTCGGCAATCCGGCGGCGACCGTCTACGGCTTCTCCGTCTCCGGCGGCGTTGCACGATGGCGCGTCACGAGCCGGTACGAGACGGAGCGCTACGTCGTGGAGGGAGCTCCCCAACTCGGCGTTCACTGGCAAACGGCGGCTGAGGCGCCGCCGTCGGTCGGCGACCACGCCGTTAGGGTCGGCCCGTATGCACTCTACCGGCTTGTCGAAATCGAGAAGGACGGCGGGGCGCTCATTCACGGCTTCGCCGTGGATTCTCCCCCCGCCTCCCCCGTTGCTGCGGAGCCACCGTCACTCGAAGCCCTGCATTCCATAATCGCCGGGTGCCGGGTAGATCTTCTCGCATCGCTGCAGCCGGGAGAGCACACCAATTCAACCGATACGCTTCTCATCGTCACCACGGAGGCGCTCGCCGGCGAGTGCTCGGACGGCATCGCGGACTACTGGAGCATCCACGGCGCAGAGGTCTCTCTCCTTACTGTCGATGGATTCGATCCTGATCCCAATCTACGGCGGACGCAGCTCCACGCCTCGATTGTGGATTCTATCGACAATGGGGTGAACTGCCTGCTCCTCGTCGGAGACGCCAATGATTACGTTCAGTTCGATATGGACAAGGAAGGCGCCGAGTGGTGGCCGGCGTCATGGGAAGATATCCATGCCGACTACCTCGCGACCGGATTTCCAACCGGCGGCCAGCCCGCTCACGACCTGATCCCGGCGTGGTACGAGCCCGATACGCTCCCCCGCCGGCAGAACACCGCCTTCACCCTTCCCTACGTTCCATATCTCGGCCGGTACGCGGACGTGGACGGCGACGATATTCCCGATGTTCCCTGGGGATGCCTGCCGTTTACTAACCCGGAGCAGGTCGCCGGGTATGCCTGCAAGCTGTGGGCGATCTCTCCGTCCGACTCCGGAGCCACCGCCGTCGCATTCTACGTATGCGATCGGGATTACGAGTACGCGGGGGACGGCGCGATCGCGCGCGCGGCGGCCGGGGCAGTCGAAGCCGCACTGCCTCCCTGGGCAAGCCGACATCACTTGTTCTTAACGGACGTCCCGGACAATGCGCAGCGGAACACCGCGGCGGCGAACCTCTGGAACGGATCGAACGCGGGCATCCATGTCCTGATGGGATCGTTCAGCAACCGCTACAAACCCGCGGACTTCTTCGACAAGGCGAACAGCACGAATCCCTGG
>DATKWS010000077.1:0-3063 GCA_035529435.1 Patescibacteria group bacterium
GGTGACCTTCCGGTCCTCGAAGTAGACCGCCCCGCGCTGGGGCTTGTAGACGCTCGAGATGCAGTTGAAGATCGAGGTCTTCCCGGCGCCGTTGGGTCCGATGATCGCGTGGATGCTCCCCTTCTCCACGTTGATCGAGACCCCGTTGATCGCCTTCACCCCACCGAAGGAGAGATTGATGTCGTCGATCCGAAGCAGCGGCATGAAGGCTCCATGAGCGGAATCCAGATAATATACGGCAAGCGCCGCGCCCACCGCAAACCAATGTTTTGATTAATCGTCAGGAAAGAATAAAACATATTCCCGATAACTTACAGAGTTATTTCTTCGGGGGAAGGTGTGAAGTTCCGGAGGGTTTCCGTATAGTTTTGCACATTTGCCAATGCAAAGGATTTTTGTCTGGTTTCCTGGCCCTTCTCTACTTTTTGATGATCATCCCCCCCGCGGGCGGTGCGGGACCGGTGTTCGCTACAACCCATGTGATGCTGGCCGCAAGGGAGGACGGATCACCGGTGTCGAGGATGCTCTGGACGGTCAGGTAGATAACCTGATTTTCCACCATCGGATTGGCGAGAGGATCGAATTCCACCATGGTCGCGGGTATCGACGAGGCCAGAATCCGCAACGACGCGGGAGAGAGCGCCGGGTCGTCTGTCCAATACGCCGTGTAGCGGACGGTGCGCCCCGATTCGATGGGTGCGCCATTCTCGTAGGTTGTGACCGGGTCCCAGGCGAGGCGCCACAACATCGTGGTTCCCGATGAGATCGGACCCGTGATCCCGATATTCTTCGCCGCCGCCGGAGTCGTCGCCGAAACGTTCACGATGGTCACGGAGCGCGTCGCCGTCCTCGTCACGCCGCCGCTGCTGTAGCTCGCCGTCACGGTCGCCGTCTGGTTCGCCGTCACCGCCAGCGTCGTCAGGACGCCGCCCTGGCTGATCGAGGCGTACGTCGCCGGGGACACGCTCCAGGCCGGGGTCACTGATGTGTTCGTGCCGTCGCTCCAGGCCGCCGTCGCCGTGTACGTACCGGTCCCGCCTTCGTTCACCGACGACGGGCCACTCACCGCGATGCTGCTGAGCGTCGCCGAAACGTTCACGATGGTCACGGAGCGCGTCGCCGTCCTCGTCACGCCGCCGCTGGTGTAGCTCGCCGTCACGGTCGCCGTCTGGTTCGCCGTCACCGCCAGCGTCGTCAGGACGCCGCCCTGGCTGATCGAGGCGTACGTCGCCGGGGACACGCTCCAGGCCGGGGTCACCGATGTGTTCGTGCCGTCGCTCCAGGCCGCCGTCGCCGTGTACGTACCGGTCCCGCCTTCGTTCACCGACGACGGGCCACTCACCGCGATGCTGCTGAGCACGACGGCAGGCGGTGTGCCGGCTGGAACGACCCACGCGTAGGCCGGGGAGAGCGCCGACTCCTCACCGGTGTTCAGACGGGTCTTCATGGTGAAGTAGACGGTCCCGCCGCGGGTCATCCCTTGAACGCCGGGATCGAACGTCGCGGAGGTCGTGGCGAGGGAAGTGGCGATGGTTCGGAGGGATCCGAGCCCGGGATCCGTCGTCCAGTACGACGAGTAAGTGACCGTCTTCCCGGCCTCGATCGGCGTCCCGTCCGTGTAGGTGGTGACCGGGCCCCATGAGATCGTTCGCGGTTCCGCGAACGCGGGAAGCGTGAGTGCCGCGAGGATTCCGATCGAGAGGAGATACGGACCGAATTTTCTCATGGTCACCGATCTAGATGCTTACGAGCGGTTCCAGAGGAGCGGAGCCATGAACGCCGATTTCTGCCGATCGATCCCCACCGCTCTCATCGATATGTACAGTTGACTGCTCGCCGGCAACGACGGGATCAACTCGAGAGTGAACTCCCTTGCCAGCGACTGCACGACGGTCAGCCCGTCCGGGGCAACGGTTTCCACCACGGCCGCGACCTGGATCGCAGGGAGGTCGCTGTCGGTGAAGTTCGGATCCTGCCGGACGTAGATCTCGTAATAATCGAGATCCCGCTCCGGAACCAGGGCCAGGTTGTCATTATATGTCAATGGAGGGGTCCATGTCAGCACGGAAACAGGGCCGGACGGCGCCGGTCCCTGGCTTTGAGCCGTGTCCCCTCCGCCCCCGCACCCGGCAAGAAGAATTGCCGCGGCGAACCCTCCAAGGAGCATTCTCATCGCTGTGGGCCACTTCATCGGCACTGTCTCCCCTGTCGACGCTTTATCGGATTTTTCGGTACCGTCGCTTTCATACATTTTGTATTCATGTTGCGTGCCATGCGTTTTGGCGTACGGATCAACGAATTTGAGGGATGTAATGGGGCGATTTTTAATATTTATCTTATAATAAAAAAAGTGTTACTGAAAGGAAGGTTTTCGATAAGTGATACCAATTTTGTAATGCATATTACGTAATCGAAATCGGATTGGGGGGTACTCTATAAACGCCTCGAGGCTGACGCCAAGGCGCCGCATCTTCTCCGAAAAATTCTTGTTGTCCACCCCGGCGAGTCGGGGGGCCTCGCACAGCGCTCCCGGCATTGTCCACGCACGATCGGATATTGTACTATCAACCCATGAAACGACGAAATCCGGGATTGAAAGCGATGTGCGCGGTCCTCCTGCCGGCCGTGGCGACTCTCGTCCTCACCCTCGCGTCCGTCAACCCCTCGCTCGCCGACATCTACCGGTGGGAGGACGAAAGCGGCGGGGTCCACTTCACCGACGATCTCTCGACCATCCCGGCGAAACACAGGGGGAAGGCCCGCGAGATCCAGAAAACCCCGCCCGCGGCCGGGCAGCCGTCCCTTTCCACGATGGGCGCCCCCTCCTCGCCACCGGGCCCGTCTTTTTCCCCGAGGCCGTCGAACGTGGATACGCCGGATCTGCCGGCGATCCCGGAGGACGACGACGCCATGCAGGCCGAGAAGCTCCGCGCGAAGATCGACGCGAAAGAGAAGCTCATTCGCGCCGTTGACGAGAAGCAGTCCCTCGCGACCAACCCGTACCGGAACCGCTTCGTCTCCCCCTCGGACCTCGAACTCTACAAGAAGTACAAGGAGGAGCTC
>DATKWS010000078.1:0-6319 GCA_035529435.1 Patescibacteria group bacterium
AACGCAGCAGATGGCGGTCAACCAGACGATCGAGAGCCGCGCCCTGACGATCGTCCCGAATGCCGCGATAGATCCTATCATTTTCGTTCCGCCCGCGCAGGATGTCAAAGACTACCGCTTCACCGGGGGACATTCCTCCGAGGAGATCCCCTTTCTGTACAGGAACCGCCATATCTACCTTCCCGTGAAGCTCGGAGAGGCGGTCACCGAGCGGTGGTTCATGCTCGACTCCGGCGCGGGAATGACGGTCATCGATTCCCGCCTCGCGGCCGAGCTGGACCTGGAACGGGGCGGTACCATGCCGGGGGCCGGTGCCGGCGGTATGGCGGACTTCCAGATCGTCCGCATCCCTCCATTCGAGCTCGAGGGGATCGCATTCTCCGGCCAGACGGGGATTTCATACCCGATCTCGGAGCTCACGAGCCGGTTCTCCGACATCGAGGTGGGCGGCATCCTGGGATACGATTTCCTCAGCCGGTTCGTGACCCGAATCGACTATGAACGATCCCTCATTTCCTTTTTCGAGCCCGATTCGTTCTCACCACCCGACACGGCGGTCGTTCTCGAGGCCCCCCTCGTGCACAACATCTTCGCGGCACGCGGCACGTTCGAGGACACCTGCGCCGGCACATTCCTGATTGACACGGGGGCGAACCAGTCGATGCTTCAGCGCGCGTTCGTCGAGGAGAACCGGCTGACCGAGGGACGGAAGATACTCGAGATATCGATACTCGGCGCCGGCGGCGAGGAATCGGCTTCACTGGCCCGTTTCGATTCCCTCGAGATCGGCGGCGTCGTGCTCAGGGAACCCGTCCTGGCCCTCTCCACCGGCACGCAGGGAATCGGCGCTTTCGAGGGGATCAGCGGGATCATCGGGAACGACATACTCGCGAATTTCACCGTTACATTCGATTACGACGACCAGCGGGTCCTCCTCGAGCGAAACGGCCGCTTCGGGGAACCCGCATTCAGGGACAAAAGCGGGCTGATGCTCGCACGGAGCGACAGCGCCGGCGTCCGCGTGTACCTCGTCATACCCGGTACTCCCGCCGACCGTGCGGGAATCCGCGTGGGTGACGAGATCCTGGGCATCGATGGTGCGGGTGCGGCGGGCTTCGAAAGCCTCGAGGAGATCACGGCGCTGTTCGAGGCGGAGGACGGCACCGAGCGCAGGCTCGAGATCAGGCGCGGCGGGGAGATGATGCAGGTCACCGTCGTGCTCGAAACGTACCTGTGACGGCGTGCCCGCGGTATCGTGCGGCGGCGCCGGTGCTCGCATCGGTTTCAGGAAAAGCCGGAAAGGAGCAGCATGGGAATCCGGATCAAGTTCATGGGCGGCGTCAGAACGGTTACGGGATCGAAGCATCTCATAGCGAATGACCATACGAAGGTGCTTGTCGACTGCGGGCTGTTCCAGGGCCGGCGGGACGAGTCGTTCGAGCGCAACTCGACATTCTCGTTCGAGCCGGACGGGATCGACGCCCTCATCCTCTCGCACGCGCACATCGACCACAGCGGCAACATCCCGAGTCTCGTGAAGAAGGGATTCCGGGGCAGGATCGTCACCACCGATGCGACGAGGGACCTCTGCACCGCAATGCTTCCGGACAGCGGCCATATCCAGGAAGAGGACATCAAGTACGTGAACAAGATTCACAAGCGCAAGGGGCTGCCGGCGCGAATGCCCCTCTACACGCGGGAAGATGCGGACAGGTCTCTCGAATTCTTCTCGGGACATCCCTACGATCAGAGGGTCAATATCGCCGACGGGGCGTCGGTCACCTTCTACGACGCGGGACACGTCCTCGGCTCGGCGATCCCCCTCATCGAGATGCAGAGCGGCGGCGAGCCGGTACGCATCGCCTACGCGGTGGACCTGGGACGGGATGACATGCCGATCCTCAAGGACCCGGAAACACCGCCCGGCATCGATTACCTGTTCCTCGAGAGCACCTACGGCGGAAGGGTGCATTCATCGGCCGACGAGATGAAGGACAAGCTGGCCGATATCGTGAACGGCACGATCGAACGGGGCGGAAAGATCATCATTCCCTCGTTCGCCCTGGAGCGCACGCAGCTCGTTGCGTACTACCTCAACCAGCTCATCGCGGAGAACCGCATGACCGAGATTCCGATCTATGTCGACAGCCCTCTCGCCGTCAACATAACGGAGGTGTTCCTCCGGCACCCCGAGTGTTACAACGAGGAGATGAACCGCCTGTTCCTCTCCGGCGCCGATCCGCTCGGGTGCAACCGTTTCACCTACATCAAGGACGTCGATGAATCGAAGCGCCTCAACGAGAGACGCGGTCCGATGATCATCATATCGGCGTCGGGTATGTGCGAGGCGGGGCGGATACTGCACCACCTCAAGAACAACATCGGTGATCCGAACAACACGGTCCTCGTCGTGGGTTACATGGCGAAAAACACACTCGGGCGGCGCATCGTCGAGAAACACGACGAGGTGAAGATCTTCGGCGCCAAACACCGGCTCCGGGCGCAGGTCGCCGTACTCAACGCCTTCAGCGCCCATGCGGACAGAAACGAGCTGTTCGATTTCGTGAAGCCGCTGAAAAAAACGGTCAAGCGGATCTTCGTCGTCCACGGGGACGAGGATCAATCGGAGAAATTGTACGATCTCCTGGCGGAAAAGGGCTTCCCCGTCCACCTGCCGGTCCCCGACGAGGAGATCGAGCTTGCATAGGCGCCCGTAATCCACGCCGGGAGAGGGGCGGCTCCTGTCACCGGCGGGAATGCATTCGCGATGAAACGGCACAACTGGCATGTCAGCCCCGCCGAGGGGATCGCGATCCAGAAGGAGCTGAGCGGAAAGGTGCTCAGGCGGTGGGACGGGCGCGCCGTCCGCCTCGTGGCGGGCACGGACGTTCACTTTCCCCGCAGGGACACGCTTCGGGCGGCAATCGTCATCTGCACGTACCCCGCCCTCGAGATCGTCGAATCGATCTCCCACGAGGCCCCGTGCACCTTCCCCTACATCCCCGGGTTGCTGTCCTTCAGGGAGATACCGGGGCTCCTCGCGGCGTGGCGCGGTCTGCGCGCGACACCGGATATCGTGCTCTGCGACGGGCAGGGCATCGCCCATCCCCGCGGGCTCGGGCTCGCAAGCCACTTCGGGATCGCACTCGATTTGCCGGCGATCGGGTGCGCAAAATCACCCCTCTTCGGCGAATTCACCGAACCGGGCCCCCTGAAGGGGGACCGCTCCCCGATCACGGACAGGAGCGGCAGAACGATCGGCGCGGTCGTACGCACGCGGGACCGCACGAGGCCGGTCTATGTCTCGGTGGGGCACCGTATCGATCTGCGAAACGCAGTGCGTATCACGCTCGCCTGCACGACGCGGTACCGCATTCCCGAGCCGCTCCGGGCGGCGCACAGGCTCGCCGGTCTGAAGAGATGATCGGCCTGTACGCGGCGTTCACTGCCGGATTGATTTGATCCAGCCCCACGTCTTTCCTTCAGCGGGAACCATTGCATCGTGGGAATAGGCGGTAAAGCACTCGCCGCCGTCCAAGATCCCGTTGTGGTTCTCATCGGCGAAAGCCCAGATGTGAACGCCGTAACATCCCCACCAGCCGATGTCGAGTATCATCGTATCGGAATAGTTGTTCCCGCCCGGCGTGGGAGTCATGACTGCGAGATTCCCGGCCGCGTAGACGTACACCTCCAGCGGAACCCCTTCCACCGTGATATGGGGAGCGCAGGAGGACGGTGCGAATTGATCGAACACAACAAGGATATTCTCGTACGTCGTCGGTTCGTTCGAGAATCCATCGATGATGATGCCGAAATACGTACCGGTGAAGACATACCCGTCGTTGCCGTCGACGGACGGTTCGAATCCGGTCAGATAGGGGGCCTGGTAAATACTCTCATCGATTTCATCGGTGCCGACCTCGAGCAGCACCGCACCACCCCGATCATACACCGGATCGTACAGCGGGTGGCCGGGTCCGACGGTATAGTACTCGGTCACATCGTAGTGGTACACGCAGGGAACATCCGGATAGACGACGAGACACGGATCCGGATCCGCCATTGTCGCAATGGGACTGAATACCGATATGAGCAATGAGGCTACAATGATGATGCTGATAAGATGCTCACACCCATCCCTATGCGACCCGTGCCCATGCAACGGATTGCACATGATCCACCTCCCCTAGTGAGACGAGAGCGCATTGTTCTCTCGACGCCATATTGTAGCATAAAATCGCCCATGATTCAATACATTTGTATATACCCCGCCTGATCGCCGTCCCCCCGCGCGCGGCGGCCGGGCCGCGCACACTTACCGGGAAATCTGGAACCGTTTTTGCACATGACACCCCCCATACGGCAGCAATAGAGGAGTATTCTCATAATACTAAATATATTAATTGGTTACATCTTTACTGCGGGGCTCGAAATCATGAAAAGCAGCCCTGGAACGTGCACAAATGCAACGGGTGCCCGTCTCACCACCCGACGGAGACCATTGCCATGATGATCATACCGATAGGAACAAAGGGATCGCTCGCCTTGAAACCCACGATGACGATCGGGCTGATAGTGGCGAACATAATCGTCGCGATCCTCACCTTCCCGATCGCGCACCAATCACAGAAGGCCCTCTTCGAGACGCAGAGAGAGCTGTACGCCCGCGAGGTGAGCCTCTACATCGCAGACCACCGGGACGACGGTGAATATGTCGGCTACCTCGACGGCTCTGTCGATAATGCCTTCGGCAAGATCGAAACCGCCGAGGACTACTACGATCTCCAGATGTACATCATGGAGGCGATGGGCGCGGCGGGATTCGATCCGAACGATCTTGAACAATTCGAGGAGGAGCTGATCGCGCGAACGGAGGAGCACTATGCCGGCTCCTTCGACGGCACGTACGACGCATTCGCCGAATGGAAACGGCTCAAGGCGAAAGAGGACAAGATACTCGAGGGGAATGTCGTTCAGGTGCTCGGTCTCGTGCCGAGCAGGATGAATCACATTTACACCTTCTTCACCCATCTTTTCATCCACAGCGGCATCATGCATCTCGTCGGCAACATGATCTTTCTCTGGGTCGTCGGCTGCCTGCTCGAGGACAGTTGGGGGCGGATCCCGTTTCTCCTGTTCTACCTCGCAGGAGGCGCTCTCGCGGGGCTGGCCCACTGCCTCCAGGACACGAACTCGGTGATCCCGCTCATCGGCGCATCCGGTGCGATCGCCACCGCGATGGGCGCATTCACCATCAGGCATTTCTGGACGAGGATAAAATTCTTCTACTTCTTCCTGTTCTTCTTCAGACCGTTCTGGGGCACCTTCTGCCTCCCCGCCTTCGTCTTCTTGCCGTTCTGGTTCGCCGAGCAGGTGGCGCTGAAATACATGTCGGGCTTCATGGGCGGTTCCGACGTCGCCTACCTTGCGCACATCGCGGGATACGTCATGGGTGTCGTTACGGCCCTCGTATTCCGCGCGACCGATTTCGAGGAGCGGCACCTCGCGCCGATGCTCCAGCGCAAGCACGTGGACGCGGGCGTCCGCAAGGATCCCCGCTTCGAGAAGGCATGCGAGATGATGGACCGGGGAGAAACCGACCGGGCGCTGTCCATCTTCACCGGGCTCGTACGATCCCGTCCCGACGACTACGATACGATCCTGGACATAGCGATGATCTACAAGACGCGGGGAATGATCGACGAGTACCGGAACCTCGCCGAGATGGTACTGAAGGGCCTGCTCCTCAAGTCGCGTTTCGAGGAGGCCGGAAACCTGGCGATGGAGATCGTGCACGGTCCGGAGCGGATCAGCGTCAATCCGCAGTTCCTCCTCCGCGTGGGCAAATGGTTCGCCGACCAGAACGACTACGGATCGGCGCACGATATATACCGCGCCGTCATCGCGGGCGGGTCGACGCCGGAGGTATCGGCCAAAGCGTCGATCGCGCTGGCGAAGCTGCTGAACGGCGCCATGAACAACCCGCGCGATGCGATCGACGTCCTGAAGCAATCGCGTACCCTTCCGCTCGACGCGGAGTGGGCCGAGCGGATCGTCGAGCTGGAGACGGCGATCGAATCATCGATCGGTCACGGCGTCGAGGTGTGAAACCGTACCGTGACGATACGGTCCTTCACATCACATCCGTGGGAATGATGATCAGTACTATTCCGGCACGGGCGAGACGGTGATCTGCCGTGCATCGCTCCCGTCGGCGTTCATGACCCAGATGGTGCCGTGCTCGGAACAATATTCCTGCGGTCTGCGGCACACGTACGCAATCCTGCTTCCATCGGGCGACCAGCAGGGCTGTTCGCCT
>DATKWS010000079.1:0-4921 GCA_035529435.1 Patescibacteria group bacterium
GGTTGTGCCCATCAGGCTCCGCAGGACCGCGGCCATCGCGTTGGGCTGCGGCGCGGGGAGCGGATTCGGGTGGTCGGGTCCCGGCGTGAAGCCGTATACGCTGTCGAGCAGGATGATCACGAGACTCACGACCACTGCGGCGAGCGCCGATCCGATGATATTGCTCCACTGTATCTTCCGGGGCGTCGCACCGATCCAGTACCCGACCTTGAACTCCGTCACGAGCGTCGCCGTGGTCGAGAGGGCGGTGCACACGATCCCGCCGATGAGAAGCACGGCAAGCATGCCGAGCTCGCCGCTCAGCCCGGCCCGTATCATGATCAGCGAGGCGACGACGAGCGTCATCAAGGTCATCCCCGATATCGGCGTGACGCCGATCATGGCGACGGCGCGGGCCGAAACGCTCGCGAAGAGGAACGAGATGATCATGGTCACGGCGAGCGCGAGAAAGCTCAGCATCGCCGGATTCTCGAGCCCGCGCAGCACGGAGAACCGGAAGTAGATCCAGAGCAGGACGGCGACCACGATGACGAGGGCGGTGACGACCGACATCGGTATGTCCGTATCGGTACGCGCCAGCCCCTTTTCGCCGGCGTGGGTCCGGCGCGATGCGGCGAGGTCGCGTATGCCGCGGCCGAGGGCGCCCACGATGACGCGGGAGAGCTTCAGTATCCCGATGAGGCCCGCCACGAAGATCCCGCCGATCCCGATGTAGCGGACATGGTCGTAGAAGATATCCTCGGCGCCCGGCGCGGCGAGCGGGGTGCTCCCTTCGGCGCCGGCGGCACCGGGTGAGAGGTGCGCGAAGAGCGGCACCAGCACGAACCACGAGAGCATCGATCCGGCGAAGATGATGGAGGCGTACCGGACGCCGATCAGGTAGCCGAGGCCGGCGATGGCGGCGCTCGTATTCATGCTGAAGACGAGCTTCACACGGTCGGTCAGCGCGGCGAGCGGGGTCACGAGGGCGGTGGTGAAATTCTCCCGCCAGAGGTGGAGCGATATGATGAGAAAATCGTAGACGCCGGCGACCAGCATCGCCAGGCCGAGGAGCTTCGCGTTCTGCCCGCCCTTCTCCCCGGTCACGAGGATCTCCGTTGTTGCGGTCGCCTCGGGGAAGGGGAGCTTGCCGTGCATGTCCTCGACGAAGTACCGGCGGAACGGTATCAGGAAGAGCACGCCGAGCGTCGCCCCGAAGAAGGCGACAAAGAAAAGCTGGAAGAGGCTCGAGAGGTGATCGATCCCCAGGACGAACAGCGCCGGCAGGGTGAAGACGGCCCCCCCCACGATGATCCCCGAGGTGGCCCCGAAGGCCATGACGTTCACGTTCTCGAGCATCGTGCTCCGCCGTTTCATCGCGGCGGAGATGCCGACGGCGAGAATGGCGATCGGGATCGCCGTCTCTATCCCCTGTCCCAGCTTGAGTGCGATGTAGGCGGCCGACATCGAGAAGACGATGTTCATGACAATGCCGATCACGAACGAACGCGGCGTCGCCTCCGGTACGGCGCGCTCCGCCGGAATGATCGGCTCGTACCGCTCTCCCGGCTTCAATTCCCTGAACGCATTCTCCGGCAGGGCTACCTGTTTTTTCTCATTCATGCGTCGCCTTTCCGTGTTGTGCGCCGGCCCGCTCCGTGCCGGGGACCGGTTCCGGCGGGCGCCGGCCCGCGCGTTCTATTTCTCCGGGAATGCCGGCGGCGTCAATTTCGGCGGCGGGTCATCCCGCAACAGGTCCCCGATGAGACGGATTGCCTCCTTGAGCTGCTGGTCCCTGCCGCGCACGACCTCCGCGGGGTCGTTGTCGACGATGATATCGGGGATCGCTCCCCTGTTCTCGACGATCCATTCGCCCGCGAGGTTCGCGAATCCCACATTCGACTGGGTGACCATCCCGCCGTCGGTGAGGGGTATCATGTTGATGATGCCGATCAGCCCTCCCCAGGTCGGTTTTCCGACCACCATGCCGAGCCCGAGATCCTTGAAGTGCTGCGTGAAGACCTCGCCGTCGCTCCCCGTGTTCTCGTCGCAGAGCACCACGATCGGACCGGCGTGGACCCCGTGGGGGTAGCGCATCGGTTCGAAATCCCGCGTCACGGTCATGAAGGTGAGCGCCCGCTCGAGCTTGTCGATCATGAACCACGAGACGAATCCCCCGCCGTTCTGCCGGACGTCGATGATGAGGCCGTCCCGGTACCGCTCGGCCCGGAACGCCTGCTCGAACTGCCTGATGCCGATCTCGTCCATATCGGCGAGATGCATGTACCCGACCCGGCCGTTCGTTTCCTTCCGAACCGTCCGGTAGTTGCGCTCGACCCATTCGTGGTAACGAAGGAAGTATTCGCTGCCGATCGGTTTGATGCGATACGTGGTCCCTTCTTCGAGTGCCGGCGTCCGGCCGACCGTGATCGTGATCTCGTCCCCCGATCTGTTTTCGAGGTACTTCAGGTAATTCTCCTCCGAGGATACCTCCCGGCCGTCGATCGCGAGAAGGTAATCGCCTTCCCTGATATCGATGTGGGGATCGCGCAGGGGACCGCGGCTTTCCTCGTTCCAGCGCGAATCCTCGATGATGTGGCTGAAGCGGTAGCGGCCCGATTCCCGTTCCGGCGCGAGATCCGCGCCGAGCAGTCCCACGTTGGTGCGGGAATAGAACGTCCGCGGCGGACCGCCCCTGCCGATGATATACTCGTGCGAGGCGGTAAGCTCGCCGAGCATGTGGCCGATGATATAGTTCATGTCGGCGCGTGTCGCCACGGAGGGGATCAGTATTTGGTACTTCGCGTAGATCCCGTCCCAGTCCTTTCCATGCACCCGCGGGTCGTAGAAGAAGTCCCGCACCTGGCGCCACACGTCGCGGTAGATCTGCGGGTACTCCTGGAAAATGTCCACCTTGTGCTGGAGACCGCCCCACTTCAACGCGCCGTCGCCGGCCGATGACTGCCCGTCCGTTTTCACGACCCCCGATAAGAGACCGCTGATGTAGGCCGCCATGGATCCGTCCCCCGAGAGGCTGTAGTACCCGATCCCCTCGATGACGGTGCGGTCCTCCTTCTTTTCCGTGTCGAAGATGTGCAGGTCGTAGTGCGTCACGCTCTTCGGATTGAGGAATTCCTGGAGGCCGGGAAAGCCGTAACCATCACGGGAAAGGTACGCGATGTGCCCCTTGTAGGCGGTGAGCATGCGATACGTCCCCGGTTCTATCGGGACGGTGAATACACGGTCGGCGATACCTTCCAGATCGATACGGATCGAGTCGCCCGCCGGGACCGCGGTGGTGTCGGCTTCGGCCTGTTCACCGGGCTGCTCCGGATCTTCCTCTATCTCGTGGAAGGGGGGACGCTCTCCCGCTTTCAACTGTACGACCATGACCTTCGACATGTCGGTGTTTATATTGTTATCCATGAACCAGTCCAGCTCGGGGGTGAAGTTCCTCAGCGAGAGAAAGTAGATAGAGGCTCCCTCCGGATCGAAACAGGGGCTGTAGTCGTCGTAGCGGTCGTCGGTGATGCGGTGGATCTCGCCCGTTTCGAGGGAGTAGAGGAAGATGCTGCTGTTCAGGTTCTCGTCGACCGTGGAGTAGACGATCCACCTGCCGTCGGGGGACCAGCCGTAATCGCTCCACTCCCAGAAGATCTCGTTGTCCTTCTGGTAGAGGCACCTGTCGATCCGCTTGGTCTCCCGCGTTCCGACATCGGAGACGTATATCGCGTAATCCTTGTCGCCGTAGAGGAGCTTCGACCCGTCGGGGGACCAGTGGATGTCGTAATAGTAGCTCCTCGTGTCCGCCGTGATCGGGGACCATTCGCCGTCCGGCCGCGTCGGCGCGGTGTAGAGCTCGTACTCACCGCTCCTGTCGGAGAAGAAGGCGATCGTGTCGCCCTTCGGGGAAAGCGCCGGTCGCAGCTCGCGCGAGCCCATCGTCCTCGTGATATTGACGGCCCGTTCCTTTTCCGTGTCGAGCAGGTAGATGTCCCCCCGGGCCTGCACCACGCACTTTTTTCCATCCCGGCCGAGCCCGATCTCCTGGAGATAGCCACCAGGGCTGATGTACATATCCCGCATCTGCCAGCGATCCGATGGGATCTCTATCACGAGGCGCTCCGACCGGTCGGCGAGAATATCGTACACCCAGAGGTATCCCTCGCAGCCGTAGACGATCCGGTCCTCGCCGAGGGCGGGAAACTCGACGTCCCATTCCGTGTGATGGGTGCAGCGCCGCGTCGCATCGCTCCCGATATCGTACACGTACAGATTCATCCGCCCGTCCTCGCGGTCCGAGTTGAAATAGATCTGGCCGCCGTGCCACATCGGCTGGTTGTCGTACCCCTCCCAGTCCGTGATCCTTTCGAACCGCTTCCCTCCGGTGTCGGCGATCCATATATCCTGCTGCTGTCCGCCCTTGTACCCCTTCCAGTTCATCCGGTCGGAGTTGAAGCGGTTGATCGCGATTTCATCGCCGTCGGGGGAGGGTGAGGCGTACGAGACCTGATCGAGCGGCATCTTTTCGGGAAAGCCGCCGCTCATGCCCACGCGGTAGAGCTCCTGCTGAAGCGTTCTGAACGAGACGAACAGCACGGCCTCCCCGTCGGGCGTCCACCCGACGACGCGATCGTACGCGGGATGATAGGTGAGACGTCTCGGCTCGCCGCCCACCGTGGGGATGACGTACACATCGTACCCTCCATCGTAACTGCCCGTGAAGGCGATCCATTCGCCACCGGGAGAGAACGATGCATGGTTCTCGATGCCGGGGTGGGAGGTGAGGCGCGAGGCGAGCCCTCCGCCCGCCGGCGCCGACCAGAGATCATCCTCGTAGGTGAAGACCACGCGATCGCCGTGTATGTCGGGGGAGCGCATGAGGCGCCCCTCGATCGCGCCGGCGTCATGGACCGCGCCGATGACGATACAACACAGTACG
>DATKWS010000080.1:0-9326 GCA_035529435.1 Patescibacteria group bacterium
AACCGCAGATCCAGGTGATCGCCGACCGGGACGCCTGCGCGCGCTTCGGTGTCGACGTCGGTGAAATACTCGAGCACGTCGAGGTCGCCATCGGCGGCGCGGTGATAGACCACGTCTATCTCAATACACGGCGCTTCGGCATCCACGTACGGTACCAGGAACAATATCGCGACGATCCGGAGGCGGTGCGAAACCTCCTCGTCCACGCGGAGGACGGTACGCTCGTTCCCCTTCGGCAGGTCGCCGGGGTGAGGCGCGTCAGCGGCCCCGTCCAGATCAACCGGGAAAACAACCAGCGCCGGTGGATCGTGCAGGGAAACGTGCGCGGGCGGGATCTCGGATCGGTCGTCGATGATATAAAGACAATCGTCGGGGAAAAGGTCACCCTCCCGCCGGGCACCTCCCTGGAATACGGAGGACAGTTCGAGAATCAGCAGCGTGCGATGGCCCGATTGTCGCTCATCGTCCCGATCGTGGTCGTTCTCGTCTTTTTTCTCCTGAGCATGGCGTTCGGGTCGCTGCGGAAAGCGATGCTCATCTTTCTTACGTTGCCACTGGCGCTCTCCGGCGGCGTGTTCGGGCTTCTGCTCATGCGGGAGTACCTCTCCGTGCCGGCGGCGGTCGGATTCATCGCGCTGTTCGGTATCGGCGTGCAGAACGGAGTCGTCCTCGTGAGTTGTATAAACCGGCTCGTGGAAGGCGGTACCGGATTGAGGGAGGCGGTTATCCAGGGTGCGATGCTCCGCATGCGCCCGGTTCTCATGACGACACTGACGACCGTCTTCGGGTTGCTGCCCCTCCTCCTCGCACGGGGCATAGGATCGGAGGTCCAGCGTCCCCTCGCAACCGTCGTGATCTTCGGGTTGATCTCGGCGACCTTTTTTACGCTCTTTGTGATTCCCGCGGCGTACGAGTGGTTCGAGGACAGACGTGATGCGGCGTGCGCGTCATGAACACTTTGGTGATACGGGTGCGCCGTCGAATTTTAAAAGACGTACTGCGTCTCGTCGAAGCAGTTTTCCCCGCGATCCAAAAAGACCCGCAGCGCACGGACGATGCCGATCGGTGACCTGTCATCCAGCCCGTGCCAGAAGGGTGGAAACGCCCGGAAGTAGACCGTGCGGTAGTCGTCGGCGATCCCGGCCTGCGAGGCGGCGTACTCGACGGCGTCCTTCAACCCGCCGAGGCGGTCGACGAGATCGAGGCCGAGCGCCTGTGTGCCGAAATAGATCCGTCCCTCGGCGATCTCACGCACCCGGTCGGGATCGATGCCGCGGCCGGCGGCGACATTCTCGATGAAATAATCGTACATCCTCTCGATATGCGCGCCGAGGAGCTCCATCTCCTCATCCGTCATGTTGCGGCGCGCCGACCAGGCGTCGGCGTACTTGCCCGCCTTGTAGACCTCGTTGGTGACACCGATCCGTTCGTACAGCCGCTGGATCACGGGCTTCGCAGCCACGACGCCGATGCTTCCCGTTATGGTGAAGGGATCGGCGAATATCGCATCACCGTACATCGATATCCAGTACCCGCCGGAGCCGGCGACGTTGCCCATCGAGATGATCACCGGAATCTTCCGTTCCTTCTGAATCCGCCTGAGCTCGTTCAGTATCTCGTCGCTGGCAAGCGCCGAACCGCCGCCACTGTCAATCCTGAAGAGGATCGCTTTGACTCCGGGATACGCGGAAGCGGCCTTGAGCTGATCCACGACCGTTTCGGAGCCCATCGTCCTGTCGCCCGTCAGAAAGCCCCGCTTGCTCGTGCCGGGCTTGATGCTCCCGTACGCACCCACGATGGCGACGGCCGGCGGCGGCGTCCAGCGTTCGTCCCAGTACCGCCTCCGGGTGAACGGCGCCGTTTCGAGCTTCTCGGGGTCGTCGGCGCCGAGGAGTTTTCCGAGCTCCTCTTTTCCCGTCTCCTCCCATCCGATCACGTCGACGAGCCCCTCGGCGACCGCGTCGTCCGGCGAGAAGATGCGCCCGTCGGCCAGCTCGCGCATCCTCGACCGGTCGATTCCGCGCCCGTCGGCGATCGTCTCGATGAGGAGCCGGTACGATTCGTTGACGAGGGAGTAGAGCTCCTCCTCCTGGGCCGCCGTCGTCGTGTCGGTGTAGGGGGTGTGAAAGGTCGACTTGTACCGTCCCGCCGTGTAGAAATCCCAGTCGACCCCCAGCTTGGCGAACAGCCGCTTCATCCGGTTGATTTCGAGCGAGACGCCGAGCATTCCGATGGTGGCCTCGAACGGCGCCACGACGCGATCGGCCGCGGACGCGAGGTACAGCTCCGAGGCGGTGGCGTCGTTCTTGAGATAGGCGACCACCGGTTTGCCCGATTCCCTGACCCGCCGCACCGCCTCGCGTATCTCGTAGAGGTTCCCGTCAACGGGACCGATGAAGGCGCCCTTCAGCGATCCGATCTTGAGGAGGAGTCCCGTCACGTCCTTATCGGCACGGACGCTCTCGAGATCGCGCAGGATACGGTGCAGGTCACCCGCCTCGCTTCCCATCAGGGTAAAACCGCTCCCCTCGTCGAGGAAGGCGCCGCTCACGGTGACCTCGGCATGCCGCTTCCGGTGAAGGAGGGCATCCCTGACGAATGCGCCGCGCCTCTCGATGGCGAAGCTGTTCCGGCTGTAGTCGGCGTTCCCTTCGACGCGCGATCGTGTCGAGGGCCGGAAATTCCATGATCCGAGCGCGACGGCGATACCGCCGGTCCATTCCTCGTACGGATCGTCCCCGCCCAGTGAGAGATCGCGCATATAGGCGCCGAAGAACTCGATCCCCGGCACGATCGACAGGCGGCCGCCGGCCATCCACCCCGGTTTTACCCCATCGGCGAAGTTCCCCTGGGCGGAGAGGGTGGCGCGCTCGGTGAGGGGGCGTATCGAGACGCCGCCGGTGAACGAATCCTCGAGGCGCCCTCCCAGAAAGCGCGGGCGGTTGGTATTCTTCCAGACGCCGCCGAGTGAGAGGTACCGGTGAGGCCTCAGGAGAAATCCGAGATCGACGGCGAACGGCGACCGGTCCGGGCCGGGAAAATCGGTGTTGTGCCACCGCAGCGTCGTGCCGATCTTGAGATGGTGCACGATCTCACCCGCCAGGCCGAGAAAGTACGAATTCGCTTTGTAATCTTCCGTGTCGAACCGTGAGTACCCGAACCCCAGCCCGGGTAACGAGAGGGAGGATGTCAGCTCGGTCAACCGGTCGTATCCGTAGGTGCCGCTCACGAGGTATGAAGGGAGCTTCGCCGCACCGAGCCCCGCCGGATTGACGAAGAGCGCCGCCGCATCGTCCACATCGGCGACGAACCGGTACGTGAAGAACCCGCTCCGCAGCGGCGGTGTCAGCGGCCTGAGGGAATCGGCCGCTGCCGCGGTCCGGGCGTATATGACGGCCGGCAGTACAAGTACGGTTACGAGGGCGAGGGCAACAACGATTCGGTCGATTTTCACGGTAATCCTCCTTTTTGATTTTATACGGTGCGGAGTATACCAGTGTTGCCCGATGAAATAAAGATCAAGAAGCATTTAATTATATGAAGGGGGACGGCCACGGCCGGCAGCATCGCGCAATCTCTTCGGTGAGCAGGGCGCCCGAGAGTCGACCACAGTGTCAGGGCTAGATACTCGTCAACACCGGCGCCCCGCTCAATCTATATACACTGGCTCCGTATTCGCGGGGACCGGCCGTCGTCGTCCCCGCGCGCCCTTCGCAATTGCCGTATACGGCGTGTCATGGCGGATTCACATCCGCGCACGCTCCCATTGAATAGTACACCGGGCGGTGGAAAAAAGTTTCTCCATTTGTTGCGGCATGCCGTCGCCGCGCTCGCTCAGCGCAGGAGCACGAGCTTTCGCGTGCAATCGACACCGGACGATGTAAGATGGGAGAAATAGATGCCCGATGCGACCGGATTGTTGTCGTCGCCGTCCCCGGACCATACGATGGCGAGTGGATCGCCGCCCACGTATTCACTCTCGAGCAAGCGTTTCACCAGTGCCCCGTTCGCGTCGTAGATGGCGAGTGAAACGATTGCGGGGCCGGGCAGATCGATGACGATGGTGGTCGCCGCGTTGAATGGATTGGGAAAGTTCCAGAGGCGTGCGGTCGGCTCCATCGCTCCGGGGATCAGCGTATCTATGTCTCCCGCGTATCCGTACGTGAGATAGGTGGTCGCTTCGTTCACCATGCTCGTCCAGATCACCTCGAGTGGACCGCTCTCCGTGACGCGCTTCAGGATCGGGTGTACCCGCCCGCCGTCGTCCCCCGAAATCCGCGCCCCGTCCCAGTTCGTGCCGTCGCCGGTACGGAGCAGCATGATCCTCGAGCTCTCGCAGAGATGATTGCTCTGGTAATACAGGCCTTCCCCCTCGAAGTAGGCGACCGCCACGTACAGGTGACCGCCCATGGCGATCGAGGATGGGTGGTACTTGCTGTACGAGGGATCCCCGATTTCACGCACCACGCCGCCGTGCCGGTGCATCAGGGCCCAGTAACTCCCCCCCGACGAATCCCGCCGGTCGATAAAAAAGATGTGGGGTTCGCCCGCCGAATCGATACAGGCGGAAGCGGTGATGAGCTTGTATTCACGGCCGGTGCGCACGGAGCCCTCGATCGCCTCCGTGGAGGAGAGGTCGACGCAGTTCACGACGACCGGTACGGCTTCACCGCCGGGCGGATTCGTCAAGGCCAGCGGCGGACCGGCGAGGGCGCCGTCGACCCATGCGCGATAGCACCGCTGGGAGCAGTAGAGCTTGAGCCGCACGGAGCGCTCGGCCATCGGTTCGTAGGTGCCGGTCGTGTCGACCGAGGGACCGTTGCTCATCGTGAGGTAGCCGTCGGGGGTGAGGCGGACGGTGCCGTACACGCTCGCGTCGTCTCCGAACGTTATCGCCGCTTCCGTGTAATTCGCCGTCCGGACCGTGAATTCGATGAATGAACCGTCGAGGGCGAGATCGCCGAACCGGGCGGTCGCCTGGGTCCCCGACAGATCCCGGACCGCCGTGCAATCTCCGTCTCCGAGCACCACGGGAAATGCCCGCCGGTCTCCATCGTAGTCAAGGGGGATGCCGACGGGATTCCCGTCGAGATCCGTGAATGAATTTCCGTCACGGGTGCATATCACCGCCAGTCCCTCACGGATCGAGGGGGAGACCCCGGTGATCGGATAGCTGATCAGGGCATCGCGCATATCGAAGATGAAACATGCCCTGCCGTCCATCAGGAATGCGCCGAGCGGCATCGGTATGAACATGCTCGATTTTTTCGTGATCCTCCTGAGACGCCACGCGCCCGGCATGCTCACCGGTGCCGTTCTATCCCTGACCGCAAGAAAGAGTTCGGCGCCGTACGAATCACCCTCGCGGAACACGAGAAAAATCCTGTCCCCGATGATGATCGGCACCGGATAGGTCGCGCTCCGGCCGACCTCCTCGATGTAGATACCCCGCCAGCCGGTCCAGTCGAGCGGTATCCGCGAGCGAAGGTAGTGGACGGCATCCGGCCGCGCGCCGAAAAAGATGTGCAGATATCCCTCGCGGTCGATGAGAACGGATGGATTTATGTGATCGTTCCAGCCGGGTGCAACGAAGGCCGGGGATGAGAGTGTTCCCGTTCGATGGTCGAACGTCTTCATGAAGACGTTGAAGTGCCGGTCCGTGTATGCGAAGTATGTCGTTCCGTTCCGGTGCACGAGCGCGGAACGTTCACCGTAGAACGCGGTGAAAGGCTGCAGGGGGGCGAGCTCGGCGACGGGAATCACGCTGATCGTTTCGGGCGCGGCCGGCCGGCCCGCTGGCGCGGGCGCGCCGGGAGTGCCCGGCACGCCCACCGCCGCGAGTATTGCGATGAGAAACGCGGCTATTGCCGGCAGCGCTACGCGTTTTTCTTCGCCATCCAGCCGGCGTATTCCTTGATCGATTTCCACTGCCCCTCGCCGTGGAGACCGGCCTCTTCGAATACCTTGTGTGCCTGGCCGCTCCCCAGGTAGTGTCCGTGGATGAACGCATGCACGGTGCGGCGCCGTCCCTCGCGCGACTGGATCCAGCGGTACATCGTCGGTAGGGTCAGCCCGGTCATACCCATTGCCTCGCGCGCGAGCTCCTCGGGGAAGATCTTCTCCTGCTCCTCCGGTGGGAGCATCGAGAACAACTCGGCGCTCGAGACGTAGAAGACGTTCATGTTGAATCCCGCCTCGTCGATGCGCGGCAGCACCTCCTGAACGAATGTGTTGGTTATGCCGCTGCCCTGGAGGACGATCGTGCCGTGGTACGGCTTCTTCGAACGGTCGGCCGTGCGGAAGGCGTAGAGCCCCTTGATCGCCTCGGTCACCGGGGGAAGCTTCATAGCGGCGCGGTCTATGATCTTCTCGTTGGGCCGTGTCACGAACGGGGCGAGAACCGCCGGTCGTTTCTTGAGGCCCGCCACCGTCATCGGGTACAACTCGTTCGGATCCCACGGCGTGAGCGTGATCATGACACCGGCCGGGAAGTTTTCCTGGAGGAGCTGCAGCGCCTGCGGGTCGGCGTGCGTGGGGCCGTCCTCACCGGTCTTGAGCCCCGCGTGGCCGCACACGATGATGAAGGTGCGGTACGGTTCGCCGAGGTAGAAGTGCCGCGCCTGCTGGCCGATCCCGTGAAGGCGTGCGGCGATGTGCTGGAGGGCGGCTATGAATGCCCCGTACGAGGAACCGGCGCCGATATTGGCGCCGTACGAAGCGATGCCCGCCATGAACGCTCCCATGTTGTCTTCACAGATGCCGCCACAGGCGATGAGCCGGGCCTCGGGATTCGATACGGCGTTGTAGAAGCCCGCAGGGAAATCCTTCGCAAGGTTCGAGATGCTTGTCGAATCGAGCAGATCGGCCGCGGCCCCGATGAAGGCGCCGTTCGTCTCCCTGTTCAGGTAGCGGAGCGTGTTGCCGAGGGCGGCGCGGAGTGTCTGGGAGTCCCCCGGTTTGTAGTTGCACTCATCCGGGGTCGTCTCAGCCTTGATCTTGTCAGTGTACACAACTGCGAGGTTCGGCACGTTTTTACGTTTTTTCCGATCGAGTTTCTTCAGGCGGTCGGTCGCGTCGGCGAGACGGCCGGCGAAGAACTCCGCGACCGGTTTATTCTCCTCGAGAAGCTTCCTGATCACGAGCAGGGTATCGTAGAAGTACCGCTCGATGTTGGTCTGGTTTTTCTCGCCGTCGAAACGGGGGAACTCGACGCCGAAGCGCTTCTCGAGCGGCTTCAGGGTTCCGTAATACTCGTCCGAGCAGAACTTGTGCCCCGCGCCGTGTGATTTGCGCCCCTCGATCCCGTACTGCCAGCCCTTGATCGTGCGGTAGACAACGGCGGTCGGCTGGTCGTTGATTTTCTCCTTGGCGAGTCTCTGAGCGGCGAGTACCTGCCGCACATCCATGCCATCCTCGACGAAGATCACGTTCCAATCGTGCAGGTAGCAGAACTCGGACGGCGTCCACTGGACATACTCGCCCGCCTTCTCGCCGTCACGGCAGACATGGTTGGAATCGATCGAGGCCTGGTTCCAGTCGACGTGCAACTTGATATTCCAGAGCTGCGCGGTGGCCGCGGTGGCAAAGCCCTCGGAGACGCGTCCCGGCGTCATGCCGCCCTCTCCCTCGATCACGTGCACGAGCGGCGCCTTTCCGGCGAAGGTGTCCATTGCGCCGAAGCCGAGCCCGAAACTCGACGGGATACCGACTCCCGACGCGCCGGTCGAGAGCTTGATGAACGGAGTCTGTGGCGTCGGATGCCCGTCCAGCGGTTTTGCCTTGAACTTCTTGAAGAGCGGTGTCTCCTGCGTCGGGTTTCTCCTGAAGCCGAGAAGATCCTCGAGGCGTAACTGGAATTTCTCCTCGGGGAGGATCTCCGGCTTTCCCGCGCGTGCGCACTCGTTCCGGAGCGCCCACATCGCGTACAGGCCCATCGCCTTGTGCCCCGCCGCGTACGAGATGAGGTCCGCTTCGGAGCATTCCGGATCGCCGATGCAGTAATCCATCGTATCGAACAGAACACCGGCGACGATCCTTCCGGAGGAGATGCTTCCCCCGGGATGCCCCGACGTCGGCACGAAGTTGTAGAGGATGCCGCAGAGCGTCCGGTAGATGAGATCATAGTCCTCGTACATCGCGACCGTCTCGTCCGGGATCGCGAACTTCTCGATCTCGGGCTGGATTTCAAAGTACACTGCACGCCGCGGGCCCATGTTCAGCTTCTTGAAGGAGACATTTTTCATTGGAAACCCTCTCTCTCGCAGGAGCCTTGAAACGCAACCATCCGGTGCACGTGCGCCGGCGTATCGAATCCGTTATAATGGGATGTTTAATATATAGTAAATGGTTTGCTCTTGTCAACCATGGAGCGTTATAATAATCATGCATCGGGCGCGTGTGCGGGGGTGTCCGTGTAAGATGTTTATTGATAATATGATGAGGTGAAGCATATGCCGAATGATTCTTCGGAAATCGCTCGGAGCGTCGAATCGATGGCCGGTGGCAGGGATGCGAGGACGCTTTTTCATGCGCATTTCAAGCTGCCGGAGGGCGATCCCGATCTCGATATGCTGCGCGGTATCATTTCCTGCTTCGCGAATATCCCGTACGAGAACCTGACGAAGATCATACGCAAGTTCACGGCCGGGAGTCCCGGTGAACGGCTCCGCAGCCCCATCGAAGTCGTCTCGGGATATATCGAGAATCATACGGGCGGGACATGCTTTTCCCTCACATTCTGTCTCGGGTCGATCCTCGCGAAGACGGGATACCGGTGTTATCCCGTGATGGCCGATATGAAGAGGCCGAACGTTCACTGCGCCCTGGCAGTCGAAATCGGCGGGCTGAAGTACCTCGTCGATCCGGGGTATCTCCTCGGTGAACCAGTCGAGCTTTCCGGAGCGCCGGTGCGGTTGACGACATCATTCGGGAATGTCGAGCTCAGGCCGCGGGGCGCCACGCGCTACGATCTCTTCACGGTAACGGGGGGTGAACGGAAGTGGCGTTACCGCGTGCGGGCGAATCCCGTTCCGCAACTCCTCTTCATGCGGTACTGGCAGGAGTCGTTCGATCAGCCGATGATGAACTCGCTCCAGCTCACGAGGCTCACCGCGAGCGGGCACCTCTACATCAGGAATCACCATCTCCGCCTGCGGCGCGCCGACGCCAGGATCAACGAGAATATTCGCGCGAATCTCGAATCGCGGATCGAATCGGAATTCGGCATCCCCGGTGATATCACCGCGGAGGCCCGCGAGCTCCTCGAGAAGATGAAACGATCCGGGGACATCAGGATGACACGATCATGACTCATCCCAGGGCAGGGA
>DATKWS010000081.1:0-3012 GCA_035529435.1 Patescibacteria group bacterium
GTCGAGTGTCTTTTCCCATGTCCCGCCGTCGTCCCGCGAGGTATAGAGACCCTCGTAATTCGCCATATAGAACGTGCGCGCATCATCGACGGCGACCGCACGCACGTAGTCGGTGCGAAATGGATTCCCGAGGGAGGTCCATCGTTCACTCGACGTATCACCCGACACGGGATCGCCGGAATCGCACCCGACCGCCGCGAATACAGCAAGAGCGGCAACGACAAGGCATAAGATACAGCGCAACGGCGGCCTGACGGTCATCACTTCCATCCCGCTTTCCCGAGCAGGGATTCTATGTTTGGATCTCGCGCACGAAGTGCACGGGGACGATATGATTGCTCAATGGAGTGATTATATATGATTTCCCTGGGGAACTTAACAGAAAATTGCAGTACCCGCACCCGGGTGGCAACAAACGGGACAAACGCCGTGCCTGCATGAAATCTAGCGGAGTACGACCATCTTTCTCGTTTTCCTGAAATTTCCGCTTTTCATCTCGTAGAAATAGACGCCGCTTCCCACCTCGCTGCCGTTGTTGCTTCCCCGATCGATTCCCGCTCGGCGCAGTACACGGCGCACGTGATCGGCCCCGACGGTGTTACCGTTTTCCGTTCCTCAATCGACGCCAGATAATTCTACTCTTCCGGCGGCAGGATTACTGTGTCGATCACGTGGATCACGCCGTTCGACGCTTCGATGTCGGTGATGATGACCCGTGCGTTGTTGACCATCACATGATCGCCCATGACCTCGATCTTTACCGGTTTTCCCATCGCGGTATCCGCCGATTCCAGTTTCACGACGTCGGCCGCCATGACCTTTCCCGGCACCACATGGTAGAGGAGAATATTCTTGAGCTTGGGAATATCCTCCAGAAGCGCCTCAACGGTACCCGGGGGCAGTTTGGCGAATGCGTCATCGGTCGGCGCAAAGACGGTGAAGGGGCCTTTACCCTTGAGGATCTCCACGAGATCGGCCGCTCTCACGGCGGCCACCAGTGTCGTGAAGCGTCCGTCGGCAACGGCGATATCGACGATGTCCCTGGCGGCGGGTATCTTTTCCGTGACCGTCTTCTCCGTCCCTGCCTGCTCCGCCTTCTCGCCGCCCTGGCAACCCACCAGCATAACGCAGAGCATCACCATCAACACGATGATCGTATGTTTCGTCATCGCTCCTCACCTCCTCGGTTGGCTCCTGTGGCAATAGAGATGCGCCCGCTTATTACGTCTCGAGAGTGCACCGATCCCACCGCCGTGTCAATTATTCTTTGAGGCCTCGAGGATTGAAGTGGTATCAGGCTCATTTAAAAAACCTTTACGTTGAAACGTGCAATGATGCCTATTGACGTTCAACCGGATATATTCAACACTCCTCTGCATCCGAACCGTGTGACGGTGGAGAGAAACGTCAGAGAGGTAATCGATGCACGCACTGACATTTCACGGCAAAGAGCGTATCGAATACGAGACGGTGCCCGACCCGCGGATTATGGCACCGACCGATGCGATCGTCGAGGTGACCTCGACGGCGATCTGCGGATCCGACCTGCACATCTACCACGAGCGTGAAACGGGGCTCGACATCGGGACCGTCATGGGACACGAGTTCGTCGGCACCGTCGTCGAACCGGGACCGGATGTTGCGAATTTCAAAAAGGGCGATCCGGTCATGAGCCCTTTCACGACGAGCTGCGGCGAGTGCTTCTTCTGCCGGCGGGGTCTCACCTGCCGCTGCATACACGGTGAGCTGTTCGGTTGGGTTGCCGGCGGCGCCGGCCTCCACGGCGCACAGGCGGAGTATGTGAGGGTTCCTCTCGCCGATTCGACGCTCCGTCTGATCCCCGATAGGATGACACGCGAGGAGGCCCTCCTTCTCGGTGATGTCTTCCCGACGGGGTACTTCTGCGCGGAGATGGCGGGGGCGGGACCGGACGGCGTCTGCGCCGTCATCGGGTGCGGGCCGGTGGGACTCATGGCGATACTGGGCGCCCGGCATCTCGGGGCGGAGCGGGTATTCGCCGTCGATTCAATCGAGCGCCGGCTCGATCTGGCCGGGCAATTCGGCGCGATTCCGCTGAACTACCGGGAGCTCGATGCCGCGGCGGCGGTACGGGACGAGACGGACGGCAGGGGCGCCGATGCCGTGCTCGATGTCGTAGGAAGCGCGGAGGCCGGACGGAGCGCATACGAGTTGGTGCGTCCCGGCGGTACGATCGCCGTCGTCGGCGTCCATACGGAAAAGCACATGCCGTTCTCGCCGGCGGAGGCGTACGATAAAAATATCACGTACCGGGTCGGACGCTGCCCGGCGCGGCACTACATGGACCGCCTGATCCCCGTCATCGAGAAGATGGAGCACGACATAACATCCATCATCTCGCATCGCCTGCCGCTCGCGGAAGGTCCTGCTGCATACCGGATGTTCGACGAAAAACGGGATGATTGCACCAAGGTTGTTCTGAAACCGTAACGGACAAGCGCTCCACGGACTGCAAATCGAACAAGGAGGTTTGACATGATGCGTTATCGAACGGTCATTGCGGTTGCCGTAGCGATCGCACTCTACTTTCTGCCGGTGCCGGCAACGGGAGAAGGAGGTATGATGAGCAAAAAGAAATCCCTCGGCGCTGAAACGATCGCGCCCCCCTCGCCGGTCTGGGTGATCGGCTCGTACGATGCGGCGGGAAAACCCAACATGATGACCGCTTCCTGGGTGGGAGTCTGCTGCTCGAAACCGCCGTGCCTGATGATCGCCCTCCGGGAGGCGACGTACACGCACGGCAATATCATGAAACGCCAGGCGTTCACGGTGAATATGCCGCCCGGGAGGTACGCCGCCGAAACGGCCTACTTTGGGCAGGTGTCGGGGAGGGACGTGGACAAGCTTGCCGCGACGGGACTCACCGCGGTAAAGAGCGACTCCGTGGATGCCCACTACCTCGGCGAATTCCCGCTCGTCATAGAATGCGCCGTGATCAAGACGGTCGAGCTGGGCCTCCACACGATGTTCATC
>DATKWS010000082.1:0-2543 GCA_035529435.1 Patescibacteria group bacterium
CATGAGATCCCCTCGCAATCATGTATTGGTGCATCCGAAGCGAATCACCATCGATCCGTTCCAGTGTATCAGACGGCGTGCCGGGTGGGAAGGCGGTTTCGCGACGTTTTTCTTCTGTACAGCTATTTGTGCGATACGTAGATATTGACGGCAATACCGGGATAGCGATAGCATGTTCGTTGCCGGAGGGGAAGGCGATTTACACCATTTGAAAGGAAACCTGCGGAACGAATCAATGTATCGACTCCGCAGAGACGCAAGGAGGAAACGATGGCTCGATCGCTCGTGCTCATGGTCATTCTGGTTGCCGGGCTGGTCTCGTTCGGCAACACCGCGATCCCCGATGTCCTCAACTACCAGGGGGTGCTCACCAATGCCGGTGCGGCGGCGGTCCCGGACGGGCCCTACGAGATCACGTTCCGAATCTACAGCGTAGCCTCGGGCGGCTCTCCCCTCTGGGAGGAGACGCAGGCGAACGTCCAGGTGACAAAGGGCATCTTTGACGTGATGCTGGGATCTGTCGTGACGCTCGATCTTCCCTTCAACACCCATTACTATCTCGGTATCTCCGTTGAGGGTGAGGCGGAGCTCAACCCGCGCATCGAGCTTTCGGCAGCGGCATACTCCTTCACCGCGAAGGGTACGTTCGGCGATGCGAACACCTTCACCTCGAACGGCAATGTCGGCATCGGTATATTGACACCCATATACCCGCTGACGATCGTCGGCCCGAGCGACAAGCAGGTGGGGATCATCTATCACGGGCACAATTCGGGATACGCGAGCATCTACGTGGACGCCGCGGAACCCACGGCGACCGCCGCCATCGGGTACGCGCGGGGACCGCTCCGCGCGATGACCCTCTTCGATACGAACGACTACTTCAGGATCCGTATCGACGGCACCAACCACGTCAACCTCTCGCCCGCGGGTAACCTGGGCGTCGGTGTCGCGGCTCCCCTGGAACGGCTCGATGTGGCGGGTGCGCTCCGGCTCGGCACGACCGCGAACAACAACGTGGGGACGATCCGCTGGACGGGAACCGATTTCGAGGGGTACAACGGCTCGATCTGGCAGTCGTTCACGGGCGGCGGGTCCGGCTCGCTCCCTCCGGGAAGCAACGGCCAGACGCTGCGGCACGACGGCTCGAGTTGGAATCCGACGAGCAACCTGTACAACAACGGCACCCAGATCGGGATCGGCACGATGTCCCCGGAAGAAGACGTCCATGTCAAGGGCTCCGCTACGCAGCAACTCCGTATAGAGACGGTGAGCACGACCGGCAGATCGGATCTCGAGCTCAAGACGACCGGCGGATCGACCGATTACCTGATGCTCACGAAGTATGCACCCTCGGCGGGCGGGACGACCGCCGGGAGCATTCCTCTGGCGAACCTGTCGCATATCTGCTCCGGGACGCTGGGCGGCTCGATGCTTCTCAACGTGATGACCTCGAATCCGATTTACTTCGCGACGAACAATCTGGAGCGGATGCGCCTCGATGCCAGCGGTTACCTCGGCATCAACACGACGGCGCCCGACGCGTACCTCCACGTCGGCGGGGACGTCAAGATTGGTACCGGCACGCAGGACGGCTCGCTCGAGATATACCGGAGCAGCGTCGTAAATCCGATGATCCGGGCGTACACCACCTCGTTGGGCGGTGATTTCGAAGTTTACGACGAGCTCGGCAATTCGACGGTCGCACTGGACCACGACGCGAACGGTGAGGGCGGCTATTTCTACGTGAAGCGCGATCCGAGCTTCACCGCGTTCCGCGTGGATGGAAATTACAACGGAACGGGCGATCCCGTCATTTCGATGTACGGGAGCAGCTCTTCGATGGCGTTCAACCCGGGGACGATCGGTAACGCCTCCGTGCAGCTGCCGATCAATTCCGTATCGAGCGCCGAGACCGAGAACGAAGCCGGTGTCGCGAGCTACGCCGAGGGCGTGAGCGGCGTGGCGCTGGGGGCTACCATCGGGATCATCGCGTCGCGGAGTATAGCCACACCGGCCGCGGGGTGTGTAATGGTCGTGGCGACGTGCCAGACCGAGATCTATCATACAAATGGAACATTCAGCTCGGCCGATCTGGGTGTCTCCGACGAATCGGGGGCGTTTCCTTCCAACCAGGATGTATGGTTGAGGCTCAACAACGGGCTGCCGTCGGGATACTACGATTTGCCCATCACATGCCATGGGCTCTTCCAGGAGAGCGTGTCGGGCATGCATACGTATTACCTGCTCGGGAGGTTGAACACCGGGGATATCGACATTTACGACGTACAACTGACCTGCATCTACATACCGACGGCGTACGGGACCGTGGATCCGACGCTTGCCGGCGGCACCGGCACGGACGCCGACGCCACGGTCCGGCCGGTGCTGTCGGCATCCGACGTAGCCGCCGAGCGCGCGGCGTCCGAAGAGGCGAATCTGGCCCGTATCGAGCGCGAGCTCGCCGAGCTCCGCGGGCAGCTCGAGGCGTTGAAACTGACGGCGGAGGAAAAATAGGCGCGTGAGCCGCGCATCCGCGTTCC
>DATKWS010000083.1:0-6389 GCA_035529435.1 Patescibacteria group bacterium
GCCGAACTGCGATGCGATCAGGCGGTTCATCAGCTACGGTGTCGATCACTGGGGCGTCGAGTTCGTGTTGCTCGTCGGTGATGGAAACGAGGACCACAAGGGCCTGTTCGAAAAGACACCGCCCGATTTCATACCGCCGTATACCTTCGCCTACAATGTGATCAGCAGCGATTTCAACAATGAAGTAATGGCGACGGACCGCTACTACTCGTTTCTCGACGAGACACCACCGGGCGCTCACCCCGGCACGCCTTCTCCGGATGCGGCGGGAGGACCGTCAGCCGATCCGTATTTCCTCAAGGCATACATGCAGCCAGACGTCATGCTCGGCCGCTTCCCGGTCGGCGCGATATTTGAGCTGCGTGCCCTCTTCATAAAGATGCGGAAATTCGAGGAGACGGGATTCGACGAGTACTGGCGGCGGCGGGTGATCCTCTGGGCGGACGATGCCTGGTCGGGCCTTTTCAATAACTACCGCTACAAGTACGGGGAGGACGAATTCGAACGGAGTATGGCGACTGTCGGGGACAGCATCGAAGCGGCGCTTCCCGGGGGATTCGATCTCCAGCGGCTCTACCTGTCTACATGGACGGACACGCCGCACGAGAATCCGAACAACGACGGCGGAGCGGTGATCTACAACCGTACGCAGGACTCCGTGCGGACCTATTTCACGCCGTACCTCGTGGGGAAGTGGAACGGAGGGGCGGTACTGCTCTCCTTCCAGGGGCACGGGAACCGGTCGACCCTCACCACCGAGGCGGCATTCGCCGCCCTGGCGCTCTTCGAGGATCTCGACAGCCTGCGAACGCCGCTCCCGAACATCTTTACCGCCTTCGGGTGCCATATCAGCGAGTTCGCCCGCGTCAACGAGCTCAGCCTCGTGATAGACGGGAAAAACGGCGACTGCATCACCGAGCAGCTTCTCTTCAAACCGCGCTCGGGTTCGGTTTCCACCTACGCGAGTACGGGGTACGAATTTCTCAGCGACAATTCGCGGCTGTGCGAGATCTTCCACGAGGTCATGTTCCACCGCCCGCCCGCCGACTCGATGCCGCCGGGTAACGAGTATACCGGCGCCCGGTGGATCTTCGGCGAATTGCTCCTCAACGCGGAGATAGAGCATATCCTGAGGAGGAGTTACGGTTTCACGCAGGTTTTCAGGTATGTCACCCTCGGGGATCCGATGCTGCGGATCGATTCGGGACCACCGTTGATGAAGCTCCAGGGTGACTGGGGTGAAGGGTGGGTCGAGATCGCGCCGGATTCCCTGCGGGCGCGAAACGGCACCAACGAGATGATCCTCCGGTTCACGGCGAGTGATGTCGTGGCCATCGGGGGGGTTGCGCTCGAGGTCGACGGAGTGGATTGGACTGATTCCCTCGATATCGCACCCCTCACCGATCCGGACAAGACATTCCCACGCGCCTACCGCGCCGATCTCGATTACACGATCGGCCTCGGCACGGAGATGATGAGCTTCAGGGTCTTCAAGCCCGACAGCCAGACGGCCGGTGTCCTGGAGATACCGATCGAGACACGGATACGGCTCTTCTACAACGAGTATCTCGAGATCACGCCGGTGGTCGAGACACCGCCGACGGGCACGTTCCGTCTCACCGTCGATTTCCCCGCGTATCTCACCGAGCCGCCGGTAGCCCTCCTCGAGGGGCTCCGCTTCGACGCCGCGCATTTCACCGTTCCCGACCCGCAGGATTCACTGCACTGGGAGGCGGGTTTTTCGCATACCTTCGCATCGGGGAGGCGCGTGTTCACCATCCAGGTCGGGGAGTTCACGAAGGATTTCGAATTCAACGTGACGGGCAATGAGCTCGTGCTGGATGCCTTCAATTTCCCCAATCCGTTCTCGGGAGGCACGAATTTCGTTTACACGCTGAATCTGCCGGGCGATGCCGGTACGATCGAGATCTTCAACATAAGCGGAACGCGCATCAGGACATTCAAACTGACCCGCGAGAGACTTATTGCCTCGAATTTCCAGAGTCCCCATTCCGTATACTGGGACGGCAGGGATCTCGCCGGCGATCGCGTCGCCAACGGCACCTACCTGTACGTCATTCAGGTTGAGCGGAACGGATCCAGCCGCAGTATGACGGGAAAGTGCGTCAAACTGGAGTAATCCCGTTTGGAATAGGCAACATTTTTCTTTACCCCGGAGTCATATTCATTCTACAATCGTACCCGAGGAACGCGGAACGGCCGCATCTCCCGGCGCCTGAAGCACCGATTCCCGCCGGACGCGTGCCGGTATCTGTCGCTCATTCCAGTGTCCCGAAACATTCGGCATGGAGGTCGGTTCGTGAATCGCAGCCTGGACAAGCTGGCGAAAAAGGAGCCGAGGCTGATCGTCGGCATAGAGACGGGGAATACACCGGGTAGACTGGGGGCCGTGGTTGTCGGCGTGAGCGGCAGCGGTGACAATACGGTACTCGACATACACGGATTCAAGAATTACACGCTTCCTGCAGAGCTCGTTTCAACGCTTCATACCCTGGCGGGGAGAGACGATTTCGATCCGGAGGAGATCGCGGGAATCAATTTTCTCATTTACCATCATCTGACCGCCCTGTACGAGGACACGCTCGAAGAGGTCGGCGTTCCCGCGGAAGAAGTCGATCTGATCGGTCTCAAGTGCATCGAGATCGGGGGCCGGATTTTCCCCGATGATCCCTCGGTTTTCAGCGAGATGACCGGCTGTATCGTTGCGAGCCGGTTCAGTATCGGTATCGAGAATCATGCCGGCGACCAGTTGCATGTCAATGAATCGCTGCTCCGGAGGATGATGGGATCGATGATGGAGCGGTTCGAACTCGACGGCGAGGTCCGTGAGGCCGCGGCAGTCGCCCTGCTGGCCAATGAAGCCCTTTTCCATGAAAACAGCGAGGAATGCATCGGGACGCAGTCCGGCACATCCTCGGCGGCGCGGCCGACTGTGCGCGCCGTGAAGCGGACCGGTGCGGCGGTGGGGGAAGAGGGGGCGTGCCTCTACGGTGAGTTCTTCTTCCCCGCCTGAACTTTCCCACCATATGCCGGACGGGAGGTACCGATCCTGCGCAGAAAGGTGCAATCCAATGAAACTCCCGTATTATTGCTGCCTGACGGCAGTGTTTTTTGTAACCGCCCTGGCATCATCGTGCGGCGGTCCGGAGATCGTCGAGAAACCGCCGGGAGTGGGTGACCGGCCGGGGCGTACCGTCGTAACACCCTCTACCCTCGATCGGACACCGGAGGTGCGTGTACTGATCATGGAGGGACTGGGCAGTGTCCGGATCGGCGCGCAGTCCGATTTCTCCCTCGCCGAGGGTATCGATGAAACACCGCTCAAACGGTTCGGACCGGGTGGAAATTACACCGTGGAGTGCCGGGGCGACGAGATCGCGATCACCGAGGGAGGGAAGACGGTGCACGGCGCCCCGCAGCTCTTCGTGCGCCCGGCCTCTGACCGGAAGATGTACATAGGCGGCAAGCCGTACCGTGGCGCGTTTCTCTTCATTCCCTCACACGGGAAGGTCATTACGATCAATGTCGTCGCCATAGACGATTATATCAAAGGGGTGCTGCCCGCCGAGATCGGATACCTGAAACCGGAGCAGTACGAGGCGTACCGTGCACAGGCGATCGCATCCCGATCGTACGCGCTCAGCAAGCTCGAGGAGAAGGCGGGGGAGCTCTACGATCTGAAGGCGACGATCATGGATCAGGTGTATCGCGGCGTTCAGGGAGAGGATCCCAATGCGTCGCGGGCCGTCGATGAGACACTCGGCCTCGTCGCCCTGTGGGAAGGCGTTCCGGCCAGGGCGTACTACTCTTCGTGCTGCGGCGGGCACACCTCCGATATCCGCGTCGGCTGGCCCTGGAAAACGGCCTATCCCTACCTGTACGGCAGGCGGGACGTTGTCGAAGAGACGAAGGGTACATCGCTCTGCGGGCGTTCGCCGCATTTCCGCTGGCGGGTCCACTGGAGTGGCAAAACACTCCAGGGAATCCTCCGGAAGACGCTTCCGGAGGTACTCGGCATCAAGTCGAGCGCGGTCGGCGATCTTCACGATATCAGGGTGACCCAAACGGCGCCGGATGGCCGCGTCGAGGCGATCGAGATCGAGACGGGCCGGGGCACGTACCGTGTCGAGGGCGACCGCATCCGGTGGGTGCTCAGGCCGGGCGCCGACTCGGATGCGATCCTGCGCAGCACACTCTTCAAGATGAGCGTGAAGAAGGCACGGGGCGGGGTCGGATCCGTCAACCTCGTCGGGGGCGGTAATGGTCACGGTATCGGCATGTGCCAAACGGGCGCCATCAGGATGGCCGAGCTCGGGTACGACGCCGAGGAGATTCTCCACCACTACTTTCTCGGGATAATGGTTCAACGGTATTACCGGTGACATGTGTGAAGCGGTCTTAACGCGTCTTTCATCCCACTGCATCGTCGGGCTGGAGGGGACCGGTCTCACCGGCCGGGAACGCGAGTTGCTCGGGCGCATCCCCCCCGCGGGCGTCATCCTGTTTTCGAGGAATGTACGCGATGTGGAACAGGTGCGCCGGCTCACCGCCGAGGTGAGCCGCATCGTGTATGGAGCGAGCGGATACCGGCCGTTGATCGCGGCGGATCATGAGGGGGGAAGGATATCGGTTCTTGCCGCGGCGATCGGCGCGCCGCCTACGCAGATGGCGATCGGGCGCGCGTCGGCGGTACCGTGCGGGGAGATCTTCCGCGAGACGGCGCGCCGCCTCCGGCGCTGCGGCGTGAATACGCTCCTCGCCCCTGTCGCCGATATCAATACCGAGTACCTGAACCCGGTGATCGGTGTGAGGGCATTCGGGGAGAATCCGGGGGAAGTGGCCCGACTCGTCCGGGAGTCGGTGGAGGCGCTCCGTGAGGAGGGAATCGTTTCGTGCCTCAAACACTTTCCCGGGCACGGCTCATCGCGCACCGATTCGCACCGCACCCTGCCCTTCCTTCCCTTCACGCTCGAGGAGCTCGAGGAGCGTGAAATGGAGCCGTTCGTTCGCGGCATCGAGGCCGGGGCCGAGACGGTGATGGTCGGCCATGTGGCCCCGCGGGGGCGCCTCGTTCCCGCCTCGCTCGATGCGGGGGTCATCTCGCTGCTGCGGGAGAGGCTCGGATTCGACGGCGTCGTGATGACCGACGCGCTCGAGATGGCCGGCGTGCGTGCGCAGGAGAGCGGAGCCGCGGGAGGGGAGTCGGTCGAGCCACAGCCCATGCGGGAGATTGCGGCACGTGCCATTGCGGCGGGGAACGATCTTCTCCTCTTTTCACGGCCGTTCGGCGAGGTGGTCGACGGGCTGGAGACCGGGACATCCGGTCCTGAGGATCTCGAGGATCTCCTTGCCGGCCGGGGAGCGCCGTCGCGCGAGCGGATTCGACGGCTGCGCGCCGGGTTGCGGATCGATGGGGGTGGGGATGCACGGCGGCGCTGCTGTTCGGAAATCCCATCAGACAGCTCGGCCGCGGCGCTGGGGGCCGGCGGCGGGCCGGCGGGGACCGTTACCGAAGGGATCGGGAAGCACGCAGATATCTACCGCTCGGTCGCGCGACATGCGGTTCATTGCGCCGGGGTCAGCGGAACGCGGATACCGGCAGTGGAGCCGGGGCGCTGCGCGGTCACCTTTCTCGGTGAACGTGAGGATTTCGCGAACCCTGTCGTTGCACGGTTCGTGAATGGGCTGGCGCGGCTGCTCGGAACGGGTGGGTGGGATATGCCGCGGTACGACGGGGGGATGACCGTCCGTTCCAGCGATGGTTATCAGGGGCCGTTCCCCGGCACGATGCTCCGTCCGGCGCTGCGCTGCGAGGCGCCGGGAACGAGGGAACCGATGGAAATTCTCGCTCTGGAAGCCAGCCGGTCTTGCGGCGGTGAGGCCGGGATCGTTGTTTTCCTGAACCGGCGGCCGCTGCTGCGGCGGGCCTACGAGGAGCTCTGCACCGGCTCCGCGCTGGCGGTTGTCGCGGGGTGGCCCTACGCCGCACATTTTCTGCCGCCCGGCAAACCGGCAATCATCACTTACGGCGTGTACGATGCGGCGGTGAATGCAGTCGCCGCCCTCATCACCGGGCACCCGGTATAACCGGGGATACCGTGTCTTCAGGCACGCCGATCCCTGCAACTTCGGGTTCGTCTCGGCGCTCTGCCCGGACCCCGATACCTTCTGTGTCCATGCGTGGGACGCCAGGGGCTGGACGATCACTGCCGATCCGCCGCTCACAACCTGCTATCTCGTCGATCCGGGCTGGCTCTGAGGGACGGCCGAAAAATGGATTGACAGCGCTGCGCCGCTCTGTTATAAATAGGAGCGATTGGCAGGGTTGGGCTGCCAATTTTTACTATTTGAAAAGTCGCCCGCCCGGT
>DATKWS010000084.1:0-3684 GCA_035529435.1 Patescibacteria group bacterium
GCTGCTGGAGATTTTGCGATTTACACACGATACCATCCGGGATATAACAAGGAAGTGGCGATTGCCGAGCTGATGGAGCATGCCGCCGACGAGCTGCGGCATGCCGACATGTTGACGGTCAGGATAGCCCGGTTGGGGGGCACACCCGTTTCCGAGCCGAGGAAATGGCACGATATGACGAATTGCGGCTACGACGCGCCCGACGATCCGTTCGTTGAGACCCTGCTCGAGCAGAGTGCTCCAGATCCTCCAGGACGAGGTCGGACACGAGGAGGATCTGCAATCCCTCCTGGAAGATTTCGAAATGATGATGAAGAAATGACCTAGACCGTGAGAGGTGTTTCGAGGATGTCGTTCTGTACGGCATAGTATGCGGTGATTTCGAAACGGCATGATCGATACGGGCGCCGGGCCTTTTGCGGCGCATCCATGCAAAGCCGAGGTAGCATCTGGAATCCAATCCACATCAGGCAAAGGTGACGGTTCGAAGCGCCGCTGCCGGTGATGCCGCCCGTATCGCGGAGCTCAGCGCGCAGCTCGGGTACCCCGTGACGGCCGGAGAGGTCAACGGGCGGCTCGAAGCGATACGGGGGATGGAGAACCACGAGTTCTCCGTCGCGTCGCTGCCGGGGGGTGAGATCGTGGGGTGGGTACACCTCTACGTTCGCCGTGTGGTCATGAGCGATCCGATGGTCGAGGTGGACGGGCTGGTCGTGGATGAACGGCACCGGCGCACCGGTATCGGGAGGCGCCTGATGGATCATGCGGAGGAGTGGGCGCGGAAGCGCGGGATCGGGTCCGTGAACCTTCGTTCCAACGAGATCAGGAAGGGGGCCCATGCATTCTACGAGCGCCTGGGATACGAACTCGCCAAGCGCCAGACGGTTTTTCGCAAGGTGATCCGTTGATGGGAGGGACGCGGCTGCCTGCAACCGCGGAGATGGAGGCAGTGTACCCGTGAGGGGGCTGGCGGTGATCCGGATCCTGCCGGCGGGGCGCCGGCGGCACGAACCGGTTTCTCTCGGAGATCTGTATGGGTAGGATAAAGGTACGATTTCAGCGGCTGACCGACGCGAAGCGCTTCTTCGAGATACTGTCGAATCCGCGCTTCATGCACATGCCGGGGATCCCCAAAACCCTCGAGGAGGAAATCGTCTACCTGCGGGAAAACGCGAGGAGGCGGCGGGAAAGGCGGGAATTCAATTACGCGATCGTATTGGACGGGAAGGTGATCGGTGCAATCGGTCTGGCGATCAACCCTCGCGCGCCGTTCGTGGGGGAGATCGGATACTTTATCGACGAGCCGCACTGGGGGCATGGATTCGCCACGGAAGCGGTTCGACTGGTCGAGCGGATCGGATTCGTTACGCTGGAACTGCACAGGGTGGAGATACTGATGAGCCCGCAGAACACGGCGAGCATACGCGTGGCGGTAAAGTGCGGGTACGAGCAGGAAGGATTTCTGCGGGAGCGGATCTACATCGACGGCAGATACGAGGATGCATGCCTGTATGCCAAGATCGGACCGTAGCCGGAGCCTCGAGCCGGCGAACCTGCGGAGCCCGGCGGATGCGGGCCGCTGATGGCCGTCTATTGAAACGGAAAGGCCGGTTATGAAGATCGATCTGAGCGGTGTGACGGTTCTTGTGACGGGGGGCAGTGGGGGTATCGGCGAGGCGATGGCGCTGTCCCTGGCTGAATCGAATGCCATCGTGGCGCTCCATTACAACAGCAACCGGTCCGCCGCCGAACGGATCGTCGGGAAACTCGGCGGCGGGGCGGCGTGTTTCCGGGCGGATCTGTCCGTGCCGGTACAGGCGTTTTCGCTCTTTCGCGAGGTGCTCGAGCGGTACGGAACCATCGATGTGCTCGTGAACAACGCCGGTATCTTCGAGCCGTCGCCCGTTACCGCGGCCGGGGAGGCGTGGCTGGAGGACTGGGACAGGACGATCGCGGTCAATCTCACATCCGCGGGAATGCTCTGCCATGCCGCCATCGATCATTTCAAGGCACGCGGCGGCGGGAGGATCATTCACATCGCTTCCCGGGCGGCGTTTCGCGGCGAGACGGAGGACTACCTCGCCTATGCCGCATCGAAGGGCGGGCTCGTATCGCTCAGCCGGTCGATAGCACGTTCCTTCGGCACGTACGGCATAACATCGTTCGTGATCGCCCCGGGATTCGTACGCACGGGAATGACCGAGGAGTTCCTCGATGCGCATGAACGGGATATCATCGAGCACGAGCTTTCGTTGCGGCGACTCACCGCACCGGATGACATCGCGCCGGTTGTCACTTTTATCGCGGCCGGCCTGCTGGATCATGCAACCGGCTGCACGATCGATATCAACGCCGGCAGTTACATGCGCTGATCCTCGTGTCCGGCGGGCGCCTGGTTCACCTGCATGATATGCAACGAAGGGGAGCAGGCGGATGTACGGCTCCGGCGGGATACCCGCCGTCGATGTACGTCAACTGCGTGTTCTGACATCCAACGCGAGGGAGGCGCCCGTGAAGGTAGAGATCAGGGAAACGATCGTGGATACGGACGATCGGGGATTTTTCGCGAAGCTTGCAGACGAGGCAATGATGCGATCAGCATCGAACGTTCACCTGGTCAGTCTCGAGCCCGAGGCCGTGCGCGGCAACCATTATCATGAGAATCAGACGGAGTACATCTGGGTCGTCGGCGGGCGCGTCCGCTTCATCGCCGTCGATAACGAGACGGGGGAGACGCTGGATGCGGTTCTCGAGGGTGCCGTCGCGCCGCTCGTCACGATACCCCCGGGAATTTCGCATGCATTCGAGAATATCGGCACGGGCACGAATCATCTACTCTGTTTCTCGCGCCTCGTATCGGGTACCTGGCAGGGCGATGTGAGGCGGAACGTTATTCTCGAAAAATGAACCCCGTCCACCAGAAATACGTATAATAGCGGTACCGTGTACGGGACCGGCCCTATGGTGCCGGACGGTCCGGGGTGAATGTTCCGGGATCATCCCGTCCGATCGTATCGGCCCGAAGCACGAAACGGGAGGTCGACATGAAGAGATTCTGGTTTATGAGGAACGTCAAGGTACGGGATGTCGTATGGTATGCCGTCTTTATTTTCATTCTCATCTGCATACGGTCGTCGGTGTTCGCCAGCTACCGGGTGCCGACCGGTTCCATGAATCCGACGATTCTCGAAGGGGAATTCTTCTTTGCCAACAAGCTCGCGTACCGGTTGAAGCTCCCCTTCACGAAGACGACTCTGGTTGACTGGAAGACACCGGGGCGGGGTGACGTGATCGTTTTCAAGTATCCACCGGACGAGAGTGAAGATTATACCAAGCGTGTCATCGGCGTTCCCGGTGATGTAATCGAGATCATCGACAAGGGTGTATACGTGAATGGAACGCTTGTCGGCAAGCGATTCACCGGAATGAGCGGCGAATTGCTCGTATTCGAGGAGGATCTGTTCGGCACGCATTACTCCGTGCATAATGCTCCGCGCAAAGCGCCCTTCGACACCATGCACCGGCTCAGGGTTCCCGAGGGGTACCTGTTCGTCATGGGCGACAACCGCGACAACAGCCTGGACAGCAGGGCCTGGGGATTCGTACCGCTCGAAAACGTTGAGGGCAAGATGATCGTGCGCTGGTTTTCCATCGATCCCGACAGCCACATTCCCCGATTCGACA
>DATKWS010000085.1:0-2523 GCA_035529435.1 Patescibacteria group bacterium
ATTGTAGGGATCCGTGATGTCCACCTTCTTGATCCTGTCGCCTCCCGCGATGTAGAGATACTCCCCGTCGCACAGCATCATCGAGGGCTGACCGGCAATGTCGGGGAACTGGAGACCGGCCACTTTCTGAAGACCGAAGGACATCTCGTCCGTGAAGATCAGCGTGTCGCCTTCCTCGGATATCACACGGTAATGGTAGGTATGACCGGCTGTGACGGTCGAGTCGACGAAGACCGTGTCGCCGAAATCCGCCAGCTCGATCGTTCCGAACGTCTCGTCATCGTCGATACGCCTCATTATGTTGTAAAATCCCATGCTGTCCGCGAACTCGGGCCACGCGAGCCGGTTATACGTCCATGATCGGGGCTCATAAAAACCGGCATCCAGCCCGCTCCGCGGGGTGTACAGCAGATCCGATCCGATGAAGCACTCTTTGATCTCGCTCCAGATCGCCTCGCAGTGCCACAAGACACCCGAATAATAACCAAAGCATTTATACGTTGTCAGCCAATCGCCGTAATCCGGGCCGTTCCCCGTTGAACCGGCGTCCAGTTCCGAGTACAGAGGATGATGGTTCTGTCCATCGTACGGATCCATGACGAAAATCCTATTGGTCGCCGGTTCGGCGTCATAGGCGACGATAAGATGACCCCCGGTAAAGTAGATCAATGCGGGATTGTTCTCGGTGTGTGAAGCGAACTCCGACATGGTGATTTCATGCCCATCCTCCTGCACGTGCGGGCTGTAATCGAACCATATATCATCCAGTATATTATTGAGTTGTCCGGCGTCATGCGCGCAATAGTCGGTGCACGGCATCGAAGACTTTGCAGCAGCAGCACCCCTCGTAGTTGTCCCAACCGATATAAATCGGGCCACCGTAGCAGCACGCGCCGACGAGGTTGCATTGATCAAAATAATGAAAATAATACCTCGCGGTGGAACATATGGCGGCGGCCCAGCACCATTTATTACCGGCCGAACGCACGCGATCGACTGATATGCCCGTGCATTCGGTCGTCGCGGTGATCAACAACGCGAGTATCATGCATCCCGTGATGATCGACCTTTTAATATTCACCTCCGGTCACTTCCGTTTCACGGACTCGATTTGTTCTATGTCGACGTCTCATTCCCGCTTGAGCTTCTCCAGGTACGCCCGCTCGCTTTCCTTTATCCTGGAAACGACGAACGGGACCGTGAGAAGCGGATACATCCCGTTTTCGTCCCTGCTGATACCGAACAGCCGTTCGTTCCTCTCCCGGAACGAATAGAGTGAAATCACACCCTTCCTTTCGATCATGATGAAGTCAGGGCCCCACGGCGCCTTCACATATGATAGCTCGAATCCGTCGCTTTGCTTCCATCTCCGCATGGCATCGAGCATCGGCGTCGGATCCCCCCCGGCGTCCACACTCTTCCATTCGCCGTCACACTCTCTCAGGTACAGCAGGAATCTCGGATTCTCACCGAAAAATACGGGGACGACCCAATGGCTTTGCACGAGCACTTCCTTGAAATTGCCGGGGTCGAGCCGGGGTAGATCCTCCCTGCGCAGCAGGTATTTGGGATACGGCGTCCCGAGCTTCAGATCATCGAGCTCGTCGGATCGATCGATCGTGCCGTCCGTAATCAATCTCTCCCGCATGACGGTAACGAACGATATCGCCTCCGAACGGGCCGCATCCAGCAAATCCGAAGGCATATGACGCTCCGCCGCGCCATCGATGGCGGCAACGCAAACAGTGAAAACGGTTATTGGAATGATGATCCACTTCTGTATGCAGATCGACATGCTACACCTTCCTGCCCGGAATAACACTTTGCCACGTGACCACCTGAACATTGTATTGCTTGAATTCCCTACTCATTACACAACACAGATCGATGATATCCGTCAAGGTTAATAAAACAGTTATCGATACTATGGCAATCGCCGTCCGTTTGTGACACAACAGGGAAAAACAGCAGGAGAAAGGAGACACGTGAAAAGAGCACGAACGCTACACGGACCATCCGCCAGCCTCCTGGCTTTTTTCATATCCATGGCAATCCTCTCGCTGCCGTCGGACAGATGGAGTCGCACATCGCCATCTACGAGGGGCGGTTCGAGGATCTCTCGGAGCAGCAGATACTCTCCTGCAATCCATATGGCGCCGGGTGCGGCGGCGGCTGGGCGGAGGCCGCGTACGCGGTCTTTGAGGATTCGGGGGCGGTGCACGAGAACTGCATGCCGTACGAAACGCGCGACGACCTGCCGTGTGAGATGGACGTATGCTTCATCCACGGCCATATCTCCGGCTACAGCTCCGTATCAAACAACGTCACCGCAATCAAGCAGGTCCTCCTCACGGGACCGGTTTGGACGGGCATCGAGATCGTCGACCGGTTCTACGATTATGTCGGCGGCTGCTTCAACTGGGAGGACGTGGTCGTCGGCTACCACGCCGTGCTGATCGTCGGCTGGGACGATACGAAGTGCGGCGGCGAGGGGGCATGGATCATCAAGAACAGCTGGGGGCG
>DATKWS010000086.1:0-5315 GCA_035529435.1 Patescibacteria group bacterium
TCTCCGGGGGCACGGCGGTGGGAACGATCAGGGACGCCGGCGGCCAGGGGCTCAACATCCCCATGACGCGTGAATACAAGATGGCGCTCACGCTGGCGAAGATGCAGTAGCGGTGCGATCAATCGCCCTTTGAAACGGAACGGGAACGCCGCGATGAGACACAGCACGGCCCGCATGTTGGGTATCGTTTTCATCGTCGTTTCGCTGCTGTCTTTCTGCGCGGGCATCATCATCGATCCGGCATTCGTCGAGAGACACCTCAGCGGCGATCACGCGCTGAAAACGGGAACAATCGAGCGCATTCAGGACGCCCGGAAGACGGCCGTCACCCTCGGCGTGCTCGCCGCGATCGCCGCGCTCCCGCTCCTCGCGAGACCGCGCCTCACGCGGTCCGAGAAGCAACTCGCGATATACATCGCCGTTGTGGCCGCCGCCCTCTATCTGCTCACCCTCGGCAATCCCACGCAGGCCGACTACACACTCACCAGCTACGCCGCACGCCTCAGCATCGACCACTGGAATATCTATGACTACGTGGTTCGGACGGAGGGGCTGCCGGACTGGTACGCCGGATACCCGCCCGGTTACTTCGTGATACAGGGCGTGTGGTTTTCAATCATGGGTGCGGTCGGCCTGATCGACCTCGCATCGTGGGCCGGGCCGATGCATACGTTCAATCTCGCATTCTTCGGCAAGATACCGATTCTTTTCGCGATCGTTCTCGCTGCGCTCTTCCTGTGGAAACTCCTTCCACCGTCGAAGCGGGCGCTGGGGCTCGGTATCTTTCTCTTCTCCCCCGCACTGATCGACTCGGTCCTGCTCCAGGGGCAGTTCGATGTGATCGTCGCGTGCTTCGTGCTCGCGGGACTTCTCGTCGCAAGGGGTGCATCGGCCCACGATTCGTTCGATCTTCGCCGATCCTTGGCGGCCATCCTTCTGGTCGGGCTCTCGGGATGCTTCAAGCCGTACGGCCTGCTCCTCGTTCCGATCTTCGCCGTATCCCTCGCGGGCAGGAGCCGGCCACGCGCTTTGGTCCTGACCGCCGCCGGCATACTTCCCTGCGCCCTCTCGTTCCTGCCGTACGCGGCGGGCAGCCCCCTGGGTTTCGGGGCCATAGTGAAGGCCTTCTCGGCGCAGCCCTCCGGCCGCCTGCTGGAGATGACGATCGCGAATCATGCAAACAGCATTCCCGTGTTCCTCTGCGGGTATTTTCTCCTGATCTTCTTTATATTCGAAACGGAGCGGCGCGACGAATTCACTACGCTCCTGCTCTCCTGCTGGGCGGCGATGAGCTGGTTCTTCGTGACGATCTACTTCCATCCCCAGTGGTTCGTCTGGCTGTGCGCCGTCGCGGTGCTCGGCGTCACGCGTGAGGGACGCCTCCTCAAGTGGTACGTTTTTCAGATGATCCTCTTCGCCGTCTACATACTGAAATGGTGCAATATCGTCGGCGAGGCGCTGGACCAGTACACGCTGGGGCTCATCCCGTGCCTGCCGGCACTGTCCGCGTACGGGGTCGTCAACGGTGTATTGACCGCCCTCTTCGCCGCCGTTACGCTCTATATACCGATCGCCGCCTACCGGTGGCGGCGGGCGGCGGCGGAAAAATAGCATCTTTTTCGCGCGGGAAGCCATGTGGCAGGGAAAACGCATATCGATCATCTTGCCGACGTTCAACGAGAAGGACTCGATCGCCCGGTGCATCGATGACTTCTTCGCGCTCGGGTACGTCGACGAGGTCATCGTGATCGACAACAACGCCGCACCGGGCACGCGGGAGGAAGTGGAGCGCACCGGGGGCACGATGATCGTCGAGCCCGAGCAGGGGTACGGCCATGCGAGCCGCCGCGGTTTCCGGGAAACGAGCGGCGATATCATCGTGCTCTGCGAACCCGACGGCACTTTCCTCGCGCGGGATCTCGACAAGCTGCTCGCCTACTCGCAGGATTTCGATATCGTATACGGCAGCCGCACCCTGGGCTGGATGATATGGGAAAACGCCAACATGGGATGGTTCCTCAGGCTCGGCAACGTGATCGTGGCGAAGATGATCCAGGCGCTCTTCAACTGCCGCTCCCTCTCCGACGTGGGATGCACCTACCGGCTCCTCTCGCGTGAGGCCTCGGATTTTCTCCTGCCCCACTACCGCGTCGGCAGAGAGCATTTCGGTCCCGAGATAATGCTCCGATCGATCCTCGCCTCGTGCCGTGTCGTACAGATTCCGGTCAACTACCTCGAACGGGTCGGGCAATCATCCGTCACGGGCAGCAGATGGAAGGCGTTCAGGCTCGGGATGCGCATGATATTCATGATTTTCGAATTCCGCATCGGCTCGTGGCTCAAGATATCGAAATATACGATGCCGAATTTCCAGGAGCGCGCCCCGCGTGATGAAGGGACGCCGCGGTAACCGGGATGTACCACAAGCAGGTCGGACAGGTGCACGGACGCAAGTCAGGACTCCCCGTAACGCTACCGATCGTATTCGTTGCTACCCTGACGATTTACCTCTCGTGCGCGGCGCCGAGCATCATGTACGGCGACAGCGCCGAGCTCCAGGCCGTGGCGCTCGAGGGAGGCGTCGCGCATCCGACGGGCTACCCCACCTTCATCCTTCTCGGACAGGTGTTCGGAAGGGTGCTCGGCGGCGATGAGGCGCACCGGATCACGGCGATGAGCGCCATCTTCGGAGCCGCGGCGGTGTGCGCATTCCTCGTGGTGCTCCTCAAATTCGGCCTGCCGCTCCGGGCCGCAACGGCGGGGGCCGTGATCTACGCATTGAGCTTCACCTTCTTCTGGAGCGCCATACGGACCGAGGTCTACACCGTCGCCATTTTCATATTCTTTGTCGGCCTCTGGCTGACCCTCCACGCACTCGAGCGGCCGGTCCCGGCGAGGGCCGCCCTCGCGGGCCTTTTCCTGGGACTCGTCCTGACGGGGCACCTCACGTTCGTGCCGCCGGTTATGGTGATGCTTGTTGCCCTGATCCTCGCCCGGCCCACGGACGGGGGATCGCGGGCGAAATACATCGCGGCGCTCGCCGTCGCTTTTACCGCAGGGCTCCTCCCCTACCTCTACCTCGTCTACGCCGACCGCGCCGGGTATGCATTGAACTATCTCGACTTCAAGATCGATCCAGCCGGCGGCCAGTACGGACTCACACCGGAGACGTTCGATGACCCGTGGGAGCGCATCCCGTGGCTGATCCTGGGCACTGAATCGCAGCCGACCGTTTTCCTCGTGCACCTGCGCCCCATGATATGGCAGATACAGCGCGTTCTCTCGATCGAGTTCATCTACCACTTCGGGCCCGTTGCGCTGCCGCTGTTTGTACTGGGAATCCACCAGGCGGCACGGCGGCTGCACCGAAGGGTACTGCTCCTCCTTGCGATCATCCTCGCTTCCGCACTCTTCGGCGCCGGTTTCGGCGTGGGACGCATGCTCCAGATATTTCTCATCCCCTCGACGATCGGCATCGCCGTTACCGTCTCGTTCGGCATCTGGTTTATTCTGGAGAGAATCCCGGGCGACTCGAGACAACTGCGCTGGATATGGCACGCGATGCTCATCGTCCTCGTGCTCTGCATCGTTCTCGTCCCGCATGCCCTGCGGGTACGACTCCAGGATTCACCCTCCTTTCCCGACGATATGAAGATGCATGTCGAGGGTGAGCCCGAAATCAGAACGTTCATTCCGAGACTCAACGATTTCTGGGAGCCGCGGCGGTACGGCGAGCGCGTGCTCGATCTCGTGCCGGAGAATGCGTTCGTCGCCGGGAAGTGGAAGGAGATCACGGTCCTCTACTACCTCCACTACGTCGAGGGCGCACGCCCCGATATCACGCTCGACGAGTACGTCCCCGGGCACTACATCCGCCTGAACCGCTGGCAGGAAAAGCACGGTCTCGCGACGCACCCGATCGTGTTTTTGCGTCATCCGTCGGTGCTCCAGGCGGAGATCACCAACGTCGACACCCTCCGGGTGAACGACGAACAATCCCTATTCATCTGCAGAAAGCCCTTCGAGCCGCTGCTGCCACCGGCGCGCCGACCCTGATATACCGCCCGCCGCCGGCACCGCTGTTACCGGCCCGCTGCCTGACGGGCGCCGGCGTATTTCAAGTGTTGCAATATATTGTTCAATTTGATAAAATAGCGGCACTTACATAAATTTCGCGGTCTCGGATATCTCTGGGTAGGATTAGATATTACACACCAGCGGCTGATTCACCACGCCCTACTCTTTGTCTTTGGCAGAAACCACGTACGAACCCGGAGGTGGTCACGTCATGAAATACTCGAGTGTCATTATCCTTATATGTTCATTGTGTCTTTTCCCGCCGCTATCCGATGCGGCCGCAATGTGGGAGGAGAACGGCAATCCCATCATCACCGGAGCCCCGGAAGATTTCTGGTTCCCCGAGATCTGCGAGGATGGCGACGGGGGCGCCATCGTCGTCTGGAATGATTCGAGATCGGGATACGCGAACCTCTACGCGCAGCGGGTCGATCCGTACGGTCACCGCCTCTGGACACTCGGCGGTGTCGCGCTGAGCGCGCTCCCGTACACTCAGGCCTACAACCGCGTCATCGAGGACGGTGCGGGGGGTGCAATCGTCGTCTGGATAAACGACATCTACGCATCGAATGATGTCTATGCCCAACGGATCGACGGTGAGGGGAATCTCCTGTGGGGATCGACCGGCGTCGTCGTCTGCACGGCGACCGGACAGCAGTACGGGCCGGACCTCGTTTCCGACGGCGTGGGAGGAGCGATCTTCACGTGGGCCGACATGCGGGGCGTCGATCCCGATATCTATGCTCAAAGGGTCAATGCGGGCGGCACGGCTCTCTGGACGGCCGACGGTGTCGCCGTGAGCGCTGCTTCCGGCACGCAGGAGGAGCCCCGCCTCGCGAGCAACAACAACGGCGGCGCGATCATCGTGTGGGAGGACAACAGAGGTGTCGACCAGGACATCTATGCAAGGCAGGTCGGCGCCGACGGCTCTGTCTTCTGGCTGGGGGAGGGCTTGCCGATCTGCGTGATGACCGGATGGCAGCAGTACCCTCGGATCACCTCCGACGGAGCCGGCGGTGCGATCATCGCCTGGGCCGATCCCCGCGGCACATATAGCTCGATCTACGCACAACGTTTTGACCGGGATGGTTACACCCGATGGGGCGCAAACGGGATTCTCGTCAGCGACTCCCTCACCATACAATACTACGTGAATCTCATCCCGGACGGAGGCGGCGGCGTGTTCCTCGCGTGGGAGGGGGGACTCGGGGGATCGTTCTTCCGAGTCACCGCGCAGC
>DATKWS010000087.1:0-2410 GCA_035529435.1 Patescibacteria group bacterium
GGGCGCCGGGACGGGGGCGCTCCGGCTCAAACAGTCCTCGCGCACCGGATCGGAAGCGTTGTATCCCGAGAGATCACACGCCGTGGCGTGCCGGTGCGCTGCGGAACTCGCCGTCGGCCGCCGTCCCTACGCGCCCGCCCGGTCCATCAACGACGACAGTATTGACGGATTAAGGTTGGAATTATCTTAACAGAGTATTCCTCCTTGTCTTATTACATTTCATTATATAGAATATGCCTTTGCCGGACGATCGAACACCCGGACGGGGCATAAACATTTTGAATATGAAGGTCTCCGTGATGGTACATAGAGTGAATTCCGGCGGCACGAGCGCCGGGCGTCGCTACTGGAGGAAAATGCAGTGGTCGCGATATCGTTCGCCTTTCCGACTTTCAAATTCATCGTGATCATGGGGATCGCGGAGGTCGTGCTCGGCGCCCTGCTCGCCCTCGGACTTCTCCGTGGGCGGGGAACCTCCAGTGCCTTCGCCCGCCTGTTCGGCGGAGGAATGCTTATCGTCATGGGGATCATATTCCTCCAGATCCGGAACACGGGGGAGATCGTGGTGCACGAGGGGCGCATGCATCTCAAGGTTCCGTTCCAGAGGGACAAATTGATCCGGAGCGGTGACATCGAATCGATCGTCGAGGTAGATTACACCGTAGACCGCGCGTACCGGCCGGCCAAGAAGATATCGGGCAGTAACATCGGCGATGTGCGGACCGGCTGGTTCAAGCTCGAAGGCGGCACGAGGGCGTTTGTCTGCATCCAGGGGACGCGGGGGCTCTACATCGAAACGTCGCTCGGATATGCCGCGCTCGTCGGGACTCCCGAGCTTGAGGCATTCGAGGCGGCAGTCACCGAGCACGTGTACGCCCCGCGGGCGAGGGAGGAGTGATTTTATGGAAGATGTGACGGCGGTCGTTCTCGGCGGGGGGCGCGGCACAAGGTTGTTCCCGCTGACGAAGAGCCGGTCAAAGCCGGCCGTACCGGTCGCCGGGAACTACCGGCTGATCGATGTGACGGTGAGCAACTGCATCAACTCCGATATCACGCGCATCTACATTCTCACGCAGTTCAATTCGGCCTCGCTCAACCAGCACGTTACGCGGACCTACCGGTTCGACGCCTTCAGCGATGGATTCGTCGAGATTCTCGCCGCCGAGCAGACACCGACCTCCTCCGACTGGTTCCAGGGGACGGCGGACGCCGTGCGGCAGGTCCTCCCCCATCTCGGCGATCATCCCTGCCGGGACGTTCTGATACTCTCCGGCGATCATCTGTACCGGATGGATTTTCGCAGCTTTGTCGCACACCACCGCGGATCGGGTGCGGACCTCACGATCGCCGTCAAGCCGGTGCCGGCCTCGCGCGCCCACGAGCTGGGCATCCTGAAAGCGGGTCCGGACGGCGTGATCACCGAGCTCCGGGAAAAGCCGAAGGGACGGGAGCTCCGGGAGATGCGCACCGATACGCGGTCGTTGGGACTCACCGCGACCGAGGCGCGGCGGCGGCCGTACCTCGGCTCGATGGGGATTTACCTCTTCCGGTTCGATGTGCTGGAGCGAACGCTCGGAGCGGATCCGGACGTGATCGATTTTGCGAAGCAACTGATCCCCGACGCCCTCTCCAGACTCAAGGTGCATGCGTATCTCTACGACGGGTACTGGGAGGATATCGGGACGATCCATTCGTTCTACCGGGCGCACATGGATCTCGTCACACCGCTCCCCAAGTTCAACATCTTCGACGCGAATTTCCCTCTCTACACCCACCCGCGTTTCCTCCCCGGCGCCAAGGTGAACAGGGGCGAGATCGAGTGTTCGATCCTGAGCGGCGGCGTGATCGTCGACGATGCGGCGATACGGCGGTCGGTGATCGGGCTGCGCGCGCGGATCGGCAAGGGAACGGTGATCGAGGATTCACTCGTCATGGGCTCGGACTACTACGAGCATCACGAGGAGTGCGGGCGTCGGATGCCCGGCGTCGGAATCGCTCCACGCTGCGTGATCCGCAAGGCGATCATCGACAAAAATGTCCGGTTGGGAAAAGGCGTCGTTCTGGAGAATACCAGGCACCTGCGGAACTACGACCACCCCGACGGGCTCCTCTACATCCGGGACGGGATCATCGTCGTGCCGAAGGGTGTCGTCATAAAGGACGGCACGCGGATCTGAGCCGCCCGGCTCGATCGCGGCGAATCATGCCTCATGAACCGGGATTTATCAGAGCGTGCCGGGATCGGGTAGTTCGACACTCGATCAGTTTTAATCGATCGATTCTCGTTTTTTTCTTTTCTCTTGCCTTTTTTCTTTTTTTGTTTTGGCGGGTTTCTTCTTGATATCCTTTTTGGTATCCCTCTCTTTTCCCATGATTCCTGTGCCTCCTGAAAGCTCCGTTCCGGATGTTT
>DATKWS010000088.1:0-3096 GCA_035529435.1 Patescibacteria group bacterium
GATGGATCGAGCGCTCGCGGATATTGAGGGTGCCGCTCGAGTTGTTCGACCTATTCTTGAGCTAGGGCGAAGACAAAGGTTCGACTCCCTACTGGCAAGTATTCGGGCTGCGCGAGAGGCTGGCACTTACACTGAGGTCGCGCTCAATTCTGTCGAAGGATATCGAGTCTTGGTGGAAGGCCTTCATGATGAGGCGCTTACTGTCCCGAAGGCTGTTTCTCTCCTCGACTACGCAGGGTTCAGGTTGAGCGTCCTTGCCAGTTCAGAGACGCCCGATTGGGTATCGATTCGGGTGACCATGGAGCAGGCACGCGGCTTCTGGGCGAGCATTGCGATGCGAGTTGAGAACAAGGGCCTTCGAGACGCGATGAACACGACAATTGATGGTATTGAACATGCTGTTTCTGCGCCATCTATCAACCGATTGCAACGGACGGCGTTGCGCGTCGCCGCCGAACCGGAGCGTCACACGGAATATTTTACTTGCAATATGATACCATTAGACGTATCATTAATAGTAGCATTGGAGGTGTCATATGAATAAAGTTCCTCATATCGTGCCAGTGACTGATCTTCGTCAGGATGCCGCATCTGTATTGAAGACTTTACAATCATCCGGTGAGCCTTTTATAATCACTCAACGGGGCAGAGCGGCTGCCATTCTTATCAGTGTTGATGCCTATGAAAGGAGCGAGCAGGAAAGGGAATTGTTGCGGCTTCTTGCTCTGGGAGAAAAGGAAATCACATCAGGGAAGGGATATTCCTTGGACAGTGTGTTAAAAGAGGCAGATACACTTCTCAAGGAACGGTGATTGTGAGGATCCGCTTTACGCCATCGGCTCGTTTGCAATTTCTTGAAACCATCGAGTACATTCGTAGAGACAATCCATCAGCGGTGAGGAGTTTTCGGCGACGAGCCGAGAAGATCCTCCGACGGCTCGAAAGCCATCCTGAATCCGGCCGGCTGATTCCAGAATTTCCCGAATTGCCTCATCGAGAAGTAATCATTAGACCATATCGATTCTTTTATCGAATTGATAAGAAAACGATATGGATTATTGCCGTATGGCATGGTGCTCAGGAAGTGGAGGGGTCTGAAGGCTCCGTATAACGACTGTATTCAGCTGAGGGCTCTGTCCTGTCACGGCCATGGCGTACTCTTAGGGCGTCCTGGCTCCGGCCTTGGTTGGGCCAGGGCCGCGCCAGTCCAGCCCACAGCTGATAGATGACGTTAGATATCAATAGAAGTATGGAAGGCGCTGGAATCGGAGTTGGGCAAGGCAACCGGCGAGTTGGATGTCGCGGACTGGCGGGGAGACGCGGCGAATGTCGGCGGGGGCTGTGCGCACAGCCTGGGTCTCGGACCCGGCGGGAGAATCGTGGCCTGGGGGGACAACACCGACGGCCAGTGCAACATTCCAGCGCCGAACTCCGGCTTCATCGCTATTGCGGCGGGCAGGTACCACAGCCTGGGTTTGAGAAGCTCATCCGTAACGGGCGTCGAGAAGCTGCCTGTACCCGGCGAAATGCCCGGCACCATGAGTCGACTCATCGTAATGCCATCGTGCGATCCCTGGCGTGTCCGACCATGGGGGCCGCTTCCTCGGTGACCTGCGACCATAGCCAGTGTAGCAAAATTGCAACGATTTCATTTGCAGGACCTCTCCCAAACCCGTATTCTTTACGCTGAATGGAGTTCTGCGATCGAAACATAAGCGATCGAAAAACCGCATGGGGGCGGGCTTGATGATATCGAATACCGATATAATCCTCGACAGTATCGCCGACGGGGTCTTCACCGTCGATCTCGACTGGCGCATCACCTCGTTCAACGCCGCCGCGGAGCGGATCACGGGCATCCCGCGGGAAGAGGCGATCGGCCGTATATGCGCCGAGGTCTTCAAGGCGACGATATGTGAGAGCGCCTGTGTCCTTCGCAAATCGCTCGAGACCGGGGAACCGATTGTAAATAAAGAAATAGCAATAGTGCGTGCCGACGGCGAGCCACTCCCCGTGAGCATCTCGACGGCCCTGATTCGCGATGAGGAGGGGAATGTCGTGGGAGGCGTCGAGACCTTCCGGGACCTCTCCGAGGTGGATGAGCTCCGGAGGGAGTTGTCAAAGCGCCACAGTTTCGCCGATATCATCAGCAAGAATCACAATATGCAGCGTATCTTCGATATACTCCCCGAGATAGCCGTGAGCGAGAGCACGGTCCTGATCGAGGGGGAGAGCGGAACGGGAAAGGAGCTCTTCGCACGGGCGATCCACAACCTGAGCCCCCGCTGCGAGAAGCCGCTCGTCACGGTGAACTGCGGCGCCCTCCCCGATACGCTTCTCGAGGCGGAGTTGTTCGGGTACAAGGCCGGCGCCTTCACCGACGCGCGCCGCGACAAGCCCGGGCGGTTCGCGCTCGCCGAGGGAGGAACGATCTTCCTCGACGAGATCGGCGATATCTCGGCGGCGATGCAGGTGCGCCTCCTCCGCGTCCTCCAGGAACGGATCTACGAACCGCTCGGGGGAACCGAGCCGGTCCGGGCGGATGTGCGCATCATAACGGCGACAAACCGCGATCTCGATGGTCTCGTGCGGAATGGAACATTCCGGCAGGATCTCTACTACCGTATCAATGTCGTGCGTGTGCACATCCCTCCGCTCCGTGAGCGGCGCGGAGATATACCACTTCTCGTCGACCACTTCATCGAGCGATTTAACCATTTGAAAAATAAGGCGGTTTCGGGTGTGTCCCCCGATGTGGCGGCCCTCCTCATGGGGCACGATTTCCCGGGGAACGTCCGTGAGCTGGAGAATGTGATAGAGCATGCATTCGTCCTGTGCCGGGGCGGTGTCATTCACGTCCGGCATCTCCCGCCGTACCTCCATCCACACGATCGTGCCGCGGCTGATTCGGAGCCCGGGTCGAAGAGCCTCGATGAGCTCGAGGCGCGGTTCATCGCCGAGGCGCTCCGCCGCAACCACGGGAACAGGCAGGCGACGGCCGCCGAGCTCGGCATGCACAAAACGACCCTCTGGCGCAAGATCAAGCGGCTCGGCATCGGGCTGCCGCCCGTGGACGGCCGCAGTCACCGCCGGGAG
>DATKWS010000089.1:0-5497 GCA_035529435.1 Patescibacteria group bacterium
ACCAGCTGCATCGAGGGTATCCCGCCACGCGGGAAGGTCAAGCGCATTTTCTCACCGACCTGATCGATATCATCGGCGGCGTACAGGGAGAAAAGGGACTCGGTCTCTTCTACTGGGAGCCCGGGTACATCTCGACGCCGCGACTTGGTTCATCCTGGGAAAATGTCACCCTCTTCGATTTCAACGGGGAGATACTGAACTCGGTCACCGTCTTCGAAACGCATCCGGTTCGCCCGTTCTGATCCGGAAAACCGACACGTACGGTGGAAGATCCACGGCACGCCGGATCGTAAAAACCTTCACGAAAAATTACCGGCGACATGGGAGCTTTAATTCATCCGGGATAACTTAATTGGTTCAATAATTGCAATATAACGCGCTTCGTGAACTATGCTTTCGAGTTGCACGGGACGAGCCGGCGAAGGTACATTTGAATGGAGCGGTTGTCGGTGCTGTCTATTTGTTTGAAAACCGATTGAATCAGGGTGTACGATATCTGTAACATACCGCGCGATCGCATGATCTCTACGCGCATGGAGGCAGAGCATTGAAACGTGTAACGATATGTACCACTTTTATGATGGTATTCTCATTGTTTCTCTTCTCCCCATCAATCGATGCCCAGTATCTCGACAATGGATCCCCCGTCAGTACGGCGCCGAGCGGACAGTGGGTCGAGGATATCACGACCGACGGTGCTGAAGGTGCGATTCTCGTATGGGAGGACTGGCGCGGCACCTCCATCGACATCTATGCGCAGCGGTTGAATGAGCGGGGGTATGCCCAGTGGACGATCGACGGGATCGTCATCTGCGGCGCCTCCGGACAACAACAGTATCCCCGGCTGATTCCCGACGGATCGGGCGGTGCCTTCATCACCTGGTCCGACAGTCGCAGCGGCAGCTATGTCGCCTATGCGCAGCGGATCGATGCCGGCGGAAATTCCCTGTGGACGGCCGGCGGCGTTCCCCTCTCGAACTGGGAGGGCTGGCAGCAGTACCCCGTGCTCGTACCGGACGGAACCGGCGGAACGATCATCTTCTGGCAGGCCGGTATCGGTTCGGCGGCGGATATCTACGCGCAACGGGTGGATGCCGGCGGTGCCGTGCAATGGTCCGCGACCGGGAGCGCGGTATGTACCGCGGCGGGAATGCAGTCGGTTTTCCGCGCGATCCCCGACGGTCACGGTGGAGCGATGATCAGCTGGACCGATCACCGGGGCTCCGCCGATAACATCTTTGCACAGAGAATCGACTCCGGCGGAGCCGCGCTCTGGACGGTGGACGGCGTCGCGATTTGCATCGCCCTGCGTGATCAGAGAAACGCCGGCATCGTTGATGACGGCGACGGCGGCGCGATCATCGCCTGGACGGACTACCGCAACGACACATCGTGGGAAATGTACGCGCAACGCGTCGACCCACTCGGGAGCGTTCAATGGACGGCCAACGGCGAATATATCCCCTCGCGCCCCGGTGATGCCACCGACCTCGGCATCGCATCCGACGGCGGCGGCGGCGCATATATCGCATGGATAGCCGCCGGGGCGAGTGACAGCCTCTTTGCGGGACGGATCGATGCAGACGGCGCCACCCTCTGGACCGCACCCCTCTCACCCGCGGGTACCGGTTCCGTTTCAATTTTGGTATCGGATGGCGCCGGCGCTGCCATCATCTCCTGGGAAACAAGCGGCGATATCTACGGCCAGAAGATCGATTCGGACGGTATCGTGGCATGGTCCGAAGGCGGCGTGGCAATCTGCTCGGCGACCGATGCCCAGCAGTATCCCGTCGCCACCTCCGACGGCTCCGGCGGGATCATCGCCTCCTGGTGGGATTACCGGAACAGCGGCGGCAGCGCATTCGAGGGCGATGTATATGCGGGAAGGATAGACGCGAACGGCGACATCGTGGCGACACTCCTGGAAAGCTTCACCGCCTCTCTCGGGTCGAACGCGATCGTGATACGGTGGACACTTTCCCTCATCGACGATGGAACGCAATTCATCGTACTGCGCGCCGAAACTCCGGGTGGTGACTTTGCCCCCATCGCAGAACCCGAAATTGAGCGGGTCGGCCTCTCGTTCCAATTCTCCGACTCAAACTGCCGGCCGGGCGCTACGTACCGTTATCGTATCGATGTCGTGGATGACGACGGGCGCGCGGTGCTCTTCGAAACCGACGCCATCTCCGTACCGGCTGCGTCGGCGATCCTCCATCAGAACCATCCCAATCCCTTCAACCCGTCGACGGCGATCACCTACGTCATTCCGGAGGATGCCCGGGTGACCCTCGATATATTCGATGTCGAGGGCAAACCGGTGACGAGGCTCGTCGACACCTTCCAGAAGCACGGACAATACACGGTCAGGTGGAACGGTCTCGATCGCGGCGGAAATCGCGTCGACGCGGGGGTGTACCTCTACCGGTTTACGGCAGGCAAATCCCGGCTCTCCCGAAAAATGGTGCTATTGAAATAGCCTCTTGCACAATCGGATTCGCATGGTAGAATCCGGTGACTCCGGAGGGAATGTCCCGGCATATCCGGTATCCCGCGGGATATATATAAAATGATACGCTGCTCTGACACTCAATCCGATCGGGGAGGTACGCAGATGCGTCTTTCAATCCGATTCAGCATCGTTTTGGTGCTTTTATTGATTTGTGTCATGCCGAGTATACCGGCCGGCGCCCAGATCCAGATCAGGGGCGGCGGTTACGGCATCCGCCTGGAACCGGAAGGCGACGATGCCGAGAACTTCAGCAAGGCGAGCTGGGGCGGCGGCCTGTACCTGATAATGGCTCCTCCCGGTATGTCGGATTTCTTCGCCGGTGTCGCCGGTCTTGATTTCATCAACATGCTCAACCAGACGATCGAATTCCACGAGCAGGTAACGGGACTTCGGATCGAGCAGCAGACGAACCAGTGGCTCAGCCGCTTCTACGTCGGCGGGCGCTTCGGCCACCAGGGACACGGCCTCCTGCGTCCCTACGTCGGCGCGAACCTCGCGCTCAACTACTACACGATCTCGACCGATGTGGTGATTCCCGACGACAAGGATTACGAAAACGAAATCAGGCAGAATCTGGAGAAGAAATCGGAGTTGGCGTTCGGATTCGATGCCTCACTGGGTATCGAGTTCAACATCAAAGATGTCTTCTGCATCGATGCCGGCGCCAAGTACCTGAAAACATTCTCCGTTCCCCAGCAGCTCGGACCAGATGCCGAAAAGATCCATCCACAGTACGTTCTGATGTACGTGGGATTCAATATCAGGTTTCAGTAAGCTGCCGGGGCGGCTTTTCCATGAAAGAAGCCCCTGTAATTACCATTTTCCCCCCAGGGTAATATTCTCTCTGGAATAATTCATTCGTTTGTGATAAAATGCGTTTAGTAACCCCACCATGATCCGCACCGGAAGGACATTCCAGAAGGAGGGTATGACATGCGAACGCTGCTCAGTAAGGAGAAGCAACCGATGAAATCGAGCACCGTTTTCACGCTCGCCGTTTGTGCCCTGCTCGCCCTTTCCGGTTCCACGGCAGCCCGCCCGAAAAAGGATGCCGCATTGCGTCCGGTGCAGGCGGTTTCGGATGACGAGTTCACGGGATTCGATCTTCTGCAGCCCGAGGGTAATACTCCACCTTACTTCACATCGGCGGCGGTCGACACGTACTGCATAGTCTGGTACGACTTCGAGCAGATGAACTGGCAGGGCTGGACGCAGGTCGACAACACGGCGCAGGAGGACACATTCTGCCACGTGGACGATTTCTCGGGCCTCGGCGGTGGGGCCTATGGCGGCCTCGTTGCATTGGAGGGCGTGAAGTCGATGTGGTGCGGCGCGCGCGACTGGGACCACCAGATCCCCGGGTATCCCGGGGGCTACGAGTACCTGTGCCAGTGGTTCGACGCTCCCGGGTACGGCAACGACTGGAACCAGATACTCGTCACCGATCCGATCCCGTTCCAGGGATTCCTGACCTTCTCGTACCATGGATACTTCGAATGCGAGCCGAACTACGATAAGATCGTACTGGAATACGACGCCGGTGTCGGCGACTGGACCGAGATCGCACGGTACGACGGCGCCGTGGATACCGTCGCCGTTCACGAGCTGCTCCTCAACAAGGCCGCGACGAAGCTCCGCTTCCATTTCACATCGGACGGGGCATGGAGCGACGCTGACGGCCTGTGGAATACTGACGGCGCCTTCATCGTCGACGATATCACGATCAGCGACATCGGCGGCGTGATCGATCACGAGGATTTCGAGTCCTGGCCGCTCGGGGCGAAGAGACATACGGGCGCCCTGTGGTACGCCGACGTCGAGGGAGAGTACGGAATCAACTCCGGCCTCATGAGCAACCTGCAGGACGATGATCCCTGCAACGACAACTTCGCCTCGCAGATCGTGTTCATAGTCTATTCCCCACCGGTTGACCCCCCGTGGCCTGGGTTGTTCGATACGCCGTTCTGCAAGGGGAGCGGCAACATCGAGGCGCCGTGCCAGGATGAATACGTGATGTCCCCTATCATCGATATGACGCGGTACTCGACCTCATGCGACCGGGTTCAGGACGCCGAAATTCCGCCTGGGGCGCTCGGTAGTCTCGGCGGCGCGTACCTGCGGTTTACGGCCTATGTCGACCTTCCGATAATGAACCTCGTCTTCTACTACTGGGATATCCGCAACATCGACGCGGCGGGATGTCCGGGAGAATGGGAGGGGCCGAACTACATGTATTACATGGACTGGGGATACCCGCCCCAGTACCGCTTCGTCACCGAGGACATCGGCTTCCTGGTCGAGAGCGACAGCATACAGGTCCGGCTCGGGTGCGCCGACATGTGCGATTCTTGGTATGAGGTGTACGGCAACTGCGCCAACCACACGCCGGCACCCTGGTTCGACAACGTGCGCCTCTACCGCTACGATCTGACCGGCCCACAGTGGAGCTGGCGGGACCTCGATATCTTCCAGGACAACTTCCCCTCGGGCGCCGACATCGAGAGTTTCGTGCGGGCCGATGCGGCGAACGATCTCCGGTCGACCGATGTCCCGATCGTCGATCCGGGAGATTCGATCGTCGTGGGTTGTACCTCACCGCTCGGCGGCGGCATCGACACGACCATTGACGGCTGGCCGAAGGTCTACATGCACTGCTACGTGCCGTACATCGGCGATCCGCTCTCGCCGAAGCCGGACCTCTACGGCCCCCAGCTCGCTGGGAACTACGGGCGCTACGCGAGCGACGACGGGAGCGCCTGGACCGTCCTCCAGTGCGATTACGCGCGCACCGGGTCGGGCAGCCCCGTTGCGGATTGGTTCATGATCGATATGAACGACTCGCTCCTCACGAGGGGGTATCAGATAATCTACTACTTCAAGGCATACGACCGGGACGGCGAGACCTCGACGCTGCCGGCACAGGCAGAGGAGGCGCCATGGCCGCTGCCTCCCTATTATGATTGGGCCCACGTCCCGTATTTCTTC
>DATKWS010000090.1:0-4768 GCA_035529435.1 Patescibacteria group bacterium
GGCGATATCGTCCGGCACATTACTGAAAAAAATATTTCCGACATGAAACGTTTTATCCGAAGGGTCAGCGGGTAAAGGCCAGGTGCATATTCACTGTGTGTGAAGCAGGATCCGTTCGAAAAACGGACGGAATAAATTGAAGGCACACCTGGAAAACCTCGCGCGCCGTCATCAGCTCGAAGTCCTGCATCGAAATACCGAGAAACCTCAGTAACACAAACGTCTTGCCGTCCGCGATTGTCGAGGATAGAATAGGTGGAACTGAATTCAGGAGATACGAGCGTTGATGATGTAGAGGGAGTCACCATGAAAAAACAACTGACGTTCTTTCGGGTCCTCTCGATCGTGTTATTAGTGGCTTATCTGAATTGTCTCCTGCCCCCGCCGGCGGCGCTGTGCCAGCAATCGGAATCTCAACACAGACTCCAGAAATTCATGGATGAAGACACACCGACGTTTTCCCCAATTTTACGGTATTGTGTCAATCGGCCGGCGACAAGTAACACCTTGGAGATCGGGGCGTTTCCCACCGGCCCAAATCGTGTAGCGGTCGCCCATATGTCGGGGCTGCCCTTTGCGGGCGGAATGGGTGACAGTGGAAAGCGTATCATCGGCAACGCACAACTCTGGACGGCGTGTGGCACTGTATCACTCAAACACGCGATCGGGCAGGCTGAAGGAGAGGTAAGCGATTTTGAATCGAAACCGTGGTACAAGAAGTGGTGGGTCATAGGGCTCGGCGCTGCAGTCGTAGCCGGTTCGGTACTACTGATAGCCGGCGGAGGAGATGATTCCGAGCCGGTGGCTGCCCAGCCGCTTCCGGGGTTTCCCGATCCACCGGCACCGGCCTTTAGATAGAATCGTGTCGAAGAAAAGATTGGAAGGGGGAATTAATGATGATGGTATCGCGTACAATCAAATTATTGCTGACAGCGGCGATCTGCATTATCTCACTCGAGGCGGCGGCCCAGGCGCCCCAGACCATCACGTATCAGGGCAAGCTGACGGACGATACGGGGCGGCCGATCACCGTTGCGACCGACGTGACATTTACCATTTACAGCAGCCCGACCGGCGGAACGCAACTCTACACCACGACACTCTCGATCACCCCGGATATCAACGGCATTTTCACGGTGGCACTCGGGCCGATCGGAGCCTCCGTATTCGATGGCAGCATCCGGTACCTCGGGATCACGGTCGGGACCGACGCGGAAATGACGCCCAGGCAACTCCTGACGTCGACGCCCTAGTCCTTCAACGCAAACACCGTCGACAACAGTCCGGGTATTGGTTCGACATACGGATCATCAGCAACCATCATTCTGACCTCGGCCGATATCACTATTGCTTCGGTGACTATCAATGCTCCCACCTCCGGTTATGTCGTCGCTATCGGCTCCGCCTATTATCAGCCGAACCATGTCAGCGGCACCAAGGATCTGGGACGATTCTCGATTTCCAGAATCCCCAGCCTTGATTATGCAAATATGGCGAATATCACCACCCCTGCGAACGCGCCTACGGACTCCGACATGCCGCTGCCGGTCTGCCTGCACCGCGTTGACGCCGTCGCCGCAGGATCGGTCACCTATTATTTTATGGCCAATGCTTTTACGGGGGCGCCACGCGTCTCCAAGGCTCGATTGGCGGTCATGTTCTTTCCAACTGCATATGGTGCCGTGGGCGCTTCACCCATTTCTGCCGGTCCGCAGGCGCCGTACGGGGAGTCATCCGGCACTGAGGACAGCGGCAGCCCGGAGGGACGGGATTAGAGATGCGGCACACTGTATCGATTCGAACGTGCGCGTCCCAGAGAATCGTCGACGGGTCACGAAAAGGAAATGATATGAAAATACTATCCGTTTTCATCGCGTTGATCCTTTGCCTGGGCATACCGGCATCGACAACACTGGGCCAATCGCAGAGTGCCAACTTCTCGTTGGCCGCCGGAGCGGCCGTCGGCGGAGGGGGCAATTCATCCTCGGCGGGACACGGCATATCGGGAGGCATTCCCCTGCCCGGAGGCGGCACGTCATTCAGCGATTCCTACGGTGTGATCGGTGGAGTCGCGTCTGTCCTATCCGCATCGAACGCGACCGCCTTCTATGACGCGGCATCCGTGGAGGCCGTTCCGATCACGGATCGAATCCTGGAAATCGCGTATCTCGGGGCTGCGACCGCTTCCGGCACGCTGTACTACCGGTATGGCGGGCAATCGTCCTATCAATCGGCGGGCATGACCGACCATCCCGGGAGCGTCTTGACATACGCCCTCTCGTCGAATCTTCTGACAAACAGGGGGCTCGAATACTACTTCGAGGTCGATTTCTACGGCTCCATCTCGTTCATCGGTACCCCCGGCGAGCCGTACATATTCATCGTGGAGATGAACAATACGCAGGGGCGGCGGCCAAGCGCCATGCCGAACGCGCGGTATCGAATAATCGGTCTTCCAATCGAAACCGAAAGCCACTCTGTCGAGGATGTCTTTGCCGATGATCTCGGATCGTACGATAACACCCAATGGCGTCTTGGAAGTTATGAAGCCGGCCTGGACTCGGTCGTGGAATACCCTGATGCGTCTCCGGTCTATCCCGGCAGGGGGTATTGGCTCATAGCGCGTGGCTCAAAAAGGTACGGTGCGCCGGGACGGTCCATGCGCCCGTCGATGGAGTACGACGGGGCGGGATATTACCGCGTACCGCTCGAGCAGGGCTGGAATCAGGTCGCCAATCCATTCCCCTTTGATATCGCATGGGATCACATTCTCTTCGAAGACGACGGCGTAGTCCAAACGGGGCACCCCGTGGATCTTCTCGATGATGCCGCGTACTGGTACGACGGAACCGGCTACCAAGAGGTTTCCACCATCCCGGCGTGGGACGGATTTTTCGTGTATATAAAGAAAAGTAACGCGGGCACCCTGTTTCCGTATCGCGAAGCTCCCCCTCCACTCGCATTCATCGCCGATAGTGAAGGGCCATCGGGCGATAATGAATGGACGGTCAGATTGAGATTCGAATCCGGAGGGCTTGTAGACGATGGGAACCTCGCGGGGGTCTCACCCTCGGCACGAACCGGCGCGGACGAACTGGACTTTGCCGAGCCACCGCCTCCGCCGGAGGGACCGTCATTGGCCTTTTCGCCGCCTGGTGAGGACCGTCGCGCGAGCCGGACGGATATCCGTCCACCATTCGTTGACGGCGCGCTCTGGAATATCGTGTTCAAGAACTGCGGAAAAGGAAATCTGCGCGTTTTCGATCTGGACCGCATTCCGGCCGGCATGTCGGCCTGGCTGGAGATGAACGGCTCGACGATCCTGTTGCCTGAGAACGTCCCCGTGCAAATCTCACAAGAAATCCATTCGGCCCGCCTGATAATCGGCACCGACGTTTTTCTCGCGGAGAGGGATTCACACCTCCCCCGGTTGACCTTCCTGCTGGAACAGAACTACCCGAATCCATTCAACCCGACCACGAGAATCGCCTACTCTATATCGGAACCGGGTTATGTGAAATTGGAGATTTACAACGTCCTCGGTCAGCGGATACGAACGCTGGTCGACGACAGACTGCCGGCCGGCCGGTTCGTCGCTCTATGGGAGGGAAAAGACGATCGGGGGAATGGGGTTACCAGCGGCGTGTATTTCTACCGGATCAAATACGGCGATATGCTCGAGCAACGCAAGATGGTGCTTTTAAAATAAGTTCTGGTAAAGACGCGATATTACTGTGTCTGACGTCGGACACGCTTACGGCCCCCAGGAAGGCAACTCATCTTCGGCTTGAACGCCGATGCCCTGCATGATTAAAAGCATTGAATCCATCATCCAGCTATGATAAAATATATCAAATGGGAAGATCGGAGTTTTCTGCTTCGGATATCTCTCGCCATTCGAGATCCCACCCCGTGACTCACCCGTTCACTTTGGGGGGTTCGGACATGCGTCCATACTCACGCCCGGCGACTATTGCCGTCTCGGATTCCTTTCATTTCCCGGGGCGCATTCTATCTCTCGTTATCGCGGCACTTCTCACCGGCCTATTCATCGCACCTGCGCTCGCCGTCACCGGGGTGAGCGCGCCGACCGTGGATCGGTGGGCGGAGCACCCGGCGCTTCAACCGTTTCATGTATCTGGCGAGGAACTCCCTCCCCGTCTGTTTCTGGTGCGAACATCCGGTCGACTGCCCGAGACGGACGGCATCATCGTGCACGGTTCATACGATGGCGTGTTTCTCGTTTCAGGCAGCACCGCCGCCTTACGGGCTCTATCTCTACGCGGTTACATTGTAACGCCGGCGGGCGATGTGCCGGAGGCTCCCCCGCCCGTCGAGCGGGAGTGGACCTGGATCGACACCCCCGATCCGGCCATCGCCGCGATGGTCGATCAGGTGCAATGGGAAGGGGTGCGGTACAAGATCCAGTGGTTGGTCAACTTCGGCACGCGGTACGGCCTTGCTCCCAACCACCATGTCGTGGCCACGTCCATCGCCTCGGTCTTCGAGACATACGGATTGCAGACGAGAATGGATTCCTTCCAGTACTATGGGAAAACCATGAGGAACATAGAGGTCACGCAAACCGGTATTAGGTATCCCGATTCGTATGTAATCATCTGCGGTCACTTCGATTCGATGAGCAGAAATGCCATGCGTTCGGCGCCCGGCGCCGACGACAACGGCACCGGGGTCGCAACGGTACTGACCGCCGCCGAGATTCTCTCCCGGCACACCTTCGAATATTCGATACGGTATATCTGCTTCG
>DATKWS010000091.1:0-58186 GCA_035529435.1 Patescibacteria group bacterium
TGTGAGGTTGTGGAGGATGGTATGGATGCCGTCCTCCGCGGTGGAATAGATATGCTGGAGGATGGAAAGGGGAATCTCGAATCTGAAAACGGCGAGGAATGTGAGTACCGATTTTTCCTCAGGCGTCAGGAGCGAAAGGAAGTTCTCCCGCTCAACGTTCCGGGAGCGTCCATGCCGCTGCAGCGACACGAGAAAGTTGGTTTTCGAGATTGCCAGCGGCAGATCGCTATCGGCGTGAGGACGTGCAAATTTCGCCGGCCCGGTGGGGACGAGATCGCAGAGCGCCCGCCGCCGCTCCGGCGGGCCGTGAGGCGGCACTGTCAATGTCGTTACCGACACCTCCTTGTGCTTTTTCAATTCCCCGATCGCATCGCTGAGAACCCGCGGGGTTTTCTCGTTCAATACGAGTATGGCAATGGGGCACTGCTCGAGAGCACTGCAGACACGATCGAGCATGCAGGCGCACAGGAGTGCCTCCTGTGAATGATCGTCAATCAGAACGAAATCCACGTTTTCCGTATCGGCGGTTTCCCCGATATTGCTGTGAAGGTCCTGATCGCTGAGGAGGGCTCCCTGCTCGAATCCCAACTGTTGTTCCAGCATGCGCGCGGCGAAATGAAGAAAACTCGTTTTGCCTTCACCGTTCTTTCCCTCTACCACGATGAGATGTCGCACACCGCGTTTCGCCTGCGAGGCCGCCTGCTGCAGGATCCGGAGCGCCCGTTCAGGCGGTTCGTAGCACGGTTGCAATCCCATGATGGTGAAGGTCTTCCGATCCTTCAATTCGAGGAACGACACGAGTTCATCCATAAATGCAAAGAACGATTCCCTGTCCGTTTCCGCGTCGAGTTTCTGGAGGCGCGCTGCAAACTTTTTGCACTGTGCCGCCGGTTCGGAATCGAAGTATCTGCTGAAAATTTCGAAGATGTCTCCCAGGTGGCGGAGGTCGGTATTCAATGGAGCCGAAGATCGTACGTGGGTATGTCCGCCGTTTTCTATGTACGCGAGCATCTCGGCGGGGAGGAGGTACGCTGTCGGGAGAATGCGCAGCGCGGTATTGATCATGACGACCGACTTCGGTGTCAGGTTATGGTAAAGCAGGCCGGTGCGGAGGTGCGATAGTACCGCCGTAGCGAGCTCCACGAGATGCTTCAACGCGGTTTGCGGTTTCATCGAGGGTAGGGCCTTCGTGATGGGGACAATGGTCGTGTGCGGCATCAGAAACGTGATCCCGCTCTCGCACCGTTGAATCGTCAGCGCCGGTGCGATCATGCCATTCTCCCTGGAGAAGAGGTAGTCCCTCATCTTGAGATCTTCCAGGGAGAGGGAGAGGTACGAGGGGGGGAGGGAAAAAAGAAAATATTTCTTGTCGCTGAGCGAATCCTCGACACTGAAGCCTTGCCATGGCGGATAGGCCCCGAGGAATTTCTTGTTGACGTAACGGGAATTGAAGTGCTCACTCGCCGGGTTTTTGCTCATGGAAATCAGTCTCCGTTAATATTTTTGCCTGGTTAAAATATTTTACACGAGGTCTATTGATAAATCAAGACTTATTCTCGTTCGGCGTCGCCTTTGCTCTCGGTGGATCGAATGGTCGGGAGATTCGGTCGAGGCTGGATTCGAGCGGCGACGGCCGGTCCGGCACGCATGGCCGAAACTTCGCCGCCGGAGCGCACCACGCCGTATTCGGTCGACCGGTGGTATCAGGGAATGTAGAGCAACCGGCCACAGTTCTCGCAGGTGAGCAGTTCATGCCGGTAAGATGCTGAGAAAAATGACGTTGGGAGCTTGACGAAGCAGCCGAGGCACTTATTCCCGGTCACGGGCAGTATGGCCACCGTGTAATGGGAGGCAAGCTTCTCGTACCTGTTGAGGAGATGCTGCGGTATCTTGTGCGCCAGGTTGACACGCGCATTCTGGAGCTCTTCGAGGCCGTTGAGCTGAAATCCAAGGTTTCTCAGCTCCGTCGAGGTCGACTTGTCCTTGACCTCCTTGATCATGATGTCGAGATCTTGCAGGGCGATCAGAAGCCTGAATTCTTCCTTCACACCTCGCTCCCCCCGAGAATGTTGATCAGGGTCTTGAAATCCGTGACATCGTACAGTGCCATCAGCTTGTTGGGTTTCTGGATCAGGCCGATCAGTTCGCTGAGAAGCGCGAGGTACGCCTCGGCTCCCCTGTTCGAGGGAGCCAGTATGAGGAAAAAAATCTTCGTCGGTTTGCCATCGAGCGCTTCGAAATCGACATCACCCGCCGAGCGTGCAAAGAGCACGGTTAAGTTCTTTATTGCTAATGACTTGCCGTGAGGAAAGGCGACGCCGTCCCCGAGCCCGGTGCTCCCGAGGCTCTCGCGATTCTTCAGCATCTCCATGATGAACCGCTCGTCCGAGATCTTTCCCCCGGTGGCGAGGTGACGCACCATTTCCTGTAGTACGGAAATTTTTTTCCGTGAGCGGAGGTGGAATATGCATTGGTCTTCTTTGAAATGCTCGAGTAACGTATTTGTTTCCATCTTTGGTTTGACTTTCGGGCTCAATTCACCATGTGTATAACAGTTTGCTCTTTCTCTGACAATATATTTTTGCTAAACTGCAGCAAGTTTTCGTGTTTTTTATTGGGATGCAGCGATTCTGACCACCATGACACCTTCAAATGTACCAAAGGGCTTCATCATTCGCATACTCGGCGCGGATTACTACGTCGTGAGCGGTGGGGAGGAGATACGCTGTTCACTGCGGGGGCGGTTCCGGATCGGGGGAAGCCCCGAGGAAGCCCTGCCGGTGGTGGGAGATACCGTCGAATTCAGGAGGGGGGGAAGTGCGGATACGCGCGGTCCTTCCGGCCTGGTCCTCTCGATCCTGCCGAGAAACTCGATCTTCGCGAGGAGCAATCCCCTCGGCAAGAAGAGGTACCGGATCCTTGGCGCGAACCTCGACCATGTCATTCTCGTTTTTGCGGTGCGGGAACCGGAGTTGAACATCAGGCTACTCGATAGAATGCTGGTGGCCGCGGGGTGCGGTCATATGAATCCCGTTATCTGCTTCAACAAGATGGACTTGGCTGATAAGCCAGACCGATTCCGCCGTGAGATGGTTTCATATGAGGCGATGGGGTACGAGGTCATTTTCTGCAGTGCCCGTGACGGGGAGGGGCTCGAGCGGCTGAGGGCAATCATGGGCGGCGCAAAATCGATAATGGTCGGTCCATCGGGAGCGGGCAAGACATCTATCGTGGCGGCGCTGGAGCCGGGGCTCGATCTCAGGATCGCGGAGGTGAGCGACCGCACGGGTAAGGGACGGCATACCACCTCGCATTTCGAGCTTCATCCCCTCGCGGGGGGCGGGTACCTCGGGGACAGTCCCGGTGTGCGTGAATTCGGCATATGGGGTGTTTCCCGCGAGGATCTGGACGACTATTTCCTTGATTTTACGCCTTTTATCGGATACTGCAGGTTTGCGGGTTGCACGCACAGCCACGAGCCGGGATGCGCGATCAAGGAGGCCGTGGAGAACGGCTCGGTACTGCACGGACGGTACGAGAGCTATCTCCGCATACTCGAGGAATTACCCGATACGCTGCCGTAAAAAAGCGAGGCGGCCTTTTCGGCCGCCTCACGAGGTAAGGAGGGATTAATGGTGGGTTACATGATCCGCTCTCATATAATGATACGAAGCGAGCCGTGAATTGTTCCAATTTTTTTATGTGTCGGAGATTTTCCGTGCTCAAGAAGCTTGAGAAACGGGGGAAAATAGCGTTGGCGCGCTTGTTTTCCCTCTTCGTGCGCACACGCACCCTCGCACCGGAGGAACTTCATGCCGGTGAGATCACGCGGCTCCTCGTGATCAGGCAGCATAACCAGATGGGGGACATGCTGCTCGCCGTGCCCGCGTTCAGAGGCTTACGCAGGCGGTTTCCGAACGCACGCATATCGCTGCTCGCCGCCTCCATCAATACCGACGTCATGCGGAATAATCCGTATATCGACGAGGTGTTGACATACGCGAAGGAACGGCACAACAAACTTCCCGCGAGGCTGATTCGATTCGTCGCGCAGCTCCGGCGAAGCCGGTTCGATGCGGTCATCGTCCTCAATACCGTGTCGTTCTCCATTACCAGCATGTTGCTCGCCTGGATGAGCGGAGCGGCCATCCGCATCGGGTCGACGAGCCGGCCGTTCGGGCATGATCTGACGCGGCGGTTCTACCACATCGAGTTGCCGCTTCCCTCCGCCGACGAGCTCGAATCGATGCATGAGAGCGAGCACAACCTGTATCCGCTGTCGGTGCTGGGCGTGCACGAGCGGGATCTCTCGTCGGCGCTCGTTCCCTCGAAGGAGGAGGAGCGCGCCTGCGACCGGTTTATCGCCGCGATCGTGCCGCGGGGTTCGCGTTTTGCCGTCGTCCACCCCGGCGCCGGCAAGAAGCAGAATATCTGGCCGCCGGACAGATTCGCCGCTGTCGCGGAACGGCTGCGCGACGGCTACGCAATCGATTCGATCATGGTGCGGGGGCCGATGGACGGCGAGGTGGCCGATGCGGCCCTGCGCGCGGGGATCTCCCCGTGCACCGTTCTCTCATGCCCGGCACCCGGTTTTCTCGGATCCCTTCTCAGGCGGGCCGCGCTCACGATATGCAACGACACCGGGGTCATGCACATAGCCGGCGCGGTCGGCGCGCGGTGCATCGCCGTATTCGGACCGACCGACCCGGCGCGATGGAAACCGATCGGTGATCAAATCATCGCGGTGCGCTCGCACGACGGCCGTACCGAATCGGTCGGTGTCGAGGAAGTGTTCGGTGCGGTACGGAATCTGCTGGACGGTTCATCGGGGCACTAGCGTGATCCTGAGTTGCAGCGTTTCGTCGGCGGGAATATAGACCACATTCGACCAGTCCTTGCGACCGATCTTTTTCAGCTCGATTCTATGCTCTCCGGCGGGGATCGTGATCGGTTCCTCGAGCGGTGTTCTCCCCTTGAACAGCCCGTCGATGTAGATCTGCACGCCCGCATCCGTGATGAAATTCACACCGCCGGTGATCGGCTGCAGGATGATGTTCCGGCGTGAGAGTTCGTCCCGCTTGATGCTGATCCGTTCGCGGTATTCGCGATATCCCTGCTTCCGGCAGATAACCTCGTGCTCTCCCGCCGTCAGCTCGAACGGTCCGAGACCGCTTCCGTCGTGCCGGTGCACACCGTCCACGACGATCTCGGCGTCGGGCTCGACGGATACGGATAGGTACCCGGCCGCCACTGCCGCCTGCTCATGTGCCGCCGGCGGCTGCTGCGGCGGATCGGAGGCGGGGGCGGATTCCAACGCCGTCTCCCGTTCCGGTTCGGGGAGAGGCTCATCCTCCGGAGCATCGTGCCCCGTTGTGTTCTTCTCTATCGGACGGTCTGTACCGATCGTAACCGTGTCGGCGGTCATCCGGTCGTGCGCCGTCGGCGGCGGAACGGGAGCACCGAGCTCCAGCTCGCCCATCTGGAACGATGAACCCTGCAGCACATCGGCCGTCGCGTCGTTTCCATCCATGACGGCGGGGACCGGATCAGGCGTCCGCATCGCTCCGAACCGCGATCTGATCGTGTCGAGACGCTCCGGATTCAGAACGATGAACAGGATTACCGCCAGCGCGATCGCCGACGAGACGAACAGCGGCAGCATGCGCCGTTTCGTACGTTTCTTCTCACGTATCGCGGGCATCGCGCCGGTGTCCTCCTCGCCGCTGAGGAGCCGGCGCAGGCTGGTGCGTACGTTCATGATCCTCTCCTGGCCGAGAACCGATTCGATCGCTCGGGCCATCTCAAGGGCGGTCCGGAAGCGCTTGGAGGGCTCACGATTGAGGCTCCGCATCACGATGTTCTCCGCCTCGTGGGACACCTCCGTCCCGAGCTTCGAGGGTGGCGTGACCGCTCCGTGCAGGATATTCTGTATCACGGCCGCATAGTTTTCCCCCATGAACGGCTGCGTCCCCGACAGCAACTCGTAACAGATCGTCCCGAGCGAGAAGAGGTCGCTCCTCCCGTCGATGGAGTTTCCGATCGCCTGTTCGGGCGACATGTAGAGCGGCGTGCCGAGCAGCGTGTTGGCCACGGTCTGCTGTGTCTGGCTCTGATGGAGCTTGGCGAGACCGAAATCGGTGATCTTCACCTGCCCCTCGTTCGTGATCATGATGTTCGCCGGTTTGATGTCGCGGTGAATGATCCCCCGCTGGTGGGCGTGGTCCAATCCCATGCATATCTCGTGGGCGATGAGCAGAATCAACTCGTCGCGGAGGGTGCCGTGTTTCTCGAAGAGCTCCTTGAGGCTCAGGCCGTCGATGTACTCCATGACGATGTAGTAGTTTTCGTCCGTCGATCCGAAGTCGATGATCCGTACGATGTTCTCGTGATCGAGGCTCGCCGCCGCTTTTGCCTCGAGCTCGAAGCGTCTCGTGAAGTTGGGGTCCGAGGTGAGGTGGGAATGGAGCCGCTTGATGACGACCGGGCGGTCGAGTGAGCTCTGTATCGCCTTGTACAGTACGGCGGTGCCGCCCGTGGCGATCGTGTTGAGCACCTGATAGTTTCGCTGCGTTTTCATCGTGCCGTCGCCAGTCTCATCGCCAGGCTCTCCGGCAGCCCCACTGACTGTATTTTCTTCTGCGCGGAAGAGATGTCGTATGGCACCCTGCGTATCGACATCCGGTTTTTCTTGAGATCGAGAATCGTGAAGCTCGCCGCGGCGATGCCGTCCCGCGGCTGCCCGATGCTCCCCACATTGATCAGGTAGCGCGTGCCCGCGGCGACGCTCGCGAACGATTGGTCGATAATCCTGCACCCCTCTCGCTCGGTATACGCGATGATGCTGGGAACGTGCGTGTGGCCGATGAAGACGAACTTCTCGGCGCACTGCGTGAATACATTTTTCGCTTGTCCAACCGTGTAGATGTATTCGAAGTCGAGCGGTGAAATTGGTGATCCATGGGCAAAAACGCATCCCCCGTACCGGCGAACGGGATCGTACCGCTCGAGCATCTCGCGGTGTCGCGGTTCCAGTCTTTCCGCGGTCCATTGAATCGCCCGCTTTGCCGTCTGGTTGAACGTGTCGCAGTCCTCGAGACCGATCGCCGCGAGGTCGTGGTTGCCGCTCACACGAACGTGCGCGCACTCCTGCACCGTCTCGACGCATTCGCGGGGATTCGCCCCGTAACCGACGACATCCCCGAGAGAGACGACGATGTCGGGACGAAGGGCGGCGATCTCCTCGAGAACCATCTCGAGCGCCTCGATATTTCCGTGAATGTCAGAGAATACCAAATACCGCATCATAATCACCGTTTGAAGACGAATTCCTCCGAACCGATGGCGATCAGATCCTCTTCCTCGAGGACCTTCTCATCCATTTCTTCACCATTGATGTTCAGCGCGCTGGTGCCCGCGATTTTACGGATCACATAATCATCGCCGCGGCGGGTGATCGTGAGCGAGGCGCGCGGCCCGAAAATGCCTTTCAGGCGAATGTCGGCCCTCCGCTCCCTGGCGATAAGCACTTCTTCACGTTCCAGAACATGCTCCTCGTGGTTGGAACGCCGGTAGATCCGCGGCGGGCGTTGCGGGTACTGGACCGTGAACGGATCGGGCTTCGCGCCCGAATGGAAGTTCGGGATAATGACGGTCTGGTCCATGCTGTTCACGCTCGCCGTCTCGCCGTCCTGTTCCTGGAAAACGATCTGGTACTTGCCGATGGTGATGATGTCGCCATCGGCAAGCGCGGCCTCCTTCACCGGCTGGCCGTTCAGAAAGGTGCCGTTCTTGCTGTCGCAGTCGCGGAGACGGTACCCATCCGTGGTCTTGGCGATGACGAGGTGCCGCCGCGAGACGCTCAGGTTGTCGATCACGATGTCATTCTGGGGGAGGCGCCCGATGCTGAGCTCGGCGCTGGTCATCGTATAGTTCTTCAGCGGCCGGTTCTTCAGCCGGACGACGAGCTTCGGCGGCCTGCTGAGGTAGAACATCGATATCGAGCCGCTGTATCCCTCGGGGAGCGGGCGGGCATCCTCGGCGTGGCACACGATGAGATCGGTGAACAGCCTGATCTCGAACGGGCTGCGCGTGGAGAGCGTATAGACCCTGACGAGAAAATCGTCACGCACGTTGGCCTCGCGCGGCGGTGTACCGGGTGATCCGCCGTAGCACGAGATCGGTTTTCCATCCTGATATCGCACTATGATGAGGTTGCCCGGCTGGAACGCCGTTACCAGGGCGCTGCGCCGTTGCTGCTCTATATCATCCATCAGCTCATCGAGGTCCACGAGGTTCGAGTTCACCTTGAGATCGGATTTCTTCTGAAGGTAGACGAGCAGCGAGTGGTAGAGCACCAGGCTCGTCTGGTACACGATTATCTTCGGGAATTGTGTTTTCCTGAGGCTCGCCAGAAACTTCCTCACCGAGATACCCTGAAATCCGTCCTCACCGCGGACCGTGACCCAGTAGAGTTGGCCGTCCCGCATGAATGCGAAGTACTGGGTGTACTGGTTGTAGATCTCCATGACGAGCGGGTACTTGGTGCTGAGGTTGAAGAAATGCGCAAGCAACCCGTCGAATTCAGCCCAATCGAGATCGGTCGGATCGAGGAGCACCTTATCGTACGGTATCTGAAGTCTCGACATGACGTTGTACCCTGCCCTCTTCTCGGATTTTCATACGAACTCTCGCAAGAACAGTGCCAACACGTCAGATCGCGGATCGGTCCCTCGAACCACCCGTCATGTCATCCGTTGCGCCGCATCAACCGTTTTCGCGCACCTCGGCGTTGAACCGCTTGAGGTTCCTCCGCGCTTTCTCGTTGCTCGGATCGATACGGATCGCCGTGTTCCACGCCTCGATCGCCTCATCGATCCGGTCGAGCTTGTAGTACGCATTCCCGAGGTTGGTGTACGCGGCGCTGTTGTCGTTGCTGCGGCCAATCGCCTCCTGGTACATTTCGATCGCTTCCGTGTAGGAGCCCAGCCGGTAGAACGCATACCCGAGGTTGTTGTAGGTTGCGGAGAGGTTGGGATTCAGCTCGATCGCCTTTTTGAACGCCTCCGTGGCCTTCTCCTCCTGCGCCATCTCCGTGTAGGTCAGCCCCAGATTGTTGTATCCTTCGGTGAATTCCGGGTTGAGCTGGATCGCCTTCTGGAACAACTCGAGTGCCCTTTCGTACTGACCGTTGTGGTAAGCCACGACGCCGGCGTTGTTGAGGCGTTTTGCCTCGTCCTGCTGCCGTTTCTTCTCCTCCGCCTCGAAGCTCTTTTTCTGGTTTTCCACTATCTCGACGATTTCCGTGTGGTTCCGGGAGAGATCTTTTATGAACCGGCCGTTTTCGTCGAGTCCGTTCGAGAGCGCTTCGAGGCTCCGGTCGAGACCTTCCTTCCATGAGGAGATCTCGGTTCTGAACCCTTCGATATGCTGGCCGCTCGCCGCCAGCTTTTCCTCGATATCCCCGATCTTCTCTGCGAGAGTGTCCGAGATACTTTCGACGATCACCTTGTTTTCCTCGATAACCGACGTGAGGAGCTCCCTGAGCTCTCCCATCCGGTGCTCGAGGGATTCGTTCAGCGAGTCGCCGATGCCGTTCGTCAGTTCCTCCTGTTGCTGGACCCGCGCGAGCACATCCCCGGTGCTTTTCTGTTGCAGCTCCCCGATCTTATCGAGCCCCATCATGATCTCGCTGATTTTCTGCTCGTCCATCGAGTCGGTCCTGCCGTCAATCGAGAAGAGCGACTCGATACGGCACGTGTGGCCCTCCTCGTTGAAGAAGCGGCAATGCTCACCGAGGCATTCAACCTCACCACGGTATGCCTTGGCGACAAACCGGACGGGACGTCCCTCCGCCGCGATATCGAAGCCGTACTCGTCTTCAATCGCGGGATCGCTCGGTTCGACCTCCGGATTCAGGAAGATACTCTGATCGTTGTCCTGCTCCTCGTGCTGGTCTTCCTGCTCGCTCTGTTCATCGTTGCTCTCTTCCAGATCATCGCTGTCGGCTTCGCGGACGAGAAGTGACTTGTCCTCTTCCTCGAGCACGATGGCCTGTGTTACCAGTGGGCATATTTTCATGATCCATCCTCTCCTTTACGTGATGGTGGCGATATGGCTCCCGTTTTTTCGAGAATCGCTATGTCATCTGTCACCGTGGACTGCAAGAATTTTGTATAATTGACCGCGACGCGCTCGTGGCAATCGCGGTAGTGCCGTGCCGTGGCGAGTATTTTCGAGAATGCGGCAGTTGCGCGCCCGTAGTCCCCGATTTGTTCGCTCGCGATACCCTCGAGGTAAGAGAGCTCTGCAGCCAGATCTTCGTGCGGTATATCCATCCGGCGGATGGCGCCCAGTACGGCGAGTGCCAGTAAGGGCCGTTCCATCTGGAGGTAAGCCCGTGCCGCGAAAGCGGCGCGCGGCGCCTCAGGCAACAACCCGCCGGCGAGCATGCCGAGCGCGGCACCGGGATTCCCGTGATCGAGCGCCACGCGTATGTACCGTTCGGTTTCCTCGCGCGAGGTGACGCCGTTCTCGACGCGCAGTATGCCGGCAGCGATTTCTTTCGATGCCCATGCCTCGAATGTGCTCTCGATACGTTTGAGGAACGCTTCACGGTCCGGTGAAGCATCCAGCAATTCCCGGAATATCGAGGCGGCCCTCTCCGTGTGGCCGTGAATGTGGAGCAGCTCTGCAAATTCGATACGCAACTGTTCGAACTCGTGCCCATCGAGCAGTCCGCGGCCGCGGTCTATCATCTGTTCTGCACGATCGATCGAACCCGCACCGAGCAGGAGGGAACCGGCGAGAGTGAACTGTTCCCGCTCCGGATTGTGCTGCGAGATGACATCAATCCTATCGACGGTTTCTTCAACCGCTCCGGTCCCGGTTCCGGAGGTTTTCCGTATGACATCGAAGGCTTCCCCGTAACGTTCACCGGCGATCAGACAGTCGACGACGAGGAGCATGCAACTCGCCGCCCGTCCTTCGGGCCACGAGCGGGGGCGCAGTTCGCCGACGATCTCCTCCCACCGTTCCGGTTCGATTTCGAGGGCGCGGCGGTAGAGACAGATCGATGTTTCGTGCTCATCACATCTCGCCTTCAATCCCGCGTATGCGACGAGGAAGGCGGCGTTGTTCTCATGGACGTGAACATATTCGGAAACGATTTCGTCGATCGTTGCTGCTGGTCCGGCGCCGGGGGAGAGCAGGCGGAGAATGGGTTCGAGCGATTTTTGTATCTGTCCGGTCTGTATCATGGTACGGGCGAGAAGATGGTTGGCCTCGAGCTGCGACGGTTCGGAGGCGATGAGTTCGAGGAGGATGTCGACCGCGAATTTCGTCAATCCCGTATCATGTGCGAGCAGCTGCTCGAGAAAGGACACGGCGTCGCGGAAGCGTTTCTCGAGAGAGAGATTTCGTGCGTAGATAACCTTGAGCCGCCGGTCATCCGGCGTTTCATCAATCAGGCCTTCGAGCGTGCGACCGAGTTGCGGTAGATGGTCCGCCGGTCCGTTTTGTGCGTTCCTGAACAGCTTCAGTGCGTCGTCGTGCCGCCCGTCTTTCCATGCGATACCGCCGAGAATTATGGAGACCAGCCACGGCCGGGCGCTGATCGGCAACAGCTTCTTGAGTCTCTTTTGGATGTTGTTTCGGTACGTAGGCGAGAGGCTCAGGCAGTGTTCGAATGCTGATACGCCCTCATCCTCCCTGCCTATCATGAAGAGGGTTTCGCCGAGCAGGTATAGTGCGTCCGGATTCGCCGGATCTCTCGTGATGATCTCGTTGAGTTCCCACTCGATCGATGGAAGATCGGCCTTCGAGGAGGTGAGCGCCACCGCGAGGCTACGCAGGGTGTCCTCAACATTGCCGCTCGCGCTCGACAACCGGGCGCCGTAGACGTGCAGAGAGGCCGCCTCCTGATCTGGAAGCGCTTCAATGGCTTTCTTCAGGGTCTCCCGCGCCAGGTCGAAATGATTCATGCTGAGCGCGCTCTTCAGCATCTCCTCCCAGATGCCCCGGTTGTGGGGCTCTTTTTTCACGAGATCGTTGAACCTCGCGAGGACGTCTCTGATCTGGCCGGGATCGAGTTCCAACGTCCGGCACAGGTGATGCGCCGCGTCGGCGAGCTGGCCGTCCTCGAGGTACAGATGGTACAGCGCGAGATGCAGCGTGGTGTTGTCACCGAAGCGATCCGCGGTGTGTTCGTAGATGCGGAGGAGATCGTAGCGGATCTCCCCGTCGAGCATCAGGAGCTGGTCGAACTCGAAGACGGCGCGTTCAATCGTGCCGGTTTCCAGGTGCGCATACGCCTGGAGGAACATGAAGCCCGGCGTGAGGCGTTCCTGCTCGGAGAGGGCATCGACCAGACCGGCGACGACGGACCAGCGCGATTCGGCCTGTTCGGCGTGGCCCCGTATCCTGGCAGCCAGCGTGCCGTGCGCGTCGGGATGGTCGCGGTAGAATTCTATGAGGAATGGAAGCGCATGCGAGACGTTTCCGGTCTCCATGCTGAATTCGATAATGGAAAGAACCCCGTTGAGGGTCACACCGCCGTGCCTGAGCACCTCGCCGGTGAGGCGTGCGAGCTCATCGGCCTCGAACAGGTGGTCGTCGCGGATCTTCTGCAGGATCTCCTCGGCGCTTTCCGTGTCCCCCGCGCGTGCCCTGAGCTCGGCGATGATGACCATGAGCAGCGGATGCGTTTCCTGCGTGATGCCGTCCCATTCCTCGATCATACCCAGCATGCAGGGGATCAGCGTGGGGTCCATGTCCGCCGCCATGCGCGCGGCCTGTGCGGCCTTTTCGAGATTACACTCCGCAAGGTTCAAACGCATGAGCAGCTTCTGCGCGGGGGCGCTCATCGCGATATCTTCCCTGTTCTCGATCCACGGTATCATCTCCGTGCAGAGTTTTTCATCATGGTAGAACAACGCCTCGAGGGATTCGACCGCCCGCTTGGCCTTGCCCAGTGCGGCGGCGCACTCCGCGAAGATCATGACAACCTCCGGCCGCGTGGCGAAGTCCTCGAGCAGGAGCGAGAGGCGATGGTAGGCGAGTTCCATCATCTGGGTACAGTTCAGCGGCTTCTCCATGCCCTCCGGGGTCGACTCGTCGGTACTCGCCAATCCCGCGAGCGAGAAGTACTTCGCGATGCTGGACGTCCCCTCGACTATCTCTCCCCGCCTGATCAGGACCTCGCCGTTCAGCAGCATGTGGTTTTCCGAGGGCCGCTCGATCGATTCGAGAAGGTTCTGCAGCTTCTCGAGAGGTGGATCGTCTAATTCGAGGCATTGAAAGAATCGCGCCTCGGCCTTGTCGGGGTGCGAGAGGAGGACCGATGCCAGGCCGAGATAGAACTTCAGCATTGCATCATTTTTCAGATCGCGTTCGAACTCCAGGAGTATGGATCCGATCTGCTTCGCGTTTTCGGGCGTGTCCTCCATCGACATGCCGAGCGGCTCGATCGCCTTGCCGTACTGCTCGTCCTCGATGAAGAGGAGGCCCAGCAGCAGATCGTTGTCGGCCTTGGCGGAAACCACCGTGCCGTCAACTCCTGTACCGCCCTTCGATCTCGTTTCTGAGCGCTTGATCAGGTCCTGCAGGAACGGTTTGGGGGATCGCTTGAGGAACGTGCGGACGCGCTCGATATTCCTGCTCCTCAGCAGCATCTCGATGATGAAACTGCCGAGGCATGGATTGTGGGTGGCGAAGAATGCCTCGAGGGCAAGATCGAGGGTGCGGTTGATATTACGGGGGTGCCGGCGTATCGCCGTTTTGAGGAGTGCTACCGCCTGGTGGAAATCGGCGAGGTCGAGGCAGGTCTGGATGGCCTCGACGGCCAGCTCGTAATCGTCGGGCCATCTCTCCAGCCCGTCGAGCGCCCGCCTCTGCGCGCGCTTCAGATCGCCCCGTTGACGGTCCTGGTCGATCTTCTTTATCAGTTTTTCCTGTGTCAGAAACACGCAACTTCCCGCTTCGGTTACGGATCTCTCCTGTCGAATAATCTGTGAACGCACCGGTGCACCCCGGATCGAGCGAAATACGTACCATGTCCCCGATTTTTTTTGGAGCGCTTTAATTGTTGAAATTCCGGCAGGTTAGATGTAAATTAACGCCGGTTGCGGTTCGAGGGTCCCCGGCCGTTTCGCAATATGCATAGACCGCGGCGCGGGGAATACCGGCCGTGCAATCATGGGCAGGGGTGGAGCCACAATGGCCGTGTACACCATTTCGGCCGAGATCAGGTTTTCCTCCTCCCACGCACTGCGTGGGTACGGCGGCGATTGCGAGCGTGTGCACGGACACAACTGGATCGCGAGGGTATACTACGAGTTCGAACGCCTCGACGGGCTCGGCTTGACCGTCGATTACCGGGAGCTCAAAGCCAGCCTCGAGCGGGAGGTGCTCGTGCGTTTCGACCACCGGCATCTCAACGAGGTGCCGCCGTTCGATCGAATCAATCCGACCTCCGAGAATATAGCGGCGTATATCTTCGCCCTGTGCCGGGATCATGTCCGGTTCGAAGACGGCACCCTGCGGGAGGTCGAGGTGTGGGAAACATCAACAGACATGGTGCGGTACCGTGAATGAAAGCGCTCAAAATCGTTCGGGGGCGGTTGTCCTGCTTTCGGGCGGGCTCGATTCAACGGTATCACTCGCCATGGCGCGTGAGTACTGCGAACCGCGCTGGGCGCTTTTCTTCGACTATCGACAACATGCGGGGGAGCGGGAGGAAGCGGCGTCGCGCGGGATCGCGGAGCGGTTCGGGCTCCGGTTCCGGTGTATCGAGTTGCCCTGGCTCGGCGATCTCTCATCGTCCAGCCTGATTGCCGGAAAGGGCGTGCCGCCGCAGGTTCCGCCGGGTCCGGTTGACGGCCTTGAAGGCGCACCGAGCCGCGCCGTCTGGGTGGAGAACCGGAACGGTGTGTTCATCAACATTGCAGCGGCTTTCGCCTCGTCGTGCGGCTGCGGCATCGTCATCGTCGGGTTCAACAGGGAAGAGGCACGGGCGTTTCCCGACAACGGAGAGGAATTTCTCAAGGCCGTAAACGGCGCTCTCGCGATCGGCGTCGGAAGTCCCGTGCGCGTGGAGAGTCCCACTCTCTTTCTCTCGAAGCGCGAGATAGTCGAGCGGGGCCTCACCATGGACATACCCTGGCGGCTGATCTGGAGTTGCTATCGTGGATATGACCGGATGTGCGGCTCGTGCGAGTCGTGCGCCCGTCTCCGGCGTGCGATCGCCGGCACTCCGGCCGAAACGGCTGTCGTATTCACGGGGGGGTGAAGCGTATCGGCGGTTTGCATTCACGGTTGGAGACTCGGTGGATCGATACCCCGATCGAGTACACCGGCGTCGAGCTCAGGAGCCATTTCATACGCGAGGTCGCCGGTATTGCGGGTGACGGGCTCGTCGCATTCACCGGAGGGTGCGACGTATCCGGTGAGCGGCTGGTCGATCTCGAGGATGCGGAATCGGGGAGCGTGATCGTCGCCCGGATGATGCTGCATTTCATCGGGGAACACTTCCAGTGCCCGCTGCCCGAGGGGAACGTACGGCTCAGGCTGTTCGCGTCGATTCTCTCCGACGCACTTGCCATGCTCGCGCCCGGTGTCCCCGTGACGCGGCTGGGGGACGACCTGTTCATCGAGGAGCGTAAGCTCTCTGTGGCGATCTGCACGGTGAGCCCCGTCTCCGCGGTGTTCCATCTCGGTGTCAATCTCGATCCCACGGGAGCGCCCGTTCCCGCCGTCGGGCTGGACGAGCTCGGCGTCGATGCGGGAGTGTTCGCCGCGCGGGCGATGGATACGTATGCGCGCGAGTGCGAATCGATCGACCGTGCGCTCCGGAAGGTCAGGGGGGTGTTATAGGAGCGTGTCCTGCGCGGGGAATATCGCTGAGGTTTTCGTTTCGATCCAGGGAGAGGGAATCTTCGTCGGCGTGCTTCAGGTGTTTGTACGAACCTCCGGATGCAGCCGGAGCTGCGTCTACTGCGATACCCCCGGGGCGCGCGGGGTCGCCGCGCGATGCGTCCTCCAGTGCGACGGGGAAACACGCTACGCTGACAACCCCGTCGATGCCGCCGACATCGTTTCATGCGTGCGATCACTTGCCGTAATTCACCCGGGGATCCATTCGGTGAGCGTGACGGGGGGTGAGCCGCTCGAGCAGCCGGATTTTTGCGCCGGTCTCCTTCCCCGGCTCCGGGCACTCGGCCTGCCCGTCTATCTCGAGACCAACGGGCTCGAGGAGTCCGCGTGCAGGGCGGTCGCGCGGTATGTCGACATCGTTTCGCTCGATATAAAGCTGCCTTCGCTCTGCGGCGGAGGGGATCACCGTGCGACGTACCGGCGGGTGCTGCCCCTTTTCGCATCGTCGAATCTCTTCACGAAGGTGGTCGTCACGGGGGAGGAGGATAGCAGCGAGTTCGCCGAGGCGGTCGGTCTCGTCGCCGCGATCGACCGGTCGCTGCCGTTCGTGATCCAGCCCGCTCACCGGGAGGAACCGGCCTCGCGTATCCGGGCGCCGCAGCTCCTGCAGTATTATGACACCGCGGCGGCGCATCTCGATGATGTCAGGGTAATTCCGCAATGTCATCGTATGCTGGAAATCCCATAGGGGGATAAAAAAAAGCGCTGCGAGATAGTACGATGCAGGGTCGGGTTCGTGAAGGCGGCGACCACCTCGCAGCGATCGGAAGTGAGAGCAAGGGGCATACCAGTACGATGGTCTTTATCGTTATGTGAATGCGTAACTTGTTTTATGACAAAGAAGTTACCTGCAAGCCCGGAGATGTGCAGGATTTCCCGAACATCCGCGTGATTTCGCATGGTTCCTTTGCCGCGGCATCGGCGGCGAGGGTTTTTTCGCTACTTTGCAATTGCGGTGATTCCGTTCTGCAATGCCGGGAGAGGAGAATTCTCTTGACATGCTCTAAGTCAACATGTAGTAAGTTGTTAGGCTCAGGTTTCTTTGATGCCCGAGGCGTCGGGGGAACGAAATCCTGCTGTCGTAAAGGAGGATGGTCGCATGACGAAAGCGGAGATTGTGGAGAACATATCCAGCAGGACCGGATTGACAAAAAAGGAAGTCGCGGAGGCGGTCGATCAGTTTCTGGCTTGCATATCCAAGGGACTTGCCGAGGGTAAGCATTACGAGATCCGCGGCTTCGGAACATTCAAGGTGAAGGCTCGAAAGGCCCGGATGGCGAGGAATCCGAGAACGGGCGAGCCGGTTCCCGTCCCTGATCGAAAGGTGCCTGTCTTCAAGGTATCGCGGGAGCTGAAAGAGCTTGTAGCCCAATCCTGATTTTCCGATCCACTGCATTTCGATCGATGCCAGCGCCTCTTCACGCATGCGTGGGAGAAGGGGGGAGTGTATCCGTGAAGATTCGGTGGACAGAGGAGAGGGTGATTTTTGGTCGGTAGAATCATAGACCTCAGAAGCGATACGGTCACCAGACCGTCCCCCGGCATGCGGCGGGCCATCGCGGAGGCCGTGGTCGGGGACGATGTGCTCGGCGACGATCCGACGGTGAACGAACTCGAGGCACGAGTGGCGAGCCTCTTCGGAAAGGATACGGCCCTGTACGTGCCGAGCGGCTCGATGTCCAACACGCTCGCGATCGTATCCCAGACGAAGCCGGGGGATGAGGTGATTCTCGACAGGAACTGTCACATCTTCAATTACGAGGCGGCGGCGGCATCGGTTATCGGGGGCGTTCAACTGCATCCGCTGGATGGTCCGGAGGGATTTCTCCCTCTCGACCGGCTCGAGGCGGCCGTTCGCCCGATCAACGTGCACCATCCCCACACCTCCATTATCACGGCCGAAAACACGCACAACCGTGGGGGTGGCAGGATATACCCGTTCGAGCAGCTCGAGGAGATTTCCCGTTTCGCGCGGGATCGTGAGCTGCGGTTCCACCTGGACGGCGCTCGTCTCGCCAACGCCTCGGTGGCGACCGGCATTCCGTTCGATCAGTACGCGGCCCTGGCCCATTCAATCACCTTCTGTTTCTCGAAGGGTCTCGGGGCGCCGGTGGGCTCGGTTCTCGTATCGGATGCCGACACGATCCGGCGTGCCCGGTTCTGGCGGAAGCGTCTCGGCGGCGGGATGCGGCAGGCGGGGATACTGGCGGCCGCGTGCCTGTACGCACTCGATCACAATATCGAGCGCCTGGGTGAGGATCACGAGAAGGCGAAGCGCATCGGTGCGCTGGTGGGGGCCGATACCCGCTTCAGGCTCAGGGCGCCCGTCGAGACGAATATCGTGATCTTCGAAGCGACCGAGCCGTCCTTCGATATCGGGGCGTTCGGGCACGAGCTCGAGGCGGAGGGTGTTCTCGCCCTGACCTTCGGCGGCAGGTTCATGCGCATGGTCACCCACCTCGATATTACGTATGAAGACATGGAGCTTCTCGATAAGATCCTGTCGCGGGTTCTGAGCTCCCGATGACCGTCCGATCTTCGATCCGCGAGCATGATATGGAAAGCGTTCAGTTCTATCTGGTGAGCACCCCGATCGGTAACCTCGGGGATTGTTCCGCGCGGGCGATCGAGGCACTGGGGGCGGTCGATACCGTGTTCGCCGAGGATACGAGAAAGGCGCGCACCCTGTTCAGGCGGTACGGCATCAATACCCCGCTTCGTCCGTTCCATGATCACAACAAGGTGCGGGTCACACCCACGATCATCGCGCTCTTGAAGGAGGGCGGCCGCGCCGCGCTCATCTCGAACGCCGGCACGCCGCTGGTGTCGGATCCGGGCTACTACCTCGTGAGGCGCCTCGTCGAGGAGGAGATTCCATTCACCGCCGTTCCCGGTCCCTGCGCGGTGATTCAGGCGCTCGTGGTATCGGGGCTTCCACCTGACCGGTTCACCTTTTTCGGTTTTCTGCCCCGCAAGCAAGGTGAGCGCGAGCGCACGCTCCGGGAAGCGGGGCAAAATCCGGGTACGTCGATATTCTTCGAGAGCCCGTTCAGGATCGTGCGAACCCTCGAAACGATCGCGGATATCCTCGGTGACCGCGAGATTGTCGTGGCGCGCGAGCTCACAAAGCTTCATGAGGAAGTGAAACGGGGAACCGCTTCCGAGCTGGCCGTCCATTTCGGCGCCTCGAGGGTGAAAGGGGAAATCACCGTCCTCATCCGCGGCACGGGCAGAAAAGCCGCCACCGGTTCGTGAGGTGAACGGGTCGGGCATCGCAGGCGGGGTGTGCCGCCGAACCCACCGGTAAAATCAAACGGATCGAAGTTCGGGGAACAGCTTGACAGCCTCGTTCGCCCGTTACATAATATGCAGTCGCACATCAATAGATTGGGAATTTATTGTGTCCGGAAAAATTGAGATACGAGAGCGACTGCGGGGATTTCTCGATCCGATAGTGGCATTCATGTCCTACCTGGGTCTTTCGCCTCTTGCCGTCACGATCATCGGCATCGTTCTGAGCATCATCGGTGCGACATTCGTCGCGAGGGGATCGCTCCTCGCGGGAGCGGTGTTCCTCGTCGTTTCAGGGCTGTGTGACACGATCGACGGTTCCCTGGCGCGCAGGGAGGGAAGGACAACGACATTCGGCGCATTCATCGACTCCACGGGTGATCGGATCACCGAGATGGTTTACTTCGGCGCGCTGGTATTCTACTTTATAAATGATCAACCACCGAATCTGGTCGTGGTCTTCTTCCTGCTCGCGGCGCTGGCGGGATCGTTTCTTACCAGCTACACGCGGGCGCGGGCGGAGGGGTTGGGTTTGGAATGCAGGGTCGGATGGGTCGAGAGACCCGAGCGGATTGCGCTGCTCGTACTCGGTCTCCTGCTCGGGCATACTGTATTGATCGCGATAATCGTGGTTCTCGCCTTCTTGACCGTCTTTACTTTCATACAACGGGTGTTGCATGTGAGGCGCTTGACACTTGAGAAGGACCTGTAACAGAATCTCCGGCCTTACGCTTCATCCACGAACGGGCTTGGAACCAACACACGAGCGATCTGCGAGAGATCATATTTCACAAAGGGATTTTCGGTGCCGGGTGAACCGGGGGAGCGTCGATTAGCGCATGAAGTCCAACATCGGTTCGATTCTGAAGACATCCGTACCGATCGTTGTTGATCTTGCCGCACAGTTCCTCATGTGGACGGTCGAGGTAACGCTCGTCGCCCGGATCGCCGCAGGTACGATGGAGCGGTTCTACCCCGGACTGGAGGCGCGCGGGGTCGATGCATTGACCGCCGTCGGAAGCATTGTTCAGATCATCCTGTGGACCTTCACGGTACTCCTCATCTTCATCTTCGGCGCCACCATCATAATCAACCGGCTCATGGGCGAAGGAAGGAGGGACGAGGCGAACCATTTTCTCGGACAGTCGCTGTTCACGACGATGTTCCCCGCCATCGGCATCGGTGTCATCTGGTACCTTCTGGCACCCTTCATATTCGGGACGATACTGGGGACGACACCGGCGGTCACGGCGATCGGTGTTGATTACTTGCGCATCATTTCCCTGTTTGTACCGTTCGTCATCATGAATTTCGTGGCCATCAGTATCGTCCGCGGGGCCGGCGACACGCACCTCTCGATGATCACGAGTCTCCTCGTCAACGGCATCCATCTCATCCTCGCCGTGTTGCTGATCTTCGGCATATCGGTATTTCCAGAGCTCGGTGTCCGCGGCTCGGCGTTCGCGGCCGGAATCGGGCACACGATCGGTTTCTTCTTCACCTTCAGCGTGATTCTCCGCGGCAAAAGCGTTCTCACGTTCAAGTGGCGCGATTTCACGAGCATCCGCAGGGCGAGCATCGTCAAGGTGCTCAAAACAGGCACCCCCATCACGCTCGAACAGCTCGCCTGGATGAGCGGCATCATCATCGCCATCGGTTTCAGCAACCGCCTGGGCGCCGCCGCCGCCACGTCACACATGATCATCCTCACGTATCAGAGGCTTCTCTCAATTCTGTACCAGGCATTCGCGATCGGAGCCCTGACGCTCGTCGGGCAGAGTTACGGGGCGAACCGGCACGATCATGCCAGCTACATGACGCGACAATTCTTCTGGATCGTGGGAGGCGTGGTTCTCCTCATATCCATTGTCATCTTCTTCAGGGTGCGGTACTTCATTATGCTCTTTACCAGCGATCCCGAGGTGTTGCGCCTGTGCGCGGGGGTGCTCAAGATAGCCGCGTTCGTGCAGGTGCCGAAGGCCCTGTCGTTTGTATACTCGTACAGCCTGCGGGGGGTCGGTGAGAACCGGTACCCGATGTACCTCGCCGTTATCGGCGTGCTGCTCTTCGAGGTGGCGTTGGGTTTCAATCTCGCGTTCACGATCGGGATGTCCCTCGCCGGGCTGTGGATCGCGCTCGGCATCGACGAGGTGTTCAAGGTCACGATGTCGATGAAGCGCTTCAACCGGCGCATCAAGCAACTCACCGCATGACGAGGGGAGATGGGGGATGAAAGGTCGTTTCATAACGTTCGAGGGTATCGAGGGGTCGGGTAAATCGACGGTGGCCAAGGCGTTTCATGAGGCGCTGGGAGGGGCCGGGCACCGGGTGCTGCTGGCGAGGGAGCCGGGAGGTACGGAGCTGTCGGAGGCCATCAGGGATCTCCTTCTCGATCCGGCACGCAGTGATGTCACACCCGAGACGGAGCTCCTGCTGTACCTCGCGAGCAGAGCACAGCTCGTTCGGCAGGTGATCGTCCCCGCCCTCGTGGAGGGTGTCAACGTTATTTGCGACCGTTTCATGGATGCCTCTGTCGCGTACCAGGGCTGGGCCCGTGGGCTGGGGGAGGATCTGGTGGAGCGGCTCAATGCCTTCGCGGTAGGGGGCGCCGTGCCCGACGTGACATACCTGCTCGACCTGCCGGTGGATGAGGGATTCCGCAGGGGGCCCGAGCACCGCGAGGGGGAGGGTGTACGGCGGAAGGATCGTCTCGAGCGCGAGGACCGTTTCTTCCACGAACGGGTGCGGGAGGGGTATCTCCGTCTCGCCGGGCGGGAACATGAGCGGTTCGCAGTGGTCGATGCTTCACTCCCGTTCGATGAGGTGGTGGCGCGGATAATACGGAACTTCGAGGAACGTTTCGACGTATCTATTCCATGATATGGAAAGGGTTTGATTCGCCGTTTCCGCAGTTACTATATTACGGGTGTACGGCGAATGGTACAGACCGGGGCGAAATGAGGCATGATTTATGTAGTGATCGGGAGTCGTACGCGAAAAACCGATGCCGATTCGAAGGGAGATGTGGAAGTTCATGTTGAAATCAAAAAAGAGATTACTGGTCCTGTTGACGATCCTCGTAACTGTCGTGGCAGTTTCCCTGTATGTCTGGGCCGAGGACAAGAAAAAGGAGAATCCACTCGCCGAGCTGGAGCGTTTCAACGAAGTACTTGTCAAGATAAAGGACTATTACGTCGAAGAGAAGAGCTACAGTGAACTGATGGATGCGGCGATTCAGGGAATGCTGAAGGAGCTCGATCCGCATTCGATCTATCTGAGCAAGCACCAGTACGAGAACCTGCTGATCGACACGAAGGGCGAATTCGGCGGCCTCGGCATCCAGATCGCGGTGCGGGACAATTACCCGACGGTGATCTCACCGATCGAGGATACCCCCGCCTACCGGCTCGGGATACAGGCCGGAGACAGGATCATCGAGATAGAGGGCGAATCGACGAAAGGATGGATCACCGAGCAGGCCGTCTCGAAACTCAGGGGGCGGCCCGGTACCCAGGTAAACGTCACGATAGGCCGGGAGGGTACGGAGGATTCCCTCCACTATACGATCACCCGCGAGATCATACAGGTGCCGAGCATCACCTACAGCGACGTGATCGGAGATGTGGGGTACGTGCGGATCGCGCGCTTTTCGGAAAGTACCGCGAGCGAGCTCAACGAGATACTGAACGACTTCGACAAGCGGGTGATGGACGGACTCGTTCTGGACCTTCGCTGGAATCCGGGTGGTCTGCTCACCGCCGCCTGCGAAGTCGCGGACCTGTTTCTCGACGAGAAGAAGCTGATCGTCTACACCGAGAGCCGGATCCCGGAGCACCAGCAGAAATTTTATTCCAGCCAGAACAACTTCCACAGCGGCTACCCGATCGTCGTCCTCGCCAACGGCGCGAGCGCTTCGGCATCCGAGATCGTCGCCGGCGCCTTGCAGGATTTGGATCGCGCGGCGATCGTGGGACAGACGACGTTCGGCAAGGGATCGGTGCAGACCGTGTTTCGCATCGGAGATTCCGCCGCCCTGAAGCTCACGACACAGAAATACTTCACGCCGAGCGGCCGGAGCATCCACCGGGACGAAGTCGCCGAGACGCCGGAGGAACCGGAGATCGCCGACAAGGAGCTCAAGGAGGAGTATCACACGGCGAACGGGCGGATCGTGTACGGCGGGGGCGGCATCACCCCTGACTGGGAGCTCGCGCTGCCCGAATACACCGATGTGCAGCGGCGCCTCGATCGAAGGGGCATCTTCTTCTCGTTCGCCGTTCATTACACGGCGTACAACGATGCCGGTGAGAACTTCACGGTTGATGATTCCGTCATGAAGGAGTTCAGGAGCTTTATCGCATCGAATGAGATCGAGGTGAAGGACGAGGAGTGGAACGAGCATAACACGCAGTATGTCAAGGAAGGCATAAAGCGCGAGGTATTCCGCAAACTCATGGGATCGAAGGGCGCCTACATCGCGACCATTCCGGTGGATGAAGAGCTGAACATGGTGCTCGACCTGTTCCGGCAGACCGAGACGCTCGAGGAGATGTTCAACTATATCCAGCAGAAGAACGAGCTTGCCAAGACGGAGGAAAAGTGAGCCGGAAGAAGGTCGCGATAATCTGTGACTTCGACGGCACGGTTTCCTCCCGTGACGTCGGCCACAAGTTTTTCAGTACGTACGTTCCCGACGGGGAACGGCGGCGGGAACTCCTCGATCGCTGGAAGATCGGCCTGATCAGCTCCCGGGAGTGCCTCGAGCGGGAGATCGATCTCGTCAAGGCGGACCGCCGCGACCTCGATACCTTCATCGAGGAGGAGTCCCTCGATCCGTACTTCAAGGATTTCGTCGATTTCTGCAACCGCCGCAAGTACGAGTTTCTCATACTGAGCGACGGGCTCGATTACTACATCGACCGGCTGCTCATGAAGTTCGGACTCGGCTTTCTCGATTTCAGGGCCAACCACCTCGTTATCAACAATGGTTCCTTCGCCGGCATCGAGTTTCCTTACTACAATCTCCTGGAGTGTACGATGTGTGGAAACTGCAAGCGGTACCACGTTGAGCAACTGATGGGGCGCGGCTATTTCAGCGTCTACGTGGGCAACGGGTACAGTGATCGCTGCCCGTCCGGGTACGCCGATCTCGTGTTGGCGAAGGGTGAGCTCCTGACGCATTGCCGGCAGGAGAATATCCCCTGCATCCCGTTCGACAACTTCCGGGATGTGGAGCGGGAGGTTACCACACGGCTCATCCTGTCGTGATCCGGTGCAGCATTACTCCTGCTGGAGCGCGCGCCGGTGGTGCTCATGAAGTGCGTCGGTGTAGATTCTGCTCACGAAGCCGATGAACGTGAAGATTTCCTCGTCCTCGATTGCGTCCCGCTTCTGCAGGTACCGCATCCTGTCCATCACGTCGTTCAGGTCGTTCTGCGTAACGATTTCGCTCTCGTAGCAGCTCCAGAACTTGTCGAGCGTGTAACGCAGCTCCTGCTCGTATTTCTCCCGTAGTTCGGGTGGGAGCCGCCGTGCCAACACATCTCCCGTTCCCGTGTAAACCCGTTTTGAGACCGTTCCCCTCATGACGAAAAGGATGGCGATGAGCACGATCGCAACACCCACCACGATAAATACGGCGGTCCGTCTATGATGCATGTATCCGGCTCCTCTCTGTACCGCGGAGTGTCAGTGTGAACCAATCCCGTGTCAGGGCGATGGCCTGCCTCATTTCATCGCCCGCCCGGTGCATCGGGTGCGTGACGCCGAACGAGTGTCCGCATCCCTCGATGATCCGGAGCTGCATGTTCTCCCTGCGGTTGCAATGCAGCAGCTCGAGTGTCTCGCCCAGCGTGACCGCCGCATCACGCCGACAGTGAACCATGAGATGGGGAATACGGAGCGATGACGCCAGTCCGGGAATGTCGAGATCCCCCCAGTTGGCCACGATATCCTCGTAGTACGAGTAATCAAGTCTGAGCGGCCCCGCGGCGCGGTCGTCATGGAATACCAGTTTCCCCTCGCACTTCCAGAGCTCCTTGCGCCGCGTTGAGTAGCGGTCGAGCCGTGATGGCGTGGCCCAGGTCACCAGCGATTCGATCTCATCGAATCTGGCCGCGACGATCAGAGCCACCGCGGCGCCGCGGCTGTATCCGAAGAGTCCCCAACGGCAGGTCTCCTCGACGGCGACCGGCAGCCCGCCGCCGCGAATGTACCGGCACACATTCACAAGGTCATCGACCTCCCGGCTCACCGTATTGCGCGCGAACTCCTCCGGGCGGGTGATCAATCCCGTTTCTTCGTTGATGCCGTTCATCGAGAAACTCATGGTGAGCACGTGAAATCCCGACGCGGCGAGTTGCTCCGAGAGAAAGGGAAAGAAACCCCATCGCTTGTATCCCAGGAATCCGTGGCAGGTGATTACGAGCGGCAGGGTCCGCTGCGGCATACAGGTGTGGAGATCGGCCATGATCGGACGGGTCGTACCGTTATCGATCGTTATCTCGGTAATGGTGGTGTCTCTCCGTCGCATTCGCCGCGCCTCACTTCTCGAGGGCCCCCCGGTCCCCATAGGGGTACCATAGAGAAAAAACGGCCGGGAGTCAAATGTAACGACTTCCGGGACGCGGGCGATGCGGGGGTAGGCCGCCCTCCCCTCTTCAATGACGACCTTGCAATGTCAATGTCCGTGCCGTATTATATTTTCACCGTCCCTGCGGTAATGGTGAACGTGGAGTTGGTTTCCCCCGGGACCCGTGAGGAGCGGCTGTGTTCGAGCGTTTCCGGAACGATACGGCGGATGGCCCGGCGCGGACATTGATCGGTCTGGCCCCGATGGCCGGTTACTCCGATGCGCCGTTTCGCCTCGCGTGTGCGTCGTTCGGTGCCGATTTCGCCGTCACCGAGATGGTGAGCGCGGACGGTTTGGTGCGCACCGGCGAGAAGACGCGGTTTCTCCTCGGCCGGCTCGACGGCGAGGCACCGCTCGGCGTTCAGCTGTTCGGCGCCGATCCCGGGACGATGGCGCGGGCCGCTTCAATCGTCGCAACGTCGGATCCCGCATGGATCGATATAAATTTCGGCTGCCCCGTGCGGAAGGTGATCAGGAAAAACGGCGGGGTGGCCATGATGCGGGACCTTCCCCTGATGGGAAGGATAGCGGCAGCCGTGGTGCGTGCGGTCGCCATCCCCGTCACGGTCAAGATCCGGAGCGGGTGGAGCGCGCGCGAAGAGAACTATCTCGAGGCGGGTCGTGTATGCGAGGAGAGCGGTGTCTCGGCCGTTACCCTCCACCCGCGGTACAAGACGCAGGGTTTTTCCGGTGACGCGCATTGGGAGCATATCGCCGAGCTCGTGCACCACCTCTCGATTCCCGTCGTGGCGAACGGCGATGTATGGACGGTCGGGGATTTCGGGGAGATCGTGCGCATCACGGGATGCAGGATCGTGATGGTGGGCCGGGGGGCCCTCGGCCGCCCCTGGCTCTTCGAACAGATCAGGGATCGCGAGGCGGGGCGGGAACCGGTGGAGCCGTCATTCGCAGCGCGCGTTGATTTGCTGGAACGGCTGGTCGATATGGAAATTTCATGGCGCGGTGAGCGCTCGGGGATCCTGGAGATGAGAAAGCACTATCGCTGGTTTCTCAAGGGGGTGCCGGGAACACGGGAGTTCCGCCTTGCGCTGTCGCGCGCAGCCACGCATCGGGACGTCCTCGGGATTCTCGATACGATGAGAAAGGAGTCCAGCAGCATATGCAAGAGACCCGCTTGAAGGAATTGCTCGCCCGGGTGGCCGACGGTTCGCTCACCGTCACCGACGCGGTCGAGCGGTTGAAGGTCTTTCCATTCGAAGACATGGAATTCGCCAAGGTCGACCACCACAGGGCGCTGCGCCGCGGTTTCCCGGAGGTGATCTTCTGCGAGGGGAAGACGCCGGAGCAGATAGTTCTGATCGCCCGGGGCATCATCGAGCAGGGGGGTAATATACTCGCCACGCGCTGTAGCGATTCGCTGTTCGAGAGCGTCGCACCGCTCCTTCCCGAAGCGCGGTATCACGGGGAGGGTGCCCTGTTCGTCGTGGAGCGGCGTGAAGTCGCGCGGCACGGCACCGTGGCGGTTGTCTCCGGAGGCACATCGGACCGGCCCGTCTCCGAGGAGGCCGCCCTGACCGCCCATTATCTCGGGTGCGGCGTCGTGCGCCTGTACGATGTCGGGGTGGCGGGGATCCACCGTCTTTTCTCGAGCTGGGAGCAGATCCGCGGGGCGGATGTGCTGATCGTCGTCGCCGGTATGGAGGGCGCGCTCGCCAGCGTTGTCGCCGGCATCGCCGATGCGCCCGTCATTGCGGTACCGACGAGCGTCGGGTACGGAGCGAGTTTCGGCGGCCTCGCCGCGCTGCTGGCGATGTTGAACAGCTGTGCCGGCGGCGTCACCGTCGTCAACATCGATAATGGATTCGGCGCCGGTTTCGCAGCGGCGGTCATCTGCCGCAAGGTGTACGCCGCCGGGGACGACAGGGGGTAGACGCGTCGCGGAAATCGAGGTGACGCTGTAACGCACCTTATACACGACATGACCAATGGAGGAGCGTGTGCGGAAGAAATCATCAGCCGGAAAATCCCATGAAATACTCATCGTCGATCCCACGGGCGGGCTCAGCGGCGATATGCTGCTCGCATGCCTGTTTGCGCTGGGGGTGAATCCGCGCGATGTCGAACGCGAGATCGCCGGGCTGCCGGGCCTCGAACCGTTTCGTATCGTGGTCGGGAAAGTCAGGCGGAAGGGGTTTTCACTGTGGCGCGCCCGTGTCCGGTGCGGGGCGGCGCACTCGTCGCGGGATCTCGGTTCGATCCTGGCCATGATAGAGCGATCGACCCTGGAGCACAAGGTCAAGGAACTCGCCTCGGCGGTCTTCGGTGCGCTCGGCCGCGTCGAGGGTGCGATTCACGGTGTACGCCCCGAGAAGGTTCATTTCCACGAGGTGGGTGCGGTCGATTCGATCGTCGATATCGTGGGAGTCATCGTCGCCCTGTCGATGCTCCGGTTTCCCCGGTTGTACCATCGCCCGTTCAGGTTGGGGGAGGGTACGATATCGATAGCTCACGGGACTCTTCCGGTCCCGGTCCCGGCCACGCTCGCGCTGCTCGAGGGGAGAACGGTGACCCTCGGCGGCGTTGAGGGCGAAGTCGTCACCCCGACCGGCGCCGTCCTCATGAGGATTCTGGCCGAGGAGTTGCCCGCCGATCTCTCATTCGTTCCCCGCGGGGTAGTCTATGCAACCGGCACGAGGGAGGGTGAACCGGGAGCCGGCGTGCTGCGTATGATATCGGTGGAGCGGTGTGAAATCGATCGGGAGATCATCGTCGTTCGCACGACGATCGATGACATGAATCCCGAGCTGTACGGGCACGTGCAGGAAATGCTCTTCAACGCCGGTGCACTCGAGGTATACCTGACGCAGATCATCATGAAGAAGGGCCGCCCCGGCATTCTCGTGACCATTCTGTGCAACCGCGCGGACCGCGGGCGTATCGTTCGCCTGCTGTTCGATGAAACCACCACCCTCGGTGTACGCGTGGGGAGCGAATGGCGGGAGGAACTCGAGCGGTGGACCGAGGCGGTCGATACGCCGTTCGGCAGCGTGCAGGTGAAGTACGGGCGGCTCCCGGATGGAACGGTCAAGTGTGCACCGGAGTACGAGTCGTGCCGATGCACCGCGGCCGCACGGAAGGTCCGCGTGGCCGATGTCTATCAGGCCGCCCGGGCGGCCGCGCGGGATGCGGGTGCGCGTGGGACGGCTCCGGCCGGCAGGCGATCGGGCGGTCGCACCCGGAACACGGAAACGGCGGCGCGTAAAACAACGGTGCGCGGCGCGCGTACCACCGGCGGCAACCTGAAGGGACGGCCGCCGTCGCCGGGGAGGGGCCGCAAAAAGGAGCGGAAATGAAACGTTTCATGGCGGCAATCCTCGCTGCTCTCCTCGTGTGGCCCGCATGCGCCGGCACCAGGCGGGGATCTTCTGAGCGGTCGATCGAGAAGGTGGTCACACACAAGGTGCGCGAGGGGGAAACGTGGCAGTCGATGGCGCGCGACTTCTACCGGGACGGGACGCGGGCCGGAGAGCTCGCCTCGTTCAATGGAACCCGGGAGGAACGGCCGCCGGCGGGGGGTGACGGTGTTCGCGTGCCGCTCTCGCGGACCGATCTGGAGCTGCTCGAGAAAAGACTCGATGCCGCTTCGGCGTACAACCTCGGGATCGAGCTGGCGTCGGCGGGGAATTACGGCGAGGCGGTCGAGCGGTTCCAGCGGGCGCTGTCGATCGATCCGAACATGTCCGAGGCATCGTTCAATCTCGCCGTCACCTACCAGAAACTCGGATTGCACGTCAAGGCGGTTTCCCTTCTGAGGGAACTCGTCGAGCGCGACCCGGGCCGTGCGGATTATCATTTCGCACTCGGCAACTCCCATTTCCATACAGGAGACTTCGTGCGTGCGAAAGACGCCTTCATGCGAACGCTCGAGATCGACCGTACCCATCGCCGGGCCCTCTACTCCCTGGCGGTTGTCCACGAAAAACGTGCCGAGCGCGACGAGGCTCTCCGGTGCTATAGAGAGTATCTCGAGATCGATCCGGAGGGAGCCTGGGCGGACGAGGCGCGTGCGCGGCGCGATGCGATCATCCGCTCATCCGATCCGGAGCGGTGATGTTTGCCGGCCGGTGCACCACGGCGCCTTTTTTTTCCGGGGGAATACGATCTCGATTCGCCGGGCCTGCTGTCCGGCGCCGGGTACCCGGTCTGACGCCGCCCAACGTCCCGGCAGCGAATGCCGCTCCATAAACCGCCTTGCATATCGCACCCGGCGGTGGTACGGTGGGTGCGGTTTCACAGGGGCTATTGCACAACATACCGGAACAGTCTGTGGGCAACCGCGATGCCGTTAGGTACGGCAGGGTCCGGTGCTGTGGGACGTCCGTGCGGCGTATTCCGGCATATCGCGAAGCCTGCATACACCGGCCTTGGCGGGAGGGAAATGCTGCCGGGCCGTTTGGGGAGCGTGTTCCTCATTCTTGCGCAAGGAGGTGAGTGATATCCCGACATGAGGCACGCTTACGCCGGCATTGTCCCGTGCTTGATACCCCGTTTCACAAGGAGGGTAGCGATATGAAACGATTTGCACTGTGCCTGATCGTTGCGCTGGTCATTCTGCCGTCGGTCGCGCACGTGACCGAAGATGCGGCGATCAGGGCGGTGGAGAGCGCGATCGTGAGAAAGATATATGTACCATTCTCGCCGCCTCCACCCTCGATGTATTACGTTCCCGATCAGATGATCGTCCAGGTGAAGCCCTCCGTTATGGAGGTTTCGGATGAGGCGGTCGAAAGGGTCGCTTTCGCGAACTACGCCAGCCTGGAGGATCTCAACAAGCGGTACAAGGTGAGCCGGTTCTTCAGGGAGTTTCCGGATGCGGGATCTCCTACATTCGATACATCAGCGAACGGCCTCTCGCGGTACTACGTCGTTTATTTCGGCAAGGAGTTTCAGCTCAAGGAGGTCATGGCCGCGTACCGGGTCGACGAGTGGGTGGAAAAGGTCGAGGCGATCGGCGTCCATCCGATACTCGAGCGTTTTCCCAACGACACCTACTTCTTCAGCGACCAGTGGAACATGTACGACGATAACGACAACGACGTCGACGCAACGGATGCGTGGGATCTCGAAACCGGCTCCGGGACGATCATTCTCGGCGATCTCGATACCGGTCTCCAGTACACATCCCGCGATCTGGGAGGTTTGTCCCCCTATACCAGCGGAAATGTCTGGATAAACCAACAGGAGTACGAGGGGACTCCCGGCGTCGATGACGACGGCAACGGGTATGTCGATGACTGGATCGGCTGGGATTTCGTGGACAACGTCTACCCGCTCTGGCCGGGAGAGGATGGCGATACCCCCGATAACGAGCCGACCGATTTCAACGGCCACGGCACGCACGTGGGCGGCATCATGGGAGCGATCACGAACAACAGCTACATGGTCGCGGGGCTTGCCGGCGGCTGGTACGAAGGGTCGGGGCCGGCCAACGGGGTCAAGATCATGGCTCTCAGGATCGGCTGGTCGGCGCCGTACGGCGGCCAGGAGGTCGGTTACGTGCGGATGGATTTCGCTGCACAGGCGATCTACTACGCCGTGAACAAGGGGGTCACCGCAATCAACTGCAGCTGGGGTTCCTCGAATTCCGGCGGCCTGGGAGCGGCGGTCGACTATGCCGGTTCCCACGGTGTCATCGTCGTGCACGCCGCCGGTAACGACGGCAACAGCGTTGCCGATTACCTCGGATCGCGGACCGACGTGATCAATGTCGCGGCGACCGATTCGGCCGACGTGAAGGCCGGGTTCTCGAATTTCGGCACGTGGGTGGATATTGCCGCACCGGGCGTCGACGTTCTCAGCACCTACTCGTACCACTACAATCCCAACTACATCGCCTGGGTCTCCGGTACATCGCAGGCGGCACCGCATGTCACCGCGGCGGCGGGGCTCCTCAAGTCGTACGTCGGTACGTCGACGGCTTCCGAGATAACCGACCTGATTCTCGATTACACCGACAACATCGACACCCAGAATCCCGGCTATGTGGGGCTTCTCGGGAGCGGGCGGCTCAACGTGTTCAAGGCGCTCGATGCCGCGATCGCGCCGGCCGTAACCGTCATACAGCCGAACGGCGGCGAGGTGCTCTACATCGGACAGCAGTACGATGTCACGTGGGATGCATCCGACAATGTCGGGATCGATTCCTGCGTGATCGATTACTCCGTCGACAGCGGTGACACATGGATGTATATAGGTACCGTAGCCGGTAATCCCGGCGTCTACACATGGACGGTGACCGGGCCTCCGTCGAGCACGTGCCGCATGCGGGTCACCGCGTATGACGCCGTCGGCGTTTCGGGATCGGATATTTCAGATGACGACTTCTGCCCACCCTACCTGTCCGACGGGTCGGACGGCAGGGTCAAACAGCGGCGTTACATTACGATCATGGGAGGGGAAAACGAGATACCCTCCCGGACGGCGCTGTTCCAGAACTATCCGAATCCGTTCAATCCATCGACGCAGATCCGGTACTGCCTCCGCTCGAAGGGTCACGTGCGCCTCTCCGTGTTCAATGTGCTCGGACGGCGGATTTGCACGCTCGTCGATGAAACGCAGGAAGCGGGTTACCGTTCCGTCGACTGGAAAGCGACGGGATGCACCAGTGGCGTCTACTTCTATCGCCTCGAGACGAATGATTTCCTCGAGACGAAAAAGATGATCCTTATGCGGTAGCCGGTATCGCAGCAACACGATGCACGAGAATCGCCTCTCCGTGACGGGGGGGGCGATTCGCATAGGGACGCGGCATACGGGACGCGGCATAGGGACGCGGCATGCGGGTTGCGGCATGCGGGGCGTGACATGCGCGGAGCGAAGTGCAGGGCGCGGCATGCGGGTGCACCGTTGGGCGGCCATGAATTTTCGGAGCTTCATCACCGCCTTATTGTCCGTGAATGCTACATGGTAGCCGCCGATCTTCACGACTTTAATCTTGCGGCGACGGGGCACATTTCTCTAAGCTGGAGCGTCATGGATACGAGGAATCAACAGTGGCACACACCGCCCTCGCGCATTACGCTCGGCGCGGACGAGGTGCACATCTGGCGTGCCTCGCTCGATGTGAGCGTCGATTTACTTTCCCGCCTGCATTCCTCCCTCTCCGATGACGAATGGGCGCGGGTTGACCGGTTCCATTTCGAGAAGGATCGCGTACAGTTCACCGCCGCGCACGGAATCCTGCGTGATATCGTGGGGCGCTACCTCGATGTCGCTCCCGCGGAGTTGCGTTTCGGCGTCGGACCGCACGGGAAACCGGCGCTTCAAGGGACGGCCGCGGGAGAACGGGTCGAGTTCAACATGTCACATTCGCGCTGGATGGCCCTGTTCGCCGTGGCATCCCACCGGGCGGTCGGCGTCGATATCGAGTATATCCGCGGGGATGTCGCGTACGAGAAGATCGCCGGGCGGTTCTTCCACGATACCGAGGAGGCGTATCTGCGGAGGCTTACCGAACAGGAACGGCGCGGGGCCTTTTTCGTGCACTGGACGTACAAGGAAGCGTACATAAAGGGGCGGGGGAGGGGACTCTCGATCCCGACGAGAAGCTTCATCGTGCGGGTCATGGACGATGGGCGGGCGACGGTCGATCATGCCGGGGCACCTGAAGCCGACGGCGGCACGCCGGCGGGGCCTGCACCAGCCTGGCGTACGGAAGCGGATGTACGTGCCGTGGATACCACGGCAGGGCCTGTACCGCCCGGGCATGCCGGGCGGGAAACCGGTCAGCCAAAGCACTGGTGCCTCTTCGCGCTCGATCCCGCACCGGGGTATGCGGGCGCTGTGGCGATCGAAGGGGATGCAGCACGGCTCGTTCTGTGGGACTGGTGATTCGTGCGTGTAATATACAGCACGTCCGTCGATAGATATGTTAATAAATATTCAATCGACGAATACAAATTACATGTACCGCAGCGAAGCGTATTCACGATTGTAGCCATCGTGAGGCTTGCAATTTTATGGGATCTCCTCTATGCTGAATCAAATCATGAGCGGGTCTCTATGATCTCGTTATCGGGATTTTAAAAGACGGGTATTGCACGATTTTCGCATCGGGAGGTTCGGATGAGCGTCGAGGAACTGAAGATCGAGAAGCTCGATACGGAGGCATTCATCGCGGAACGGGTAAAGGAGATCCGGGCGGCGGTCGGAGACGGCACGGCCGTGAACGCCTTGAGCGGCGGTGTCGATTCGGCGGCGGTGACGATGCTGGGGCACCGTGCGCTGGGGGAGCGTCTCAAGACGTACTTCATCGAGAACGGCCTGATGCGGGAAGGGGAGCCGGAACGGATCGCGAGGCTCTTCCGTGAGCTCGGCGTACCGGTGGAAGTGATAGATGCGCGCGAGGAATTCTTCGGTGCACTCCGTGGGCTCGCCGATCCGGAGGAGAAACGCGAGGCGATAACGCAGACGTTTTACAAGGATGTTTTCGGCAGGCTGGTCGGGGAGAGCGGCGCCCGGTTCCTCCTTCAGGGAACCAATTACACCGATGTCGAGGAAACGGTGGCGGGCGTCAAACGCCAGCATAACATCCTCGAGCAGCTCGGCATCGATACGAAGAAGGAGTTCGGGTACCGAGTGCTCGAACCGGTGATCAGGCTCAGAAAGACCGGTGTGCGGAAGGTTGCGGCGGCGCTCGGTCTTCCCGAGGAGATTCACGGCAGGCCGCCGTTCCCGGGACCGGCACTCGCCGCGCGGGTGATCGGCGAGGTGACCCCCGAGCGGATCGAGACGGTGCGGGCGGCGACCGCCATCGTCGAGAACGAGCTGAAAATGTCGGGGGCGTTCCAGTACCTCGCAATTCTTCACCAGGACATGGTAACCGGTGTGCGGGAGGGGAAGCGTGATTTCGGGTTCCAGATAGAGGTGCGGTGCTGGGAGAGCACCGATGCGGTTACGGGAACGCCGACGAGGCTGCCCTTCGAGACGCTCGAGACGATCGCGGGTCGTATCACGGCCGAGGTTCCCGGCGTGGTGAGCGTCACGTACAACATTACCGGCAAACCGCCCTCGACGATCGAGGCGGTATAGCGAGGCGCTTCCGCCCGGCAGGGTGGATCACCGCCGGACGGTACGCGGCGGGGAGATTGCCACGCAGCGGGTCGCCGCTGTTATATCGAGACGGAGCAGCGTTGCGGTAACGGCAGTATGAGCGATCTACGTCACACTGAGTCGAATGCCGTTCGATGGATATTGAAGCCGCACGGTGTCGTTGCGGTGAGCGCGATCTTCGTCGCCGCCGTTCTTTTCCTGAACCTGACCGTACGTCTGATTTACAAGCACGTCGTCCGTTTCGATTGGCCCGTCTTCTGGCCGCTCGGGATGTTTCTGCCCAGGCGACCGGCGCCGTATCAGGTTGCGCTGGCGATTATTCTTTTACTCCTCTTCTACATCGTCATCCGTCTTTTACAGCGAACCGCCTACAATCTGCGCTCTGTGATCGGCACGGCCGTTGTCCTCCTACTCGCCACCAATCTGTTACAGGGATGGGAGGGTGGATTCGTCACCCCGATAGCGGGAGGGGGAGCGCGTGGCATCCAGTGTTACCATGACGCGATCAATGTAGAGAGTGCGCTGGAGTTCGTGCGCCATTTCGAGGAGAAACAGCAGGATCTGCTCACCCATTCGCGGACGCACCCGCCGGGCGCCGTTCTCTCGATCTATTTCCTGCACCGGATTACCGGAACACCGGCCGCGACCGCGCTGGTGATCGCGTGTCTCTCGGCCGTCCTCTCGATGCTGTTTCTCCATGGGATCCTCGCGGCCGAACTCGGCGAGGGAACCGGCTCGCGGTATACCACCCTGCTGTACATGCTGGTTCCGGCCATCCAGATATATTTCGCTGCATGCATCGATGCCCTGATAAGCGGATTTCTCCTCGGTGCGCTCTATTGTATCATGCACCGGCGGGCCTCCATCGGGATCATCGGCGCATTCGTCTGTATCTGTCTCGCATCATTTATGACGTTCGGATTTCTGTTCATTCTTCCCGTGATCGTCATCACGGAACTGATCAGGACGCGGCGCTTCGTGCGGTCCGCGATAACGATTGCCCTGCTCGCCGTGTTCTACGGGATCGTGGATCGAACCGTCGGTTTCAACTACCTTGCCTCTTTCGCGACGGCCGCCAGCCTGGAGAATCCGAACGGATTCATGCTCTTCGCCGATCCCGCTTCCTATATCTTCACGCGCCTCGAGAGCGCCTTCGAAATAATCGTTTTCTTCGGACCGTTCCTCATTCTCATCGCCGTCAGGGGATTCCGGAGCATGAGAGGAACCGGATCGCCGCTCCTCGTTATAACTGCGGTTGCCCTGGTGACCATTGCGGCGATGTTTCTCACCGGGGCCTTTCGCACGGGGGAAACGGCGCGGTGCTGCCTGTTCGTGTATCCCTACCTGCTGTTTCCGGTCGCCTGGTTTATGGGCCGGTGCACTCTGACGCAGCGCGAGGAGACGGTACTCATCCTTGTCGTGTACGCGCAGTCGGTCTTCATGCAGCTGTTCGGCAATTATTTCTGGTAGGCATTTACCCCGGCATTCGACGTTTCGACTTTGCGCGCACGTTTACAACGTAATAAGATGTATTGACGAAAAAGATTATAACTCTAAACTATTGATTAGTGCGGTTGCATCCGGAAGGGGGAATATGCCGCCCGGCATTGACCCTCCCCGCGGTCAACCGGGCGCGGTGTGTCTGTGTGCTCACCGGCGCGTGCGCATATATACAGGAGAGCAGGATGATGCTGAGAGACCTGATTCTGAAAAACCGCAGCTACCGGCGGTTCGACGGGGCGACCCGCCTTGATACGGAGGCGCTGCGCGAGCTCGTCGATCTCGCCCGTCTCTCCCCCTCGGGGGGGAATCTGCAACCGCTGAAATACATACTCGTGAATGATGCGCACGGCTGCGCACTGGTGTTCCCACACCTCGCCTGGGCCGCGTACATCAAAAACTGGCCCGGCCCCGGGGAGGGGGAGCGGCCCACTGCGTACATCGTGATCCTCCTGGACACCGGTATCAAGGAGAATGCGGGATGCGATCACGGGATCGCCGCCCAGAGCATCCTGCTCGGGGCGGTGGAGCGGGGTTTCGGCGGGTGTATCGTCGGATCGGTGCACCGGGAGGCGTTGCGTGAGTCCCTGCGCGTTCCGGAGCGATACGACATCAAGCTCGTCATCGCGCTCGGCATGCCGATCGAGCGGGTGGAGCTCGAAACGGCTGAACCGGGCGGGGACATCAAGTACTGGCGGGACGGCGATGGTACGCACCACGTACCGAAACGGCCGCTGGACGAGATTATACTACTCCTGGAGGGGCGATGCGATGCCGGTAAGGAGTGAAGGAGACCGGCTTGTCCGGGCCGTGATCTGCACGCCGGGGGACGAGTATCTCGGTGTCACCGACACCGCGGCCCACCATATCGGGACCGTTGCCGACCGGGACGAGACATTGCGCCAGTACGGGGCTCTCAAGGCGGCACTCGAGACATTCGGGTGCGAAGTGATTGATCTCCACGAGCTTTCCGGCCACCCCAACTCCGTTTTCACGCGTGATACCGCCGTCTGCTCACACTCCGGTTTCGTCCAGGTACGGATGGGACTCGCCACGCGGCGGGGGGAGGAGGAATGGATGGCCGCCTGCCTCGCCTCGCACGGGGTACGGTGCTCCGGCGGGATCGCGGCGCCCGGAACGGTCGAGGGGGGTGATGTGATCCTCGCGGGCGATGTCGCATTTATCGGTCGTTCGGGGCGCACCAACGAGGAGGGGATCCGGCAGATGGCGGAAATCCTGCGCGGCGAGGGCCGCGAGGTACGCGTGGCCGCGGTGCCCGTGCCTTTTCTCCACATCGGCGGGGCGATGAGTCTCGTCGCACCCCGCCGCGTGCTCGCCTGCCGGGGTGTATTTCCGGAAGGATTCTTTCGCGGGTTCGACACGCTCGAAATCGAGTGCGGGCACTATACGAGCGGCAACGTGATATGCCTCGGTGACGGTGAGATCATCGCCGATGCGGTCAACAGCGGGGCTATTGCGGCCCTCGAATCGTACAAGCTCACCGTGCACCATCTCGATCTCGGCGAATTCTCCAAGGGGCTGGGCGGTCCCACCTGCCTGATACTTCCCGCCGAACGGGTACCGTCGCGCTGATGCCGGCCCGGATCGAAAATCGTACAAAATATGTTGTCAGGGCTCGCCGCTTCCTGTAAGATATTGCCCTGCTTTTACAGTTTTTTCTAACGGCGGTACGGTGGGTTATGGAGTTCAAGGAATTCGTCGATCGGCATATCAGGGCGTTCCAACCTCTCGAGCGTGAGAGTTCGCTCGCGTACTGGGAGGCATCACGCTCAGGCGCGGATAAGGACTTCAAGCGGTACTCCGATCTCAAGCTTAAGATTGAACAACTCTACGCGGATCCCGAGGACTTCGAATACGTGCGGCAAGTCAGGAATTCGATTGAAACCGGGAACGCGGCGCATGTGCGTATGGCGGATCTTCTCTATCTCCGCTATCTCGGCAACCAGATCGATCCGGTTCTCCTCGCACGCATCGTCGAGCTCGGCACGCAGGTGGAGGGACGGTTCGGCACGTTCCGTGCCGAGCACGACGGGGAACAGATCACGACCAACGCGGTATACCGCCTTCTCCGCGAGGAAGGGGACTGCGCGAAACGGCGCGCGGTATGGGAAGCACAGAAATTGGTTGGGCGGCTCGTCGCCGACGATCTGCTGGAACTCGTCGGCCTTCGCAACGAGGCGGCGCGTGGGATCGGATTCGACAACTACTACGCTATGTCCCTCGCGCACACCGAACAGAGCGAGGCGGAGATCGAGGCCGTATTCGCCGAGCTCGAAGAGCTGACGGGGGAGCCGTATCTCGAGATGAAACAAGAGATGGACTCACAGCTCGCCCGGCGGTACGGGATCGAACCGGCCGATATGCAACCGTGGCACTACCATGATCCGTACTTCCAGGAGGTGCCGAAGACATCCGGGATCGACTTCGATCGCTTCTACGAGGGAAAGGATATCATCGAGCTGGCATCTCTCTTCTACGCGAGCATCGGCATGCCCCTCGATGACGTGCTCGAACGGAGCGATCTCTACGAACGCGAGGGGAAAAATCCGCACGCGTTCTGCACCGATATCGACCGGTGCGGGGACATTCGTATCCTCGCGAACGTCAAGGACGACAATTACTGGATGGAGACGATCCTGCACGAGATGGGCCATGCGGCCTACGACAAGTATATCGATCGTTCCCTTCCCTACCTTCTCAGGAAGTATCCACACCTGTGCACGACCGAGGCATCGGCCATGTACTTCGGGCGCCTCGCCCAGGATCCCATCTGGCTGCGTGAGGCGCTCGGGCTTCCCGATAGGGAGGTGGATCGGATCACCCCGGTGATCCAGGAAGCGCTGCGGTGCAAGCAGCTGATATTCACCCGTTGGTGCCAGACGATGTTCCACTTCGAGCGCGCACTCTATGCCGATCCCGGGCAGGATCTCAATACACTGTGGTGGGATATCGTGGAGCGGTACCAGGGCGTGAAGCGCCCCGACGGGAGGAACGAACCCGATTGGGCCACAAAGATACATATCGTGTCGAGTCCCGTCTATTACCATAATTACATGCTCGGGGAATTGATCGCTTCCCAGTTTTATGATTATATACGACATACCATACTCACCCACTCCACCGGTGGGGGCGGCATCTACGGAAACCGCGCTGTCGGTTCGTATTTCATCGACGTTGTCTACAAGCCGGGGGATACGGTCCCCTGGACGGAGCACGTCGAGCTCGTCACGGGCGAACCCCTCACGGCACGCCATTTCGTCGAACAGTTCGTAAAGGAGCGAGATTGATCTGGCTTCTTCCCGCCGCCTGCTGCTCCATCCTGGTCGCGCTTATTCTCAAGATAAACGAGGTGCGGGGCGGGAGCCGCATCCTGCTCGCCGGGGCGAACTACATCGTCGCATCGCTCCTGTCACTGGCGCTCCTCGGCGGGCGGATCCCGCGGCCCGATGCGGTCACCGTCACGATCGGCTCGGTGATGGGGATCGATTTCGTGCTCGGATTCCTGTTGCTGATGGCGGGGATTGCCCGGGGACCGCTCACCATACCGGTCACGGTGATGCGTCTGTCGGTGGCCGTCCCGATCGCCGCCTCGATCGTGATCTGGGGCGAGCACCCCCACGGCGTGCAGTGGACCGGGATCGTGCTCGGGATGATCGCGATCGTGCTCTTCGGATGGGGACTATCACGGCCCGGTGCCTCGTCGCACCGCGGAGGGAGCTACTGGTTCTTCATCGTGTCGCTCTTTCTCGTGATGGGGGTGGCGGACCTCCTGCTCAAGACGTTTCGTGAGCTCTCGCCCGGTACGGAACGTCTCCTGTTCACATGGATTCTTTTCACCGTCTCGGCGGTATTCACCTGGGTACTCGTGTGTGTGCGGCGGATTCCCTTCAGGCGGAGGACGTTTCTGCTGGGGCTTGCACTCGGCGTACCGAACCTCTTCAGCACGATATTCATGCTGATGGCGCTCCAGAGCGTCCCGGCATCGATCGCCTTTCCCTTCGTCAATCTCACCGTGATACTCGGATCGGCGCTGCTCGGGCTCCTCGCCTGGAAGGAGCGCATACGCGGGCTGGCGCTGGCGGGTCTCGCGATTGCCGCCGTCGCGCTGATCCTGCTGCCCATCACGTAATGAACACGCGTGCTCGTAATTGTAGCGATTGCGATGGTGCTGTTATAGCCTGCGATCGCAGCATTCGGGAAACAACATTCCCCCATTGCCGTTGACAGCTTTGATCTTAATGTTTAACATGGAATTCCTGGCAGTTATTGGATAATGAACCATCATGCGGAGTTAGAATCATGCACACCGTCGAGGGAAAAACCAAAACGATCCGACCCGGGAATCGGGAGCACACCGTTCTGCTGGAGACCAAGGATGTCCTCACCGCGGGGGATGCGGCGAAGCGTGCCGAGATCGCGGGGATCAGCGAACACAAAACGACGCAGGCGGCCAATGTCTTCACCCTGCTGAACCGGCGCGGGCTCCCGACCGCCTTCATCGAGCGGGCCGCGCCGAACGCGCTTCTCTGTCACGGCTGTGCAATGCTGCCGCTCGAGCTGATCATCCGCCGCTTCGCGTGGGGGAGTTACCTGAAGCGGTACCCGGAATTCAGGCATGACGAAGGCACGCCCCACCGCTTCGATCGGCTCGTCACCGAGATCAATCACAAGTGGGCGGTCGTGGCGGCGCCCGCCGTGGAGGTCCCGTACCAGATTCCCGAGGAGGAAGCCCGGGAGCGTTTCCTGCGTGACGGCGTGTGGGAAAAGGGGATCTACACCGATCCGATCATCGAGTTCGAGGACGGCCGGTGGATGCTCTTCCCGCATACAGAGCCTATCGCCGGCGCCGAACCACTCATGGAGATCGCACCGGTTGTTCACGATGATGAGCGGCGCGAGATCATCCAGGGACTGATGGTCCCGGCCTTCGAGATCCTGGAGCGGGCATGGTGCGGTATCGACACGCGGCACGGCCCCGTGACGCTGGTCGATCTCAAGATCGAGGTGGGCCGCCGGCGCTCCGATAACAGACTCGTCATCGCCGATGTGATCGACAACGACAGCTGGCGCATCTGGCCGGGGGGGAATCCCGCCTACCAGCTCGACAAGCAGGTCTTCCGGGACGACGATCCTCTCGGCACGGTCGCCGAGAACTACGCCCTCGTCGCCGGGCTGACGGAACAGTTTCTCGATTAATTTTTCCCTGGGTTGCCATGGATAATAATTCTCCGGAAAACGGCGCGGGGCGGGAATTTTTAACCATGAAAAAGATCATGGCCATCGCGTTCTGCGCGGGGTTGCTCGTGCGGATCGTTTATCTTTTCTCGTTTCGCAATTCACCGTTCTTCGACGGTCTCATCGTGGATGCCCAGTGGCACGACGAGTGGGCGAGCGGCTGGGCCGACGGAACGTGGAACATGGGCGGACGGGCCTTCTTCCGCGCTCCCCTCTATCCGTTCTTCCTATCCCTGATATACCGGATCTTCGGTCGCGATCTCCTCGCGGCCCGTATCGTGCAGATGGTCATCGGGAGCGGCACCATCGCGGCGCTCGCCGGATGCGGGTGGCGGATCGGCGGCAAAAAAATGGCGCTGTGGACGTCCGTGATTGCGGTTCTCTACGGCCCGCTCCTCTTCTTCGACGCCGAGCTCCTGATACCGAACCTGCTCGTCGTGCTCCTTGCATGGATGCTCTTTTTCACGCTCGCCCGGCCGTCGCCCGCCGCGTACCTCCTTGCCGCCGGCTTTCTCGGCTTCGCCTCGATAAGCCGCCCCAACGCCCTCGTACTGATCCCCATCGTGTGCATATTCATCCGGTCGCGGATTCGTCGTGAGCCCGTGATGCGCGGAAGCATACTCGTATGGTTTATCATACTCTCGCTCGTACCGTCCATGGTCGTGACGGCGATCAATCTGCGGGAAGAGGGGGCGTTCGTTTTCATCGCCAGCCAGGGGGGCGTGAACCTCTATGCCGGTAACAATCCGGAGGCGACGGGGCGGACGGTGATCGTCCCGGAGATGCAGCACCGGCAAACCGGCTGGTCGAATTTCGTCAAGCTTTCCCACGACGTGGCGCAGGAGTCGGCGGGGCGGGAGCTCGATGCCGGCGAGGCCTCGAACGTGTGGGCCGGGAAGGCGTGGGACTGGATCAAATCAAATCCCCGGGACGCGGCGATTCTCACCCTGAAAAAGATCTATTTCGCCGTGAATGCGCACGAGATCGCCAACAACCGGGATCCCTATATCAAAACCTCGTTCCCGCTCAACATCCTGCTATGGAAGATGCCGTGGTTCGCCTTCCCGTGGGGGATCGTCTTTCCGCTGGCTCTCATCGGCGCGATCCTCGGGTGGCGGCACCGGGAGAGCGGGTGCGCCGTACGTCTCCTGGCCGGCTGGACGATCGTTTACGCGGTTTTCCTCGTCCCGTTTTTCATAACGGCGCGCTTCCGTATGGGAATGGTCCCGCCCCTGATACTCCTCGCCGCTTTCGCCGCCTCCCGCGGGAGGAAGCTGCTCGGTCCCGTCCCGCTCGTGGCGGGGGTCGCGGCGTTGCTGTTCGTCAACACCGAGCTGTTCGAGGCGCGCGGCAGCAATCAGGCCCAGGAGAAGGCGAAACTGGGCGCCGCCCTGCTCCTCGAGAACAGGCTCGGTGAGAGCCGCAGGATGCTCGAGGAGGCTGTCGAGCTGGATCCGAACGCCGCCGATTACGCCTACCTTCTGGGACAAGTCCACTTTCTCGAGGGTCGGTACGAGGAGGCGCTGAGACTGTTCCGGCACAGCATCGAGCTCGATCCCACGAACTACCGGGTCATGTACTATATCGGCAATGCGTTGATGCAGTTGGGTAATTACGATGAAGCGATCGGCGCGCTCGAGAAGGCGGTGGAGCTGTACGCGCGCGACGGTGATGTGTGGGGTTTTCTGGGGAGGGCGTACGAGCGCGTCGGAAACGTGGAACGGGCGATCGAAGCGTACCGCCGGGCTCTGGAGTATGATCCGGCAAACGAGCAGTGGTGTCTCGATCTCGGCTATCTCCACCAGCAGCGGGAAGATCTCCATGCGGCTATCGATACCTGGCGCCGGGGCGTGGAGCGCAATCCCGGTTCATACCCGCTTCGCTACAACCTAGCCATGGCATACGCGCAGACCGATCAGTTCCTCAATGCGCTCGAGGAGATCGATACCGTGCTGAACCTGCGGCCGGATGATGAGAATGCGAAGCGATTGCGCACGTGGATCACGCAAAAGATGGGACGGTATAAATAAGAGAATATTCAGCCGTTGCCGCACTGCGGTCATTCGGCGAAAAAAAATTGTTGCAACGTGCCTGCCGTTCAATTAAGATTGTTGGAAATAGAAAGCCTTTTAATCTGGTCCGAGAGGCCAGGAAAGGAGCATCGACAGATTTACCCGCCGAACCTCTCTGACTGGGAGGGTTTTTTTTGCCCGACCATCGTATCCGTGAGGAGGTCACTGTTTGATAATCAAGAGGAAAGCGATCGTCATGGACGGCGTGCAGCTCCACCGCACGATCACCCGGATCGCCCACGAAATCGTCGAGCGCAACAAGAATGTGGAGGAGCTGATTCTCGTCGGCATACGGAAACGGGGCGTGCCGCTCGCCGAGCGGATCGCCGGCGCGATCGGTCAGTTCGAAAATGTCGAAATTCCCGTCGGGGCGCTTGATATCACGCTCTACCGCGACGATCTCCAGATGATCTCGCGCAATCCGGTGGTCGGCAAGACCGAGATCAATGTCGATATCAACGGCCGTACCATTGTTCTCGTCGATGATGTGCTGTTCACCGGCAGGACGGTCCGCGCCGCTCTCGACGAGTTGATCGACTTCGGGCGTCCCAAGGAGATACAGCTCGCCGTCCTGATCGACCGGGGGCATCGCGAGTTTCCGATCAGGGCGGATTTCGTGGGCAAAAACGTTCCAACGGCCAACCTCGAAACAGTCGAGGTACTGCTCGAAGAAACGGACGGCGAGGATCAGGTCGTGCTGAGCGATGTCATCGGTGGCGAGCAGGGGAAGACCATGGTGGGCATGACGCCGGAAACGCCCGCGGCCGAAACAGGGCAGGAACCATCCGGAGAAGGGCCTGGACCGACGGAGAGCGGGCGGCAGGCCCGCAAAAAACAAACACGTGAGAAGAAGACGGGGAAACGCACGGAGGCCGGCCGATCCGTGGGTAAGGGTGCGAAGCCCGGCCGATCCCGAAACAAGGGCGCGAAGTCACGCTAGGCGGTGCCGGTATACCGTTCACGAGGCAGAAAGGGGGCACGTCCGAGGTGCAGTTCAATCACAAGGACCTCTTGGATCTCGATGTTCTCAACGCCGGGGAGATCACGCAGATACTCGACACGGCTGATTCCTTCAAGGAGGTTTCAGAGCGTAAGATCAAGAAGGTACCCGCGCTCCGCGGCACGACGGTCGCCAACCTGTTCTTCGAACCGAGCACGAGGACCCGCATCAGCTTCGAGCTTGCCGAAAAGCGCCTCAGCGCCGACTCGGTCAATTTCTCGAAGATGACATCGTCCGTGGTCAAGGGTGAGAGCCTCCGGGATACGGCGGAGAATATCCAGGCGATGAAGGTCGATATCGTCGTCATGCGTCATTCCTCATCCGGTGCACACCAGTTTCTCTCCGAGTTTCTCGATGCCTCGATCATCAACGCGGGGGACGGCCAGCATGCGCACCCGACGCAGGCGCTGCTCGATATGATGACGCTCAAGCAGCGGTGGGGAACGTTCGAGGGAAAACGCGTCACTATTATCGGCGATATCATGCACAGCCGCGTCGCGCGGTCGAACATATGGGGTCTCACCACGATGGGGGTTGCGGTCACCGTGTGCGGTCCGCCGACCATGATGCCGGTCGATGTGGAGAAGCTCGGCACGGGAAGCGTCACCGTCGAGTATGATTTGCACAAGGCGGTGGAGGGTGCCGATGCCGTCAATATCCTCCGCATCCAACTGGAGCGCCAGAAGGCGGTGCTCTTCCCGAGCACCCGCGAGTACTTCGATGTGTTCGGCGTCACACCCGCTGTTCTCGATGAGGCCCCGAAGCACTGTATCGTCATGCATCCCGGTCCAATGAACCGAGGTGTCGAGATCAGCCAGGACATCGCCGACGGTGACCGCGCCGTGATTCTCGAGCAGGTCACGAACGGAGTCGCGGTCAGGATGGCCGTTTTGTTCCTGCTCGCCGGCGGTAAGATCGAGGAAAGCGATATACGGTAGGGGCGGCGGTCGGCCGCCCGCGGGGAGTGCGGTCGAACGCGCGGGGAGCCACCGTGTCATGAAAAGACGAGGGAGTATCGATGATCACGTGGAAAGACAAACGCGAGTTCTGGATCATGGGCGCGAAGCTGGCCGATCCTGAGGCGGGGCGCCTGCGAACGGGATCGATCCTCGTACAGCGGGGAAGGATCGAGGATATCGTCTGGCAGCGCGAGGTCGAAACCGATCTGCCGGTGCTGGAAGCGGATCAGTACCTCGTGGCGCCGGGCTTCATCGATATCCACGTCCACCTCAGGGAGCCCGGGTACGAGGAGAAGGAGACGATCGCGACGGGCACCGCCGCCGCGGCCGCCGGCGGGTTCACGGCGGTGGCGTGCATGGCGAACACCAAACCGGCGATCGATGATCCCAGCGTGATCGAGTACGTCAACAAGAAGGCCGAACAGTGCGCGAATTGCCGTGTCTACGTCATCGCCGCAGTCACGAAGGGCCTCGAGGGAAAAGTGATCAATGAATACCATCTCCTCAAGGAGGCCGGCGCGGTCGCCCTGAGCGACGATGGAAAACATGTAACGAACAGCCAGGTGATGCGCTCGGCGCTTGAATATGCCGGTATGTTCGGACTGACCGTGATCGCTCATTGCGAGGACGCGTTCCTCGTATCGGGATCGCAGATCAACGAGAGCTTCACCTCGACGCGCCTCGGGCTCAAGGGGGCACCCGCCGCGGCCGAGGAGATCGCCGTGTCACGGGACATTCGGCTCGCGCAGCTGACCGGATCACGACTCCACGTCGCGCACGTCTCCACGGCCGGGGCGGTCGATCTTGTCAAGCGGGCGAAAAAGAAAGGCTTACCCGTGACGGCCGAGGCGACCCCCCACCATCTGACGATGGACGATTCCCTCCTGATGGATTACAATACGAACCTCAAGGTGAATCCACCGTTGCGGGGGGTCGATGATATGAAGGCCCTCGTCGCGGCGGTGCGTGACGGGACGATCGACTGCATCGCCACGGATCACGCCCCGCACAACGAGATCGACAAGCAGGTGGAGTTTGATCAGGCGCCCCCCGGCATGATCGGGTTACAGACCGCATTCGCCCAGCTGCATACGGAGCTCGTTCTCTGCGGTGCGCTGGACCTCGTCGAGCTGGTGAGGTGCTTGACGGTGAAACCGGCGGAGGTCCTCGGCCTTCCGGGCGGCAGGCTGCGTGCCGGTGACGCGGCGGATCTCGTCGTCATCGATCCCCGGGAGGAATGGACGTTCGAGAGGGCGATGGTCAGATCGAAATCGATCAATACACCACTCCTCGGAAAAGCCTTCACCGGGCGCGTGCAGGGTGTTTTTCTTGAGGGAAAGTGGCAAAGCGCTATATTAGGGGAGAGGTCGTAACCGGTGTCCGCCCGGCCGTGACAGCGTACAGCGCACGGGGGCCGTACATCGCATGAAGGGACATGGCCGTGAATGCCCGCTTATCACGTGGTTCCGTTACGGTTGCAATCGTATCGATATGCATCGCGCTGTCCGCGTACTCCTGCGCGTACTTCAATACCCTGTACAATGCCCGGCGCGTCTACAACGAGGCCGAGGTACAGCGCGAGGAGCGCGGTGTCGACAGGCAGCTCAAGGATAAGTACGGTGAGGTCGTGAAGAAATGCGCGAACCTCATCAGCAGCTATCCGAACAACCGCTGGATCGACGATGCGCTCTTCCTCATGGGGCAGGCGCTCGTGCGGCAGGGTGAATACAACAACGGCATCAGGAAATTCATGGAGCTCAGGACAAATTTCCCGGACAGCAAGTATGCCGCTCCATCACTGTACTGGCTGGCGCTGGCCAACTTCGAAAAGCGGGATTATCTGCAGGCAATCGAGTTCGCCAAGCGGTTCCTGGACCGGAATCCCAATCACGAACTGCGTTACCGGGTCATGTTCCTGGCCGGCGATATTCTCCTCGAGCTCGAGAATACCGAAGAGGCGTTGAATTTCTACTCGATGGTCGCCGAACGTGCCTCGAAACGCGAGGTGGTCGATGAGGCGGTGCTGAAGAGCGCGGAGCTGTTCTACAAGAAGGAACGGTGGAGTGAGGCGGTCGCGAGCTACGAGAAAGCGCTGCGCAAGGGCCTGCCGTGGGAGCTGCGTTACAATATATCCCTCGCTCTCGGTGAATGTTACACCAAGATCGGCCGGTGTACCGAGGCGATGGGGATATTCGACGCGCTGATCGAGGAGATCGTGACATCCAAGGAGAAGCCTCCCGTCGTGTTGGGACGCGCCGCCAGTTACGAATGCATGGATTCACTCGATGCGGCGCTCACCGTCTACCGGGAGGTGACGAAGGATTTTCCGAAATCCATATTCTCCGCCGAGGCGTACTATCATATGGGAATAATTTACCACGAAAAGATGGATTCCCTCGTGCGGGCCCAGGATGCCTTTTCCAAGGTCGCCGGGGAATTCGCCAGTTCGGAATTCGCCGCGGTATCGCTGCAGAAGAGCGGCAGCATGAAGCGATTCATCGAGTTGCAACAGAGCGAGGGGAAGGGTGAAACGAGGGAGCAGGCTGCGGACAACAGGTTTCTCACGGCGGAGATTCAACTGATGCGCCTAGGCGAGATGGATCTCGCGATCGGTAACTACCGGGCGGTCATCGACAGCTTCGGTGAGACGGAGATCGCTCCGAAGGCCGGTTATGCGCTCGCCTGGATCTATCACTACAAGCTGGCCGATTCGGTGCAGGCCGCTGTCCTGTACCGGGAAATCGCCGAGCGTTATCCCCGTTCACCCCAAGCGAAAGGGGCAATGATCGAGCTGGGCAATCTCGGCGAGGACGAGCTGAAGGGTGTGCTGGTGGCATATATCGATTCAGCGCTGGCCGATACCGCTGCTGCACGCGTGGAGGAACTCGAACGGCGACGTCGAATGCAGGCTGATTCGGCCGCGATCGATTCGATGGCCGCCCTGAGAGGTGACAGCACCGGCACGGCCGTCCCGGATTCCGCGACCGTGCACCCACCGGGTGTCCTCCGGGGTACCGGCGGCGCCCCGGAGCGTGCGGCCCGGAGGGATTCGCTCCTCATTCCCCTCGGTGGGGGGACTCGGGATACTATGACAGCGCCGGATTCGACTGGCATGCTGGATACAATAATCAAACCGCCCGCGGCGGCAACCCCGGCCGATACGGTCACGCCGCCCGGCGGCCCCGCCCCGGCCGATACGATACCGCCTGCAGGCGGCGCCGTTCCAATCGATACGATAGCACCACCCGGCACTCCCGCCATGCCCGATACGGCCGCTGCGGACGGTGCGGGGAACGGACCATCGCCTTCCGAATCACTTGAGGACCCGGAGGAGTTTGATTGATCTTGAGCGGTAAGGGACTGTTCAGCGCGCGGGTTCTCGAGAACAGGGCGATCTCCCCGTCCACTCACCTCATCGTTATGATCCGGCCCGATGGGTTTCCCGAGGCGCAACCGGGACAGTTCGTCTCGATCCGCATCACCGGCGCGGGAGCGCCGCTGTTGCGCCGTCCCTACAGCATCTGTGACCTGACCGGCGAAGCGCTCACCCTTCTCGTCAAGATCGTTGGCGTCGGGTCGGCCGCGATCGCGGGGACACGGCCGGACGAGATGATCGATCTTCTGGGACCGTTGGGGAACGAGACATTTCCTGACCCGGTGGGAGAGGATGCGGTTTTCGTGGCGGGAGGCGCGGGACTCGCGCCGATCGTTTTCGCCATCCGGCGATGGACGCGGGAAGGGACGATCGGTAGATCCGTCCTGCTCCACGGAGCGGAGTGTCGTGACGAATTACTGGGTGACGTGACCGGCGGCGGCCCTACCGAGTTCCGGTGCGCGACGATCGACGGTTCCGAGGGGCATCACGGCGATGTGGTGACTCTCTGCGAGCAACTGCTCGATGCGGGGCGCATACCGACCGATCTCCTCTACTCCTGCGGTCCCCGCGGCATGGTGAAGGCACTTGTCGAGCGGGTGGACGGGCGATTCGCAGCGCATTACACATCTCTTGAAGCCATCATGGCGTGCGGCGTGGGGGCGTGCCGCGGTTGCACGGTACCGGTCGCCACGGAAAGCGGAGCCGTCATGAAGGCGGTCTGTTCGGACGGCACGGTGTTCCGCGCGCGGGAGATTGCATGGGATGAATGGAAGGACTGATGTTTCGGGAGATAGCATGACGGGAGCGGAGGGAATCATGTTACGCGGGATGGCGCGGGAGGAGAGAATCGGCTGATGACCCGTGAGCTCGAGCTGCGCATCGGGAACGTGATCTTCCAGAATCCCGTTTTTCTCGCCTCGGGTCCGGCGGGGTACGGTGCCGAGTACGCGGAGTTGATAGATCTCGGCCGCCTGGGCGGCGTCGTCACAAAGACGGTCACATTCGAGCCAAGACCGGGCAACCCGGGCAGGAGGCTCTGGGAAACGCCGTCAGGTCTCCTCAACAGTGTGGGTCTCGAAAACGTCGGATCGAAGCGGTTCTTCGCGGAGAAGATCCCACCACTCATCGATAACGGTGTGAAACCTGTCGTGAGCCTCGGTGCCGAGGACTGGGATCAGTACCGGCGCATGATCGAGATCACCGCATCCGTCGAAGCGGTGGATGCCGTGGAGCTGAACCTGTCGTGTCCCAATGTCGAACGCGGGGGGATGACGATCGGTACCGATCCGGATCTCCTGTACGAGTACGTGCGGCACGCCCGGGATGTTCTGGCGGGGACCGCGATATTCGCCAAGCTGACACCCAACGTCGCCGACATAGCATCGATCGCACTCGCGGCGGAAGAGGCCGGCGCCGACGGCATTACGGCGATCAACACGGTGGTCGGCATGGATATCGATACCGTCGACGGGGAACCGATCTTCGATCGCGTCAGGGCGGGACTGTCGGGGCCCGCAATCATGCCGGTGGCCCTCGAGGCCGTCTGGCGCATCGCGCGAACCGTCGACATTCCGGTCATGGGAGTCGGTGGCATCTCTTCGGTCGGGGACGCGCGTAAATTCTTCATGGCGGGCGCTTCGGCCGTGCAGGTCGGAACCGCGATATTCTACGACCCCGCACTGCCCGGGCACATCGTCGATGCACTGGAACGGGACGGCGTACCGGAACCGTGCCCCGGAATGAGAGAGGCAGAGGAATGACACACGAACGCACGCCACCCACGCTGATTACGGCCCTGGATGTCTCGACATCCCGCGAGGCGCTGGAGCTCGTCGAGGAACTGCGGGGCACGGTCGATTTCTTCAAGATCGGCGGCAGGCTTTTCACGGCGGCGGGGCCCGGCATGGTCGGGCAGCTCAGGGCCCGCGGCGCCCGCATCTTTCTCGACTGCAAGTTCCACGATATACCGGCGACGGTGGCGGGGGCGGTCGGTGAGGCGACGAAGCTCGGGATCGACATGATGACGGTGCACACCGTCGGGGGTGTCGATATGATGCGGGCCGCGGCGGAGGCCGCCGCCGAGGAGGCGGCGCGGGCGAATGTCCGGCGGCCCGTTATCGTCGGGGTGACCGTTCTGACGAGCCTGTCCGGCCCGGACGTCGAGGCGGTATTCGGGCGGGGGGTGGACATCGCCGACACGGTCGTCATGCTCGCCGGCCGGGCCCGTGGGGCCGGACTCGACGGGGTCGTCGCGTCGGTCGGGGAGACGGTGCGAATCAAACGGGATATCGGGAGCGCGTGCGTCGTGGTGACACCGGGAATCAGACCCGCCGGCGCCGGGGCCGGTGACCAGAAGCGTGTAGCCACACCCCGGCAGGCGGCCGAGGCCGGATCGGATTACATCGTGGTGGGGCGGCCGATCATTGAGGCGCCGTCACCCGCTGCGGCGGCCCGGCGTATTCTCGACGAACTGCAATACGGGTAACTCAACAACATGCTGAGAGCGACGATCATATTCCTGGCAGTCTACGCGGGGCTCGTCGTCTCGAAGCGGCACCGTCCTCTCGTCGCCTGGCTCGGCATCGGTATTGCGCTGGTGGTCGGCGCCCTGCGGCCGTGGGAAATCGTAACCGGTATCAACTGGAACGTGATCGGGATCTTTGCCGGGTCCCTCATCCTGGCCGAGCTGTTCATCTTCTCCCGCGTGCCCGAGACTCTGTCCGATCACCTGATCAATCGCAGCGCCAACGTCGGTATTGCGTTTCTCTTCATCGTCGCATTCGCCTCGGTCATTTCGATCTTCATGGACAACGTGGTGACGGTTCTCATCACCGCCCCGATCGCCCTGCAGCTCGCACGCAAGGCCGGTGTCTCCCCCGTCGCCGTCATCGTGGGACTCGCCATCTCGTCGAATCTGCAGGGAATGGCGATTCTCATCGGGGATACGCCCAGCATGATACTGGCGGCGCGCATGCGGATGAATTTTCTCGATTTCTTCGTCTATAAAAATTCGGGTCTTCCCGGGATTTTCTGGATTGTTCAACTCGGGGCCGTCGCGGGATTCGTCGTGCTGTATCTGTTCGTGAAGGACAACAAGCACAAGCCGCAGCACATGGTGATCACGCCGGTACGGAGCTGGATGCCGGTATGGCTCATCGTCATCCTGATCGTCGCGCTGTCATTCGCCATGTGGATAGACGAGGAGTTCACGTGGTACGGGGGAACCGTCTGCATGGTGATCGGTCTCGCCGGTATGATCTGGTACGGGCGACGCAGGTGCCTCGCTGATGCGCGGCAGCTCGTTCTGGGGATCAACTGGGACACCGTGCTGTTTCTCGCCGCTGTCTTCGTTCTCGTGTACATGCTGGAGCGCCGGGGGACCGTCGACGCGCTTGTCGCGCGCCTTTCGGTTCTGTCCGGCGTTTCTCCATTCATCATCTTTACGATCGTCGTCTGGTTCTCGGTGCTGATTTCGGCATTCGTAGACAACGTGCCGTACATCACGGCGATGCTCCCCGTCGTGATCGGGTTCAGTAAAACAATGGCCATGCGCCCCGAGCTTCTCGTATTCGGCGTGCTGATCGGTTCGTGTTTGGGCGGTAACATAACACCGATCGGCGCATCGGCGAATCTCGTCGCCGTCGGTATCCTCGAACGCGAGGGGCGGCATGTCTCGTTCGGATCGTTCGTCAGAATCGGGCTGCCGTTCACCGTGGCGGCGACCGTTGTGGCATACCTCGCGCTCTGGCTGATCTATCATTAGTTGACTGGCACCGGGCGATTGGCTATTGTTCCATATTACATGTGCAGGCGTACCGGATATTCTGCTATGATGAACGTTTCATGCAGGCCGGTGTACCGGATACCGATTGCAGTGGATGATACCGTTTCGCAAAGGGGAGTACGATGCGTGTCCTGATCACGGGAATCACGGGTTTCGCGGGTAGCCATCTCGCCGACCTGTGCCTGACCAAGCAAGATGTCGAGGTGTACGGGATCATACGATGGCGGAGCCGGACCGAGAATATCGAGCATATCTATAACAGGCTCGCACTCCTCGAGTGCGATCTCCGGGACGCTTCCTCGACGCGGGACGTCATCGAGGAGATCCATCCGGATTTCATATTCCACCTCGCCGCGCAGAGTTTCGTTCCCACCTCATGGAAGGCCCCGAGCGAATCACTCACGACGAATGTGATCGGCGAGCTGAACGTCTTCGAGGCGATACGGAAGGTCAATCTCTCCTGTCGTATCCAGATCGCCTGTTCCAGCGAGGAGTACGGCATGGTGCACCCGGACGAGGTGCCGATCAAGGAATCCAATCCGCTGCGCCCCTTGAGTCCCTACGGGGTGAGCAAGGTGGGCCAGGACATGCTGGGGTATCAGTACTACATGAGCTATGGAATGGATATCGTGCGGACGAGGGGATTCAACCATACCGGACCCCGGCGCGCACCCGTTTTCGTCTGTTCCGACTTCGCGAAACAGCTCGTCGATATCGAACGGGGCGTGCGCGGGCCCGTCATCCGGGTGGGGAATCTCGATACACGTCGCGATTTCACCGATGTGCGCGATATGGTACGCGGTTACTGGCTTGCGCTCGAGAGGGGAAGACCGGGTGCGGTGTACAATATATGTTCAGGTACGAGCCATCGCATCGGCGACATCCTCGATAGTTTGATCGAAATCAGCGGTGTCGAGGTGAAGGTAGTGCAGGATCCCGATCGCCTGAGGCCGAGCGACGTGCCGCTGCTCGAGGGCGACAACAGCGCCTTCGCGGAGGACACGGGCTGGCGGCCGGAGATCCCCTTCGAGCAGACGCTGCACGATCTCGTGGAATTCTGGCGGAAGAATCCGAGTAGTATATAGAACCGAACGGACTCTATGCGGGCGATGGTTACAGGAGCATGTGGATTCGTCGGCAGGTACCTCGTGCGCGAACTGGTTGCGGGCGGATACGACGTTCTCGCCACCGACCGGTACGACACACCGCCACTCCATATCGTCGGTGAGATAGAGACCGGTGTCGGAGTGGGGGCGGGGCGGATCGCGATCGACGGAACCACCGCCGACCTCGCGCTTCCCGCCGGTGTGGCGTATCATGGTTGTGATCTGACCGATGGCGGTGAGGTTTCCGCGCTCGTCGAAGAGTGGCGGCCGCAGGCCATCTTCCACCTCGCCGCACAGAGCTCGGCCGGGATGTCATTCCGGGATCCGCGCGGCACCCTCGAGACGAATATTTTCGGAACGTTCAATCTGCTCGAGGCGGTGAGCGGGTGCGGGGAGGGGCCGGTACGGTTCCTCTCGGTCTGCTCGAGCGAAGAATACGGACGGCGCGCACGTGATGAGATGCCGCTCGGAGAGAAAAGCCCCATCGAGCCGGCCAGCCCCTACGCGGTCAGCAAGGCCGCGCAGGGAATGCTCTCTCTCCAGTACGGGCTCACATCCGACATCGAGGTCGTCGTCACGCGGAGTTTCGGGCATACGGGCCCCGGCCAGACGGATCGGTTCGTGCTGCCCTCATTCGCGAAGCAGTGCGCGGCGATAGTAGCGGGGCTCACCGGACCGGTCGTCAGGGTGGGGAACCTCGAGGTCGTGCGTGATTTTCTCGATGTGCGTGACGTGGTGTGCGCTTACCGGATTCTCCTTGAACGCGGAGCGGTCGGCGCCGTTTACAATGTGTGTTCCGGATCGGGACTGAGCCTGAAGGTTGCACTGGAGGAGATGATACGGATTGCCGGTGCAGGGATCGATGTCGTGATCGATCCCGAGAGATTTCGGCCGGTCGATGTACCGGTGATGATCGGTGATAACGCGAGGCTCAGGCGGGATACGGGCTGGGAGGTGACCGTTCCGGTCGAACGGATGCTGCGGGACCTTCTCGCATACTGGGAGAATCGCATAAACGCCGCGGTGGCATGAATGAACGCCATGCGCGGAGAGCGGAAAGGATCTATCGTGTACCGGCTCATGTGCGGGACGAGCCGGATGCATGTTGCATGGGAGTGTTGAACATGGCGAATATCTGCGTGATTGGAACGGGGTATGTCGGTCTCGTCAGCGGTGCGTGCCTCGCCGATTTCGGGAACAGGGTCATCTGCATGGATATCGATGCGGACCGAATCGAGAATATACGCACGGGTATCATGCCGATCTACGAGCCGGGGCTCAAGGACCTCGTCGCACGAAACCATGACGCGGGAAGACTCGTCTTCACGACCGATCTCGCCGCGGCGGTACGCGATTCGCTCGTGATCTTCTCGGCCGTGGGGACCCCCATGCAGAAGGACGGCTCCGCCGATCTCAGTGCGGTCTTCGAGGTGGCGGTGGATGTGGCGCGGTACATGGACGGGTACCGGGTCATCGTTCAGAAGAGCACGGTCCCGGTCGGAACGTCGGAGCGGGTCGGCGAGATCATCGAACAGAACCTCGAACGGGAGATGCCGTTCGACCGCGTCTCGAATCCGGAGTTCCTCCGTGAGGGATCGGCGATCGAGGATTTCATGCGTCCCAATCGTGTGGTGATCGGAGTCGAGAGCGATCGCGCCCGCGAGATCATGCGCGAGATATACCGGCCGCTGTACCTGCTCGAGACCCCCGTTGTTTTCACCTCGATCAGAACCGCCGAGCTGATCAAGTACGCGAGCAACGCGTTCCTCGCGACGAAGATATCGTTCATCAACGAGATGGCCGATCTCTGCGAGAAGGTCGGCGCCGATGTCGGCGACGTGGCGAAGGCGATGGGACTCGACAACCGGATCGGATCGAAGTTCCTCCACGCCGGTGTTGGGTTCGGCGGATCGTGCCTGCCGAAGGATATCTCGGCGATCCTTCACACGGCGAAAGAACACGACGTGCCGCTCCGTATCATCGATGCGGCTCGTACGGTGAACGATCTGCGTATCGAGGTGCTGGCCGCCAAGCTGCGTGCCGAGTTGCCGGAGCTCGAGAAAAAGCGAGTCGCTGTCCTCGGCCTTTCATTCAAGCCGAACACCGACGACCTGCGCGAGGCACCGTCACTGCGGCTTATCGAACTCCTCCGGGGGGAAGGCGCGATGGTCAACGTGTACGATCCGATCGCAATGGACAATGCGAAGGAGCTGTACAATCTCGATGTACATTTCTGCGATGATTCGTATGTGGCGGTCGAGGGAGCCGATGCACTTGTCATCATGACCGAATGGAACGAGTTCCGGGTACTCGATCTGGAAAGGATCAAGCAGCTGCTCAGCGAGCCTGTCGTGATCGATTGCCGCAACATTTACAAGCCCGCCATGATGCGGGACATGGGATTCAGGTACCACTCGTTCGGCCGCTGACGGGACGGGTGGGAGACTCCGTGCACAGGCGCGGGACGGGAGTGGCGCCGGGAACGAGTGGGATACACGCAGGGTGCGGTGAACCGTTCGATTCGGTCCACCGGATGTAAAAGGAGATGGCATGCAACGGATTCTGGTCACCGGCGGCGCCGGATTCATCGGTTCGAACTTCATTCGAATGCTTCTGCGGAAGAAGCGGTCGATTCATATCACCATACTCGACAAGCTCACCTATGCGGGAAACGCCGAAAACCTCTCTGGCGTGATTGACCGGCGAAACGTTTTGTTCATCAAGGGCGACATCTGCAATGCACGGCTCCTCGACGAGATCCTTCCCCGGATCGACATAATATACAATTTCGCCGCCGAGACGCACGTCGATCGTTCGATCCTCGAGGCGGGGAGCTTTGTGCGGACCGATGTCGTCGGAACGTACACCCTGCTTCAGAAGGCGCTCAAGCACGAGATACCGCGCTTCGTTCAGATCTCCACCGACGAGGTCTACGGAAGCATACTGAAAGGGACATTCAGGGAGGGAGACCCGCTCCAGCCGAACAGCCCGTACTCGGCGAGCAAATCGGGCGCCGACCTGCTGGTACGGTCGTTTCACAAGACGTACGGATTGCCCGTCGTCATCACGCGGAGTTCCAACAACTACGGCCCCTTTCAGCATCCCGAGAAATTCATTCCGCTGTTCATCACGAACTCTATCGAGGGAAAACCGCTGCCGCTGTACGGCGACGGCAGGAACGTACGCGACTGGATCTACGTCGAGGACAACTGCCGTGCAATCGATCTCGTCGGGCGCGGGGGAAAGGTCGGCGAGGTGTACAACATCGGTGCCGGCGACGAGATGGCGAACGTCGATATCGCCCGGGCCATCATCCGGCTCGTCGGAGCGGACAAGGATCTTCTCACCTTCGTTTCGGACCGTCCGGGGCACGATCGCCGGTACGCCCTCGATACGAGAAAGCTGCGGCATCTGGGATGGAAGAAACAGTTCGATTTCGACGAGGGCCTGCGGCGGACCGTCGACTGGTACCGGCGGAACGGGGACTGGTGGAGGCGGATCAAGGAGGGCGCCTTCAAGAGGTACTACACCAAACTGTATCGCGAACGTATAACCACGGCATTGAAACAGAAGGGAACATCGTGAGGGCAGCCGTAATCGTGGGGGCACGCCCCAATTTCATGAAGGCGGCGCCCCTGATACGGGAATTCCGCGCGCGCGGCGGGGTGGAGCCGATCCTCGTGCACACGGGCCAACACTACGACGAGAACATGTCGCGCATATTCTTCGAGGATCTGGAACTCCCCGAGCCCGATATCTATCTCGGCGTCGGCTCGGGAACGCATGCCGAACAGACGGGCAGGATCATGATCGAGTTCGAGAAGGTCGTCTCTCGTGACCGTCCGGATCTCATCATCGTCGTCGGTGATGTGAACTCGACGCTCGCCTGCTCCCTCGTCGGTGCGAAGCTGCTCATCCCGGTCGCCCACGTGGAGGCGGGTCTCAGGAGCTTCGACCTCACCATGCCGGAGGAGATCAACCGGATGGTCACCGACGTGCTCTCGACGTACTGTTTCACCACCTCGCCCGAGGCGGAGGATAATCTGAAGCACGAGGGAGTGCAGGACGGGTGCATATTTTTCGTCGGTAACATCATGATCGATTCGCTCATGTACTACCTCGGGAAGACGGAGTCTTCCGACGTCCTCGCGCGCCTCGGCCTCGAATCGGGCGGGTATTGCCTCGTCACGCTGCACCGGCCTTCGAATGTCG
>DATKWS010000092.1:0-5401 GCA_035529435.1 Patescibacteria group bacterium
ACGTGCGCGAGTCGATACGGCGCGGTTTCTCGCAGCCGATCATCTTCACCGATTCCGATCTCTCGTCGCTCCGCGGCGACGCCGAGTTCGAAGCCCTGCTCGACGAAATGCGGAGACGTCTCGGAAGGGATGATTGACACGGTGCCCCCCGAAACCCGCCATCCCGGATTTTCCGGGAATCCCCATTGACCCGGAACGGCAAATCATGATATAATTATCAAAGAATAATTGGCTTGTCGTAGACGTTTCTAATTACACATCTGTTGACGCTACAGAGTGTGGGGGAAATTATACATTTTTCGCGACAAACACACCATTTCACCATGCATGGAGGTCCCACCATGAAGCAGTTGCGCTTTGTTATTCTGTTCTGTTCGATCCTTGGCCTTGCCCTCGCAGGCTGTGGCGATCACCATGATCCCGTTCTGCCGGACACCCCGGCCGGGGATCACGGATTGGCACCCAGTGCGTCCCTCGTACCGAACGGGAGCCCCTCGCCCGCCCTCTCGACATCGAGCGTTATCCTGAACGGCTATCTCGTCGAGTTCGACGGCCGGACGGTCGCCGACGGCCGGACGACCTTTTCGTACACGGTATCGGGGGAGGGGGCGGAGCATGCGCTGAGCCACTTCTTCCTCGAGATCCCCGACTGTGCCCCGGCGCTCGATGCCTCTGACCCCCCGGGGGCGACCCTGGGCATCGAACCTCATGTCGGTATCTACGGGATCAAGTGGAATCTATCCCTGGACACGGACGGAAGCCGCTCCTACTCGATCACCTTTCCCGGAGATGTCCCTCTCGGCATCATCAGGACATCCGTAAAGGCCTCGACCCTGGCTGCTCTCGGAACGATACCGGGTCCGTGCGCCGGCTTCGTGATTTCGGGAACGGTATACGTTGACGCGGATGCAAACGGCACACTGAGTACCGCCGACGAATCGGGAATCGGTCACGTCACGGTGACGCTTGCCGATGGCGACGGGGATATCGAGGCGATGACCACGGATGCAAATGGTTATTACGTGTTCGTTCAAACGGCCGGCACGTACACCGTCCGGATCGACGGGGAAACGGCCGCCGACGACTTCAACGAGAACCTGGCGGTGTCATTCGACCCCACGGGACCCACCTCATTGGCCGTCACGGTCGGGCCCGATTCACCCGGCAACGACTTCGGGTTTGACCCGAGGGCCGAGGAAATCGCCTACGACATAGAGCAGGGTGCGCTCCTCACGACCGGCGAGCCGGTCAAATTCTGGAAAAAACAGCTTCGCGCCGCCATCAGTGACAGCAAGGGCAACGTGGAATTCGACGCAGCAACGATGACCCAGTTTGTTACCGAGATCCAGGGGCTCTTTCTCCCCGATCCGTTCCAGTTCACGCCGGGCAGCGAGTTCCAGGAGGCGATGGATATCCTGGGCACGAATTCAAAGGAGCCTTTGGATATACTGCTCCGGGAGCTCCTCGCGGCGGAGTTCAACGAGGTCAGCAGCAAGGGTCTCGTGGAAGCCTCGGCACTGCAGAGCGTCCTCTTGGCATGGGCGGAGTCGGTGGTCATCGCCGCTTCCACCACGCCACCTCTCACGTCACCGAATGCCGGCAGGGTACTCCTCGGAGGGACCATCGGCGACCGCGTCGGAGATGCCATCTATCTTCTGATCAAGCTGAACGGGACGACCGGCGGCGGCAGCGGCGGCGGCGGTTGATGGAAAAATGGGCCGCGAAATGATCCGTGGTGGGACGGGTTTCATTCTCACTGATTCCTGAATCCCGCACCACGATGATTGAACGATTGGCCCAGGATGAAATAGAAATTGTCACGGCCGCCCTCGGCGAGGCCGTACGCGAGATAGATCGGGCCGATGATGGTATCCAGGCCGACAAACACGCTGCCCGCGGCTATTCCATCGCCGAATTCGATATCGCTCCGTTCCTGGAATACAGTGCCGTATTCAAAGGACAGCCCGCCGTAGATCGACAGCAGCGAGAAACCCCCGATCCTCCGGAACAAGATCCCGGACAGCAGTGCGGCGTGCTGGCCCTTGAGCTCGTTCTGCTCGAGGCCGGAAAGCCGTGTGAAGCCGCCCAGACGAAAGAGGCCCTGATACGGGGCATCGCTGTTCCGGGTCGCGGCGAACAAACCGCCGATACGGGCCGTGTAACGCCCCAGCGCATATGCGTACGATCCTTCGACAATCCCCTGCTCGTAGTCACCATCCGAACCAAGATCCTCCAGGCCGGCCGTGGCCCGGATGCGGAGGCTGCCCCCCGAGCGCGGAAAATTGATGTCGTCCAGCTCGTCCACGAAGAACTGCAGAAACGCCTCACCCGTGTCGAAATCGACCTCGGGCACGCCGGGATCCCCCACCTGCACATCGATCTCGCCGGTTTCACGTATCAAACCGGCGCGGATTTCGCCCCACGCTCCGAGCTCCCGCCCGCCGGCCACCCCGAAACCGTACCGCCTCATGCCCAGTTCCGCCAGTTTATTGCCGTCCGGGTCGAACACGTTGTCGGCCCACTCACCCACCGAGGCCTGAAGGTGGAGAAAATACCGGAGCCCCTTCTCCAGCGGCTGGTAGAACTCGGTGAATGCACCCGGCTCCTGACCGACCTGCAATCCGGTTCGCCACTCACCGTTCAGGCGATTGAGGGCCGTCCGTGAGTACGCGGCGGCGATATTGAAGTTCGGACCCCCGAAATCATCGAATACCGCGACACCGAACTGGAGGTAATTCGGCCCCCAGGACGCCTCGCTCACGGTCACCGTCAGCACGGTGCGGCCGGATTCGGCGGTGATGTCGTAATAAACCGATTCGAAGAGCCCGAGCCCATAGAGCCGGGCAAGATTTTTCTCCAGCCGTTCGACATCCAGGGGCTCCCCCGTCCCGACGCCGAGCATGTCGGCGATCACGCCGTCGGCCAGCCGTGATTGATTGACGATCCTCACCTCGTCGACGACGGGCGGTCCCGTATAGTGCGGGCGCCCGGACGTTCGTGCGCGGTACTCCTGCGCGGGTACCGAGAGCCGCTCGAGATCATCGATCACCGCTTCCGCCGCGGCGGCGCCGATAGGTACCGCCTCGGCGGCTCGATCGAAGGAGGCCGTCGTGATGTTGCCGAGATCGGGCTTGATGAATACATCCTCATCGGTGAGCGAGGCGATCTGCTGGTCCACATTGCGCCGCGTCAGGATATTGGAGATCTGGTTGGTAATGGACAGAACCGAATGGAGCTGTCCGCGCTCCAGCATCGGGGAGCTGATATCGACCGCGATGACGACATCGGCGCCCATCCGGCGGACGACGTCGATAGGGAGGTTGCTGCTGGCGCCGCCGTCGACGAGCAGCGCGCCGTCGATCACCCGCGGCGCGAACACCGCCGGGATGGACATGCTCGCCCGCATCGCAAGCGCCAGATCGCCGCGGCCGATCACCACGTCGCCGCCGGTCGCGATATCGGTCGCAACGGCGCGGTAGGGAATGTCGAGGTCATCGAAGTCGCGGACCTCGATCACCGGCAGGGTGTATTTCTTCAGGAGCAGATCGATCTTCCAGCCGTCGAGGATACCCGGCGGAAACTTGAGGTTGAAGCCGGATATGCCGGGCCTGTTCTTGACCAGGTAGAGGTCATCATCGCGCTTGCGGCGGAACGAGCGATCCCCCCGCGGGATCCTGTCGGTAAACGCGTCCATCCAGTCTATGTGAGTGATCAACGTTTCGAGCTCCGCCGGCGACATACCGGACGAATAGAGCCCGCCGACGATCGATCCCATGCTCGTACCGGCTATGAAATCAACAGGGATGTGATGTTTTTCCAACACCTTGAGGACCCCGATGTGCGCCGCGCCGCGCGCGCCGCCGCCACTCAAGGCAAGTCCGATCTTCGGGCGCGCGCCGGTATCGCGCGGCGACTCCTCCGCTCCGGCCGGAGCCGGTGGGAGCGCTGCGAGGAATAGACACGCCACCCGTACCAGCCACCGGCATGCCGTCGAATACGTCATGGTATCACTGTCCTCTCGGGTTCTTCGACCGCTCCATCGAATCGCGGCGCGGTGATATACCTGTTGCTCTTCCGAACGCCGATATTCTACAATGGGGCGGCTCGCCGCAGCAACCGGTATCCGGAGCGCGGAAATGAGACGGAATTTGCAGGAACAACCACGTGAAAGGGACCGATGTTGAAACGATCGACCACCAGGGGCATGATCCTCGTCACGATCGCCGTCATGAGCACCCTTGTGCTCAATTCCGATATCCGGGCCGAAACGGGCGGCGCATCAAGGACCCACTGGGGGAAAATCAGGCTGCAGGGAATCCTCATCGTGCCGTTGGCGGATAACCGCGTCGAGGGGTGGAACGATTGCGGTCCCGGGTGGTTCGACTTCCTGAACTTTTACAGCTCGATCGACGCCAACACGGCCGGAGGCGTCATCGGGAGCTTCGAATACGTCGTGAAACGGAGGTACGGAATCGAGCTCGGCCTTGCGTACTGGCGCGACATAGTCAGCATCTACTTCACCACGGACGGCATCACGATAGAGGGCAGCCCCAACTTCATCATGCCGGTAATCGGTCTGAACTACCATTTCCTGACCGGTCCCCGGATCGACCTCTACGCCGGCCCGTTGGCCTGTCTCGGGGTCATCGCCTCCGGACTCGGCACCGATATCGATGTCAGCAAAGATGTCGCCCTGGGAATAAAGGCCGGGATCGATTATTACATCAAGGGACCGTGGAGCCTCGGCGCCACCCTCGAATACCTCGATTTCGGAGAGTTGGATTTCTCGCTTCTGCCGGCGGGCCTGGGAGGCATTATCTGCAACAACGGCCTTTTCGGCATCGGGTCGATGAATTTCCTTTCCGTGAAATGCGGCGTCGGGTATAGATTCTAAGGAGAACCCCACACGGTGCCGGAACGTGTGTTTCCACAGCCGGCATCACGGCATGATGAGAAGGAGCGGATCGTGAAAATTCGGAATGTCCTTATAGCAGCCATCGTGATTACGGCGTGCATTGCTGATGTCTCCACGGCGGGGGAGATATCGTACGGCGCCAAGGTCGGGATGACCATGGCGAATATCACGCAGACCCCCGTGGAATGGGAGCAGGACAAATCATTCAAGGGTGGATTCACCTGCGGCGTGTTTCTCAACTACGCGATCACCGACAATTTCAGCCTCCAGCCGGAGCTCCTCTATACGCAGAAGGGCGTAAAGGACAATCTGTACGACGGGCTCTTCACCGTCGATCTGACCGCCAGCTTCGATTATATCGAGCTACCCGTGCTGGCGAAATACACCTTCATGCCGCAAAAAAAATTCAGGCCGAACATCTTCGGCGGCCCAAGTGTCGCATTCACCATGAGCTCCGAGCTGGAAGTTTCGGCCCTGCTGTTCTCC
>DATKWS010000093.1:0-2060 GCA_035529435.1 Patescibacteria group bacterium
CGACTCAAACGGCATCTCGAGGGGGGCTGTTTCACCGAGGATCGTGTTGAATATCCCCTTCGTCACCAGGACGGGCTTCGTCTCCTCCCAGATCGGTGACGCGGCGAACTCCCCGGGGTACAATCGGAATGTGATATCGTATAGTCCGTCCGGCACGGCGGAGGCGCCCCCGGCATCGGTCAGGACGCCCTGGTAGTTCATGAGCGGGGGTATCTGGGAGTGGGCCGCACTCGCGCACATCACGAGTACGGCCAGGGCAATGATCGCGTGCAGCCTCATGGCATTTCCTCCTCGAGCTGAAATGTGTTTGGCGAGAAATAGTAACCGTATAATAACAGATGAGAATTCTATGACAGATTGCGGGAGTGTTCAATGTCATTTAGCCGGTTTACGGCATGCAACGGTGCCGGGAGATCGCTCCCCCGGCTCCGTGATAATTACCAACTATTTATTCAGCGCCGCGGCCGGGTTATTACCGGCGTTTGAGCGCCTCGACCTCGGCCTTGAGATCTTCGATCGCCTGCTGCTGTTCCTTGATCGCCTGGACGAGGATCGGGATCAGCTCGATATAATTAATCCCCTTGTACCCGAACGACTCCTCTTCCGGCTCATCACCCCTCAGTGAGGGCCTGCCGGGATGGAGCAGATCGCCGACCAGCTCGGGAAGAACTTCTTCCACTTCCTGCGCGATGAGGCCGTAGTGCTCGCCGTGCGGGAGGGAGACGCCGGCATGCCGCCCGCGATCGTAGGAATATTTTCTCGGCTCGAGGGCGAGGATTTTTTCGAGCGCTCCGTCGACCGGCCGCAGGTTCGTCTTGAACATCGCATCCGATATTTTATAAAGCGAGCCTGTGTAGACGAGGTTGCCGTCGAAATAACCCGCGTAGGATGAGTCGCTGATCGCCTCATCCTGACCGTATACGGCGTACCTGCCGCCGGTTCCGTATCCATATGCATTTCCGTAGATCCCGAAGGCGTCCCTGTTGACGCCGTTCCCTCTTCCATAGACGCCGATATTCTTGCTATCGCTGCCCACCGCCTCGCCGACGACGCCGAGGTTGTTGCCGGTGGTGGCGCCGGTGGCCGACGCCCAGATCCCGTAGCGGTAGCTTTGCGTGGATGAGATCCCCGATGCGGTCGTCTCGATGCCGTAGACGTACCGCTCGAGCTCTCCGATCCCACCGTTGACGACCAATCCCTTGTAACCTCCGTTGAAGTCTCCGCCTATTCCGAATCCGGGGGCCGGTCTCGAGATGCCCCTGACGGCGATCGCGTCCACGTTTCCGCCACCGAGGTAGTTCGCCCTCAGCACCTCGGTCCCATCGGATAGATGCGTCGATGCGAAGACGCCGGTGAACTGCTCGTCCGATTCCACGCGGAGGCGCGCGTTGGGGCCGGTCGTGCCGATGCCGAGTCTCTTGTTCGCGCTGTCCCAGAAGAGCATGTCGTCGCCGTCGATGCTGCCCGTTCCGTTCCAGATCGCCACCTGCCCTGCGTCGCCCGAGCCCGTCACGCCGCCTTCGCCGCCCGTGGCGGCGATGATAAGCTCATTTCCTGCCGGCGTAATCGAGATATTGGCGCCGGGAGCCAATTCGACTTCATCCGTTAGGCCGTTCAGCGTGCGAACGACCTGCCCCCCGGCGATCTTCTCCCCGGTCACTGCGCCGTTGGCGATCTTCATCGCGATGATCGCGCTGTCCTGGACGGTGCGCGCATTGAAAGAGTACGGGGTCGAGACGAGCGGTATGCGGGGGGTGAGCTCGGCCTCCCCCTCGACCGAGATCCCGAGCCAGAGCATCGACTCAAACGGCATCTCGAGGGGGGCTGTTTCACCGAGGATCGTGTTGAATATCCCCTTCGTCACCAGGACGGGCTTCGTCTCCTCCCAGATCGGTGACGCGGCGAACTCCCCGGGGTACAATCGGAATGTGATATTGTATAGTCCGTCCGGCACGGCGGAGGCGCCCCCGGCATCGGTCAGGACGCCCTGGTAGTTCATGAGCGGCGGGATCTGCGCGAGAGCCGCGCCGGCGCAGAGTATCAGCATTGCGACGATAATG
>DATKWS010000094.1:0-41143 GCA_035529435.1 Patescibacteria group bacterium
CGAGGGGCATCGCCGCGGCATCGAAGGCGCGGCGCATCGTCCTGTGCTCGATCAATAATCTCGGCGCCACGGCGTGTTCCGTTCGGAATGCCGCCGCCCTCGCCATCATCTGCTGCGGCACGGAGGGAGGCATGGCGGCGGAAGACATGCTCTGCGGCGGCATGCTGCTCGATCTGCTCGGCGGCGGGGTGGGGCGGGAGGCGCTCGGCGATGCGGCCGGGCTGGCGCTCCGTCTCGCCCGGGGCACGGGTGAAGAGATCGAACCGCTGCTTCGCGGTTGCGACAGCGGGAGGATGCTGATACGCATGGGGCGCGTGGCGGACGTCACGTACTGCGCGCGCCGGGATATCAGCATCGTGGTTCCCGAGATGAAACAGGGAGTGATACGGGTGGCGGGCTGACACCGTCAAGCGCGCTCCGTATTCCACCGTGCGGGAGAACTGAAATGGGACGCTTCACATCGGGCGAGAAGGGCGTCGTGCTTCGCATTCTCGATGCGAATGCCAACAGATGTGCCGAGGGACTGCGCGTCGTCGAGGAGATCATCCGCTTCGCCGCCGGGGATAAAACGCTGCTCGTGCGGATCAAGGAAATACGGCATGCCGTCAGAACGGGGATGGGTGCCTTCACATCCGCTCCGTACCGTTTCAGGGACAGCCGCGCGGACGTCGGAAGGACGTGCACCACCGATTCGGAGCTGTTGCGCGGGTCGATGGAGAATATCGCGCGGGCGAATTTCGCACGGGCCGAGGAGGCCCTCCGCGTGCTCGAGGAGTTCGGGAAGCTGACGAACGTGGAGGCGGCCGAGGGTTTCAAAGCGTTGCGGTTCGAGATGTACGAGCTCGAACGGATCTTCTTCGAGGGTGCCGTTCCCCGCGGGAAGCTCCCCGACCCTCCGTTTCTCTACGCGATTCTCGATCGCGCGATCGTCGCCGCCGCCGATGTCCCGGCAGCCGCCGCAGCCCTCGTGGAGGGCGGCGTGGATATACTCCAGTATCGTGCCAAAGGGGTGCCCGCCGATGAGCAGCGCGCGGACCTCCTCGCCGTCATACCGGCTGCCGCGGTGCGGGCGGTCCCGGTCATCGTGAACGACGATCCCGAGCTGGCCCTCGAGACGGGGGCGCACGGCGTGCACCTCGGGGCCCGCGATCCCGCTCCCGCCGCCGCGCGGCGGATACTGGGGCGGGACCGCATCGTCGGCGTCTCCGTGCATTCCGTTCAGGAACTCGAACGAATCGATCCCGGCGTGGTCGACTATATCGCCGTCGGGGCGATTTTCGCGTCCCCGACTAAACCCGACGCTCCGGTAGCGGGAGTCGAATTTATCGATGCGGTCCGGGGCCTCGTCGCCTGTACACTCGTTGCCATCGGCGGCATCGACGAGCGGACGATCGATCGGGTGCTCGACCACGGAGCCGACGGCGTCGCGCTCGTCTCGGCCCTCCTGACCGGTGATATCGGGAAAAAGTGCTTTACCTTTCGATCGATCATTGATAAAAGAAGAACTGCCGCCGGTTGAGGGCGCCCCGCATTGTCAGGGTGGCGCGAACCACCGGCCGGTACTCTGTTTTACGGGGTGGTGTGAAGCATGGCGGGAAAGCGGGCGATCACGAAGGGCATCGTCCTGTTGCTCTCATCCATCTTTATCGGTGTCGCACTGGTGTCGTTCGACCCGCGGGACTGGGGTTCGTTCTGGAAGGTGCGCAACCTCTGCGGTCCCGCCGGAGCCGTCCTCGCCGGATCGCTCCGTTCCGTGTTCGGCTGGATCCTCTCGTGGTATTTTCCATTCCTACTCGGCTACTGGGGCATACAGAGTTTCCGCGGCGCATCCATGAAGGCGGGGGGCAGGAGGTTGATCAATCTCTTCCTCCTCGTTTGGATCATCGCCGCTCTCGCAGCACTGGGAGATGCTGAGCAGGCCGGCGGCATGGTCGGGGTGAGGACCGCCCGGTTCCTCGGGTTGGTGCTGGGACGTATTGGCTCGATCCTCGTGCTCGCCGGAATTCTCATCGTGATCGCGCTGCTCCTCTTTTTCGGATCGGTGAAGTGTATCGTGGAATCGTTCAGAAAACTATCTTCGAAACTCGGCACATACGCAGACAGGGCGCGAGCGGGTCTCGCCGGGTGGTCGCGCCGCCGCACACGTAGACGGCGACCACGGGAAGAAGAGATCGAGCAGCCCGTCGTGCGGGAAGAGGCGTATAGCGTCCAAGTCGATGCCGGTCCCGTGAAGATCTCGGTTCCGGAGCCGAGGACTCCCGCCCCGAAACGCGCATCCCCGCCGAAGCCCCGTGCCTTCGTTCCGCATTCCGGCGCTGAGAAGGCGCCGCTCCCCGATATAGTCATTCTCGACGACTATCCGGACAGCACCGCGCCGTACCGCCGCGAGGATCTCATCGCACGGTCCGAGGTGATCGAGTCGAAACTCAAGGATTACGGGCTCGAAGGGAAGGTGAAGGAGGTACGTCCGGGACCGGTGGTGACCACGTTCGAGTACGTGCCGGCGCCGGGCGTGCGCGTGAGCCAGATCGCGAGCCGGTCCGACGATATATCGCTTGCACTCGCCGCGCGTGCGATCCGCATACAGGCGCCGATTCCGGGGAAGGGAGCCGTCGGCATCGAGGTCCCCAATCCGGAGATGCGCATCGTTCCCCTGCGCGAGATGATGGAGCAGTACCCGTCCGGTGATGATGGGCTCAACATCGCGCTGGGAAAGACGGTCACCGGTGAGCCGTACTTCGCCGATCTCGCCGATATGCCGCATCTTCTTATCGCCGGCGCCACGGGCAGCGGAAAGAGCGTCTGCATCAACTCGATCATATGCTCCCTCCTGTTCCACCACACACCGGCGACCTGCCGCTTTATCCTGGTCGACCCGAAGCGTCTCGAGCTGAACACGTACAATGGAATTCCGCACCTGCTCCACCCCGTGATCACCGAGGCGCGGGATTCTCTCAAGGTGCTGCAATGGCTGACGATCGAGATGGAGCAGCGGTACAAATTGCTCGCATCGGTCGGCGTCAAGAATATACAGGGCTTCAACCGGAAGGTCGGCAAGGGAACGGTCACCTCTCCCGAGACGGGCGAGAAGCTGGCCACACTGCCGTACTATGTCACCGTGATCGACGAGCTGGCCGATATCATGGTAACGATGGGCAACGAGATCTATCCGCCGATCACGAGGCTGTCCCAGATGGCGCGCGCCGTCGGGATCCACCTCGTATTCGCCACGCAACGGCCGTCCGTAGACGTCGTGACCGGTCTGATAAAGGCGAACTTCCCGTCGCGCATCGCATTCCAGGTGACGTCGAAGACCGACTCGCGGACCATTCTCGATGTCAACGGGGCGGAAAAACTGCTCGGCAACGGGGACATGCTGTATCTTCCGAAGAATCTTCCAGCCCCGATCAGGATCCAGGGAGCGTTCATCTCGGAAGCCGAGACGGTGCGGGTGGCCGAGTACTGGAAGGACTTCCAGGATGATGGTATCGCCGAGATCGATTTCTTCGAGGAGCGGGCCGACGCGGCCGGCGAGGATGCCGAGATCGACGATGATCTGTTCAACAAGGCGAAGGAACTGGTGATCATGCACCAGCAGGGTTCGATATCGCTCGTCCAGCGGCGTCTCAGGGTGGGGTACGCGAGGGCGGCGCGCCTCATCGACATGCTCGAACAATCGGGTGTCGTCGGACCCTTCGAGGGAAGCAAGGCCAGACAGGTCCTGGTGAGTCGAGAGGACTATGAGCGGAGCAGGTACGGATAACCCACGAGCCACCTACTATTTCTTCAACCTCGGTTGTCCCAAAAATCTCGTTGATGCGGAGCGGGTTGCTTCCCGGTTGGAGGAGGCCGGCTGGCGTATGGCCTCTTCACCCGACGGTGCCCGGCTGCTGGTCGTGACGACCTGCGCCTTTATCACCAGGGCGGAGGAGGAATCGATCGAGGAGATTCTCCGTGTTGCATCGCACAAGCAACCATGGCAGCACCTCGCCGTTCTCGGGTGTCTCGTCTCCCGCGAGGGGGAGCGCCTGCCGGAGCTGTTTCCCGAGGTCGACACCTTTCTTTCCGTCGAGGGCATGGAGCATCTCGCCGAGATGGTGGAGCTTCCGGTGAACGGGCGGCCCCGCGCCCCGCTGCACGCCGCGAACCGGATGAGACGGCGGCTGTTCACACCGCCCCATGTCGCCTACCTGAAGATCGCGGAGGGGTGTTCGAACCGGTGTTGCTACTGCACGATCCCGGGGATCAGGGGCCCGCTCACGAGCAGGTCGCCGGATGAGATCATCGAGGAGGCTGTATGGCTCGTCGGCCGGGGAGTACGGGAGATCGTGCTCGTCGCCCAGGATACCGCCGCCTGGGGGGCAGATTCCGGGGACGGACGTTCGCTGTGGGGGCTGATGAAATCACTCTCCGCGGCGGTCGCTCCGGTCTGGATACGGCTGATGTATCTCCATCCCGCCCATATCGATCTCGACCGGCTCGTCAGTCTCCTCGAGGGGGATGTGATCTGCCGCTATGTGGATATACCGATTCAGCACGTTTCGAACGGCGTATTACGCGGGATGGGCCGCCGTTACGGGAAAACCGACCTGGAACGGCTGTTCGGCGCGCTTCGTTCCAGGGTCGACCATCTCGTCATACGGACATCGGTCATGGTCGGTTTTCCGGGTGAATCAGTCGCCGATTTAGAGGATCTCGCGGAATTTCTCGAAACATACGAGTTCGACCATGTCGGTGTTTTCACCTTTTCCCCCGAGCGCGGGACCCCGGCGGCGAGACTGAAGGGCCGCGTTGCCGCAGCCGAGGCCGTCCGGCGCAGGAACGAGATCCTTGAAATCCAGATGGATGTTTCGCACCGTTTGCTCGAGTCGCGGGTCGGAGGCGTGGAAACGATCCTCGTCGATGAACTGATACCGCCCGCCGATGCCCCACGGTCCGGGATCTGGGGGGTGGGAAGGTTCTACGGGCAAGCGTATGAAGTCGATGGAGTAACGTTTCTCGGTGGAGAGCCCCGCCGGCCGGGTGCGCTCGTTCCCGGGCGCATCGAGCATGCGGAGGCGTACGATCTGTTCGCCCGGGTAATTTGAGATTTCGATTGACATTTTTTCGTCGCTCGGGGGTATAATCTATTGTACGCACGTGGTTTGAACTTGACCACGACACGGCTGGATATTTTATTGAACGGTATGGAGGTTGCCCGGTGAGGGTTTTTCGATATAGCACAGGATTTTCGTACTTTCTCCGTCTTACCTGCATGGTGGCGCTGCTTGCCGTCTTGACAACCACCAGTGCCCCATCCGAGCCCGAGGAACGGATTCCGACCAATTTCGAAATGCTCGAGAAGACCGCGGCGACTGCCGTTGAAGAGCTCCTTGCGAATATGCCGGCCGTTCAGCGGGGGACCGCGATCGAACTGAAGAAGGCTCGAGGTGTCGGTGAGATCGATTTCGTTTTCGAGAACGTATTGCTCATGCGGATGCAGGAGGCAGGATTCCGCGTCTCCATCGAGAAGGCCGAGGAGGCGAAGGAGCAGCGGGACGATCCGGGCTACCGGCTGTCCTTCCAGGTCATCAGGATGTCCCTCGCCTACACGAGAATCGGAAGACGGTACTGGTTCGGGGCCAAGGAGGTCGAGCGTCTCACCGAGATCGGTATCTTCGTGCAGCTCGTCGATCTCGATTCCGGCGACATCGTGTGGGTCGGCGATGCCCAGAAGAAACATCAGGACACGATTCGTTACGGGCAGCTCAGGGCGGTGGAGGAGGAACAGTATGCATTCACCAGACCGGAGCGTGACGAACTGCGGTGGAGCCGACTGGTAGAACCGATCATCGTGACGGGCATCATAAGCGGACTGGTGTATCTATTCTTTTCCAATCAGAGTAATGAGTAGGGCGAATACGAGAGGGGCTCAGCGTATCGGTCCCCGTTTCTCCGTGGTGCGCATTCTGCTGGTATGCGCCGCCGCGGCGGCGGTTCTGGCCGTTGCCTGCGAAAAGAGGACCGTTCTCGATGAAGCGCGAGGGGAGTTCGACGCGGGCCGCTACCGTGAGGCGGTATATAGACTGCACCATCATGTCAAGAAGGGCGGCGCTGCGACACCCGATCTTCTCCTGCTCGAGGCACAATGCTGGCTCCGGCTCGAAGTCGAAGCGGAAGCGGAGGATGCACTCTCACGCGTGGTGCGGCTCGATTCGACCTATGTGCCACGGGTGGCCGGCCTTCTCCGCGACGAAGCGGTTGCCAGTATGGAGTCGGGGTACACGGCGCGGGGGCGGCGGTTCATACTGCGGGCGGTCGAGTATGATTCATCGCTGGATTTCGGTGGTTTCAACGCGATCGCCGGCGAACTGCTTCTCGAGAAAAAGCGTTTCGCCGGGGCGATGAACTATTTCCGGCGGTACCTGGAAAACCACCCGGACACGACCGGCGCCGCCGCGATCATGCTGAACCTCGGCGAGGCGTACGAAGGTCAGGGAATGCGCGAGGAGGCGACCGCCCTGTATCGTCAATTCCAGGATCGGTATCCGAAGAGCCGCCTCAATACAACCGTGGACTGGAAACTCGAGAATCTCCTCTTCACGTGGGGCGAGGAGCTGTACGCGAACGGTGAGGACGGGAAGGCCGAGAGCGTTCTTACCGAGCTTGCGCGTTCGGCGGACAATCCCCTCGTTCGGGAGAAGATCTACTTCATCCTCGGCGAGATCAACGAGCGGAGGGCGGATTTCGAGCGGGCGATTCATTTCTACACCGAGGTGGTCCACCTGAACCTCGGTTCGAGAGGCAGACTCGTTGCCCTTGCAAAGGAAAGGATTGAGAGACTTGAACAAACGCGGATTAAACAGTAACACGTACATATACATCGTATGCTTTCTGGTTCTGACTCTCGTCGCTTCGTGCGGGGGGCCGTACAAGGCGCGGCCGGTCAATCTCCCGAACGAGAAATTGGCGATCGCCGACATGCTCTTCCAGCGGGAAAAGTACACGGACGCGGCCGTCGAGTACAAGGATTTCCTCGCTTCGTTCGCGGGGGATGAGCGGAGCGATTACGCCCAGTTCAGGGTGGCCGAGTGTTATCGCATGGACGAGGACTACGCGCTCGCGGCCGTGGAGTACCGGATCCTCATCAACGATTTCAGCTACAGTGATTACATCGACGATGCATTCTTCCTCGAGGGGCTGTGCGCATTCGGGCAAGCACCCAGGATCGAGCGCGACCAGTCCAAGACGTTCGAGGCGTTGGGCAGGATCACGCGATTCCTCCAACTCTTTCCCGACAGTCCCCGCAGGGCGGAGGCGGAAAAGATGCTCGCCGAGATACACGATCGTCTTGGCGAGAAGGCATTCGACGCGGCGAGGCTCTACCACTCGAAGAAACGCTTCGCGGCGGCGATGCTCTACTACGACAAGGTTATCGATAACTACCCGGGAACCGTCTGGACGGGCAGGAGCCATTACTACCGGGGGATCATTCTCGAGGAGAGGGGAGAACGGGAAGGGGCGGTCCGCGAATACGGCAAGGCGGTCGCCTCGCAATTCGAGTTCGACGAGAAAAGTGACGCAGTGACGCATCTCGAAAATCTGACCGGAGGGGACTCCGGTGGAGCGTAACAGAAAGATAGGGCTATTCGGCGGATCGTTCGATCCACTTCACATGGGACATCTCATACTCGCCGAGATGGCGGCGGACTTCGCCGGTCTGGGTCGCGTTCTCTTCATTCCAACGGCGGTGCCGCCGCACAAGCGCCGGAACGATCTCACGCCGTTCGAAATGCGCAGGCGTATCGTGGAGATCGGCATCGCGGGTAATCCCCGCTTCGAGCTCTCGCTCCTCGAGGGTAAGACGGATGTCTCGTACACGTACCAATCGATCCTTCACTTCCAACGGCAGGGTTTGGGCAGGGAAGAGATACACCTGCTCGTCGGCGGCGATTCGCTCGCGGAGATTGCCTCGTGGCGGCACCCCGAGGAGATATGCCGTCATGCCACCATCGTCGCCATGCAGCGTCCCGGCCATGAGGACGTCTCATATTTCCCGGAGGGCGCCGCGGTGATCGTTCTGGAGAGTGGGAGCAACGCGATCTCATCGAGCGAGATACGGTGGCGCGTACGTGAGGGGCGGTCGATACGCTACCTCGTGCCCGATGCGGTTGCGCAGTTCATAGAGGAGCACGCCCTGTACAGGACGCCCGAAGGGTAGGTATGCCGATGACCCTCATTCTCATAGATGGACACGCAATCGCGTACCGGTCCTATTTCGCCTTCATCAGGAATCCGCTCACCAATTCGAAGGGACAGAACACCAGCGCGGTGTTCGGTTTCGCCCGGATGCTGATGCTTGTCCAGAAACGGTATCGGCCCGATTATCTCGCCGTCGCGTTCGACAGCGGGGAGGAAACGGAGCGCCACCGCGAGTATTCCGAATACAAGGCGAACCGAGACGAGATGCCGGACGATCTCTCGTCGCAGCTCCCGATCCTCTTCGATCTTCTCGAAGCCTTCGGCGTGCCGGTACTGGTGAAGCCCGGATACGAGGCCGATGACATTCTCGCCACCGTAGCCGGGGAGGCATCATCGCAGGGCATGGATGTCATGATCGTGACGGGCGACAAGGATCTGTACCAGCTGCTCAACGATCGCATTCATATCATACGCCCCTCGACGGGAACCGGCCTCACCGATGAGGTCGGTCCCGAGTTTCTCGAGGAGAAGTATGGATTGAAACCGCCGCAGATCGTCGATCTCCTCGCGTTGATGGGTGACAGCTCGGACAACATCCCCGGCGTGAAGGGCATCGGCGAGAAGACCGCGCTCCGTCTCCTTCACGAATTCGGGTCGCTCGATGAAATTCTCGACAAGCTCGACGACGTGAAGCCGGAGCACGTCAGGCGGAAGATCGCGGAGGGCCTTGATGATGCGCTGCTCTCACGGGACCTCGTCACGCTGAGGAACGTGCCGTTTACGGTCGTCCTGTCCGAGCTGAGGCCCGCACCTCCCGATGAGGAGCGGCTCACCCGGCTGCTGCTCGACCTGGAGTTCCATCAGCTGATCCGTGAGCTCTCGCTGGGGCCGGTTGTGGAGGATGCGGCGGCGAAGTACGAAACGGTCGATGTGGACGGATTGGAAACGCTCGCCGCGGAGCTCCGCCGGGCCGGCGAATTCGTGCTCGATGTCGAGACCACATCGATCGATGCAATGCAGGCGCGGCTGGTCGGCGTCTCGTTCTGTACACGGGAGGAGCGGGCATGGTACGCGCCGGTGGCCACCGAGCGAACATCCGGCGGGTACGGCCTGTTCGCCGGGACGGCGAACAGGGAGAGTGCCGGGATCGATCTCGATCTGATCCGCGAGAAGCTCGGCCCCGTTCTCGCCGATGAGAACATCGCCAAGATCGGGCATAACATCAAGTATGATCTACTCGTGCTCGAATCGCACGGCCTGCCGGTCGCCGGCGTGGCGTTCGATACGATGATCGCCTCGTACTGTCTCGAGTCCGAGCGCCGGTCGCACGCTCTCGATAACCTCGCCCTCGAATTCTGCAAGCACCGGATGGTTTCGTACCGGGAGTTGTTCGACAAGGGCGACAAGAAACGCGATATCCGCACCGTCCCCCTGCGGAGGCTCGCTGCATATTCGTGCGAGGATGCCGATTACACGATGCGCTTGAGAAATATCTTTCAACGGAGTCTCGCCGAAGCCGGCATCGAGACGCTGTTTCGAACGGTCGAGATGCCGCTCAGCAACGTGCTGAAGAGAATGGAACAGGAGGGCGTCGGGATCGATCGCCGGGTTCTCGAGAAACTTTCCACCGGGGTGGCGCGTCAGATCGAGACGCTGACCGCGAGCATCCACCACCTGGCCGGCGAGGAATTCAATATCAATTCCAACAAGCAGCTCCAGCGCATCCTGTTCGAGAAGCTCGGCCTCCCGTCCGCGCGCAGGATCAAGACCGGTTTCTCTACCGACAGCGAGGTTCTCTCGGAGCTCGGCGGCGAGCACGAGATCGCGAGGCTCATCCTCGACCACCGGCAGCTGACCAAGTTGGCGAGCACATACATAGACGCCCTCCCGCGGCTCGTGAATCCACTGACGGGACGCATCCACACATCGTTCAACCAGACGGTTACGGCGACGGGGAGGCTCTCTTCGAGCGATCCGAATCTACAGAACATCCCGATACGCACGGAACTGGGCAAGCAGATACGGCGGGCGTTCGTGCCGCGGGAGGGGAATATCCTCATGGACGCAGATTATTCACAGATCGAGCTGCGCATCATGGCTCATCTCTCGCGTGATCCCGCCCTCGTCGCCGCCTTCAGGGAGGGGACCGACGTCCACCGCCGGACGGCCGCACGGATATACGGCGTCGACGAGAACCGGGTCGATGATGCGATGCGGTCGAGCGCAAAAACGATCAATTTCGGAGTAATGTACGGCATGGGGCCCCGCGGGCTGTCCAAGGCGCTGGGGCTCTCCCTCGACGAGGCCAAGGCATTCATCGACGAGTACTTCGAGCGCCACCCCGGCGTCAGGGAGTACATCGATCACGCGATAGAGGAAGCGCGCCGGAACCGGTTCGCGCAGACCCTTCTCGGACGCCGGCGCCCCCTTCCCGATATCGATAGCGAGGACGGCAGGGTGCGGAGCTTCTCCGAGCGCATGGCCGTCAATATGCCGATCCAGGGCACGGCGGCCGACATGATAAAGATCGCAATGGTGAATATCGATCGTGCCATGACGGAGCGGCGGCTCGATGGGCGCATGATCCTGCAGGTTCACGACGAGCTCGTGTTCGACATCCCGCCCGCCGAGCGCGATGTCGTGGAGGAACTCGTACGGACGCTCATGGAATCGGCTATCGATCTCGCGGTGCCGCTCGTCGTCGATATCGGTACGGGCAAAGACTGGCTGGAGGCGCATTGATGAAGAGCCCCGTGATCGTGGTTACGGGAGGAATCGCCTCCGGTAAGACGACCGTCGCCGGGGTCATGGCGGCGCGGGGCGGCGCCCTCGTCGACTGCGACGCGCTGGCGCACGCGGCGCTGGCCCGGACTGCGGTCAAACGGCAACTCGTCCGCTCGTTCGGCCGTTCCGTTCTCACACGGGCGGGAAACGTCTCGCGGGCGAAACTGCGGGCGGCCGTCTTCTCCAGTGACGAGCGGATGAGGGCACTCAACGAGATCGTCCGCCCGCACGTGACGCGAATCATCAACGATGAGGTCCGGCGCCTGCGGGCGGTGGTCCCGTACATTGTCCTTGATGCGGTCCTGTTTTTCCATTATACATTCAGATTCAAAGTCGCGTTGACGGTCGTCACCGAGGCACCGAAAACGATCAGGATCGGGCGGTTGATGAGGAGAAACGGATTGTCGAGGGACGAGGCGCTCGAGCGGATCGAGCACCAGCACTACCTCGAACGGGATTGGGCACGCGCGGACCACACCATCGGAACGGCTGTCGCGAGGTGCACGGTCGAGCGGATTGCGGCGGATATACGCGACGGTTTCTTGGCGAGGCACGGAATCGCCGGGGGGTTCAATAATGGATGAGCAATTGACGCCGAGGGAAATCGAGGAATCGATCGGGGAACTGGAGGGGCGGCTCTATACGCTGCAGGAGTATCTTTGACGCTGATATCCTCAGGGCACAGGCGATCGAAATCGAGAAACGGATGGAACGGGCAGGTTTCTGGGACGACCGCGAATCGGCGGAGGAGCGCGTCACGCGGTTGAAGGAGCTGAAGAGGATCCTCGATCCCATCGAACGGATTTCGGGGGATCTCGCCTCTCTCAAGGAACTGTTCGCCCTCAACGAGGAAGAGAGCGACCGCACGATGCTCGACGAGATAACGTCCGAGCTCGGCGGCCTGAGACGCGGTCTCGATACGCTGGAGTTGGCGGTGCTGCTCTCCGGGGAGCACGACGGCGGAAACGCCCTCCTCACGATACATCCCGGCGCCGGTGGAACGGAATCGCAGGATTGGGCGGAGATGCTGCTCCGCCTCTACACGCGGTTCCTGGAGAACGGCGATTACCAATTCCGGATCCTCGATCTTCAACCGGGTGATGAGGCCGGTATCAAGAACGTCACGATCGAGGTCAAAGGTGATTACGCGTTCGGCAGGTTGAAATCGGAAAGCGGTATTCACCGGCTGGTCCGGATATCACCGTTCGATGCGGGCCACCGCCGCCACACATCGTTCGCATCCGTCTTCGTGTATCCCGAGATCGACGACAAGATCGAGGTGGAGATCGGTCCCGAGGATATCCGGATCGATACCTACCGGGCCAGCGGCGCCGGCGGGCAGCATGTCAACAAGGTTTCCTCGGCCGTCCGGATCACGCACTTCCCCACCGGGATCGTCGTACAGTGCCAGAACGAGCGGTCGCAGCACCGCAACAGGGACATGGCGATGCGGGTCCTGCGGTCGAGGATATATTCCAGGCTGCTCGAGGAGGAGGAGAAGAAGAAGACGAAAATAGCCGGTGAGAAAAAGGGCATCTCCTGGGGCAACCAGATCAGGAGCTACGTGTTTCAGCCCTATACCATGGTCAAGGACCATCGAACGGGGATCCAGACCGGAAATATTCAGGCGGTCATGGACGGCGATATTGATCGGTTCATCGAAGGGTACCTCAGATGGAAGGAAAGGAAGGGAACGTGAGTCGTGCCGGAGAACGGACGGACGCGGGGAACGAACGGGTTATCCGTATCGAAAAGGTAAAGAAGCTGCGGGAAATGGGAGTCGATCCGTACCCGTTTCGATTCCAGCGGACGCACCACGTGGCACAGGCGATCGAGGAGCGGGACCCTATCATCACGTCCGGGAAGGCGATCGCGCTGGCCGGACGGATTACTTCCCTCCGCAAACACGGCCACACCGCCTTCGGCCATCTCAAGGACGGAACGGGGAGTCTGCAATTCTACATACGCGACGATGAGGTGGAAGACAAGAATTTCGCCGTTTTCAAGCTGCTCGATGTCGGTGATATCGTCGGCCTCTGGGGTATCCTGTTCACGACGAAAACCGGCGAGCTGACGATGCGCATCCGCACCCTCGAGCTGCTCAGCAAATCGATTCGGCCGCTGCCGGAGAAGTTCCATGGTCTCCTGGACAAGGAAATCCGGTACCGGCAACGCTACGTCGATCTGATCGTCAATGACGACGTGATGGCCGTGTTCCGGACGAGATCGCGCATGATCGACGTTGTACGCCGGTTCCTCGTGCGGAACGGGTTCCTCGAAGTGGAAACCCCGATCCTTCAGCCGATATACGGCGGCGCGCTGGCACGGCCGTTCGTCACCAGGCACAACGCCCTCGACATGGATCTGTATCTCCGCATCGCGAACGAGCTGTACCTGAAACGTCTCATTGTCGGAGGCATCGAGCGTGTGTTCGAGTTTTCCAAGGATTTCAGAAACGAGGGCATGGACCGTTCGCACAATCCAGAATTCACCATGCTCGAATGTTATGCGGCGTACTGGGATTATGAGGACATGATGAGCTTCGTCGAGGAGATGCACGCCGAGCTGTGCGGCAAGATTGCGGATAACCGACCGGTCGTCTTCGGAGGGCGGGAAATAGATCTCATGCCGCCGTGGCGGCGGCTTCCGTTCTTCGATGCACTCGGGGAGCAAACGGGCGAGGATCTCACGGGCGCGGACGAGGGGCGCCTCGCATCCCTCGCCGGTGCGCACGGTCTCGATGCGGACGGGATCGAGGGGCGGGGCGGACTGCTCGATCTGCTCTTCTCCGAGCTCGTCGAGCCGCATCTCATCCAGCCCACATTCATCACGGACTATCCCGTAGAGCTTTCCCCCCTCGCGAAGCGGCATCGAAGCCGCACGGGCCTCGTCGAGCGGTTCGAGCCGTACATCGCGGGATTCGAGATCGGGAATGCCTTCAGCGAGTTGAACGATCCACTCGATCAACGGGAACGGTTCGAGCAGCAGGACCGCATGCGGGAAGCCGGCTCCGACGAGAGCCACCCGATCGATGAGGATTACCTCAGGGCCCTCGAGTACGGCATGCCCCCGACCGGGGGGCTGGGGATCGGTATCGACCGTCTCGTGATGCTTTTCACCGATTCCCCATCAATCAGGGATGTGATCCTCTTTCCGCAGATGCGTCCAGAGGAGGGGCGGGAATCCGATTGAATCAGATGCATTACTCACTGGCCATAGCGCTCAGATATCTGAGGACGAAGCGGCGAAGCGGTTTCGTATCCCGCGTCACGATGATCGCGGTGGGGGGGACCTTCGTCGGCGTTACCACGCTGATCATAGTCCTGTCGTTGATGAACGGCTTCGAGCACGAGCTGCGGAGCAGGATCATCGGATTCAACACCCACGTGCTCGTCTTCGCGCGGACTCCCGGTTCGTGGACCGGGATCGACTCCGTCGCCGCGATGATCGAGGAGATTTCGGACGTCGTCGGGACGTCGCCCTTCGTGCGGGGCGAGGCGCTGATCTATTACGAGGTGATCCCCAACGTCAAGGTGAAGATCAAGGGAGTCATCGTCAAGGGCATCGATCTCGAACGGGAACGGACCGTCTCGAACGTCATCGACTCGATCGCCCCCCCGATCACCACATTCATCGCAACCGGCTTCGATGATGACGGGGACATGCCCGGGATTGTCCTCGGGGATGAACTGGCCCGCGATCTCAGGATATCACTGGGCGAGCAGGTCAGCCTGGTCACCACACCGGCGGAGCTCAAGCTGGGAAAGGTCGATCCCAGAACGTGCGATTTCCGCGTCATCGGTTTCTTCAAGACCGGCGTCTTCGAGTTCGACGCGCGGTTTGCCTATATCGACCGTACGGATGCGGAAAGCTTTTTCGACTTCGAGGCGGCGACGCGGGGCCTGGGAATCAAGGTGCGCGATATCTACCAGGCCGGCAGGATAGACGAGGAGATACAGGATCGCCTCCAGTCCTACGTGTACGGCACGAACAACTGGATACTGATGAACAAGAACCTATTCAGTTACATCAAGGTCGAGAAGATCCTGATGTTTCTCCTGCTGACCCTGATCATCCTCGTGGCAGCCTTCAATCTCGTCGGGATGCTCACCATGGTGATCATGGAAAAACGAAAGGAGATCGGCATCCTTCGTTCCATGGGGGCGTCCTCACGGGGGATCATGTCGATCTTCATGATTGAGGGTACGTTGATCGGGGCGATGGGTACCGTGATGGGCGTCATAGTGGGTCTCGTTGTATGCGCGATCCTGAAGGAGATCAATATCGATCTCCCCCCCGACGTCTACTTCATCAACAAGCTCCCCGTTGTGGTCCAGGGGCTCGATGTTCTTCTCGTTTCCCTCGCCTCACTCGGGATCGCCTTCGCTGCAACGATATACCCGAGCTGGGAGGCGTGTCGGCTCGCCCCCCTCGATGTAATCCGGTATGATTGACGGGATGCTATTGCAATTAAAAAGAGTATACTATGGCATAATGTGCGACGAACCGTCCTTCGATATATTATATTAGTGGTGAGATGAGTATTTTACAGGCAGAGCGGTTGTGCCGGACGTTTCACGGGACGAAAGGACCGATCGAGGTCTTGCGCGGCGCCGATCTTTCGGCCGAGGAAGGTGAGATCGTCGTCATCCTCGGCGCCTCGGGAGCGGGGAAGAGCACCCTGCTCCACCTTCTCGGGACTCTCGATCTGCCCGATGAGGGGAGGGTTCTCATCAGGGGGATGGATCCCCGGGAGTGCAGCGAGCGTGAGCTCAACCGGATACGGAACCGCGACCTCGGATTCGTCTTCCAGTTTCACTACCTGCTCCCCGAGTTCACCGCGTTCGAGAACGTCATGATGCCGTCCCTGCTGCGCGGCGCCGACCAGGAGGAGGCCGGGAAGAGGGCGGTACGGCTTCTCACCGATGTGGGACTGGCCGAACGGATGTCCCATCGACCGGCCGAACTGTCCGGCGGCGAGCAGCAGCGCGTTGCGGTGGCCCGTGCCCTCGTCAACGAACCGGCCATCGTACTGGCCGACGAACCGTCGGGGAATCTGGACGATCGTAACAGCGAGGGACTCCATTCGCTGATCGCGGAGCTGAGCCGGTCCAAGAAACAAACATTCGTGATCGTCACGCACAAGAAGGAACTCCTCGGGCGGGCCGACCGGGGTCTCGTTCTGGAGGGAGGAATCCTGCACCTATTTCAAGAGAGGCATGATGCTGTGCCAAGTATGTAAGAAACGGGAAGCGACGATACATTTCACCAACGTCGTCGATTCGAAGGTGGAGAAGATACATATCTGCCCGCAGTGCGCCGAGGAGAAGGGATTCGATTACCTGAAGAAGAGTAATTTCGCGATGGGCGATCTGGTCGCCGGCCTGCTCGACTCAGCCCTCTCCGATGCCGAAGCCGACGAGGGAAAGGGACGGTGCCCGAACTGTCACCGGAGTTACGATTCGTTCAAGAAGATCGGGCGGCTCGGCTGCTCGAACTGTTACGATTTTTTCCAGGAACAGCTGATCCCGCTGCTCAGCAGCATTCATGGCAACACGCGGCACCGCGGAAAGGTCCCCAAGCGTTTCAGGGACCGTGTGAACGCCGACAGGCGCGTGCTCGAGCTCGAGGAGGAGCTGAGCCGCACCATCGCATGCGAGAAGTACGAACGCGCCGCGGAGCTGCGGGACGAGATCAAGCGATTGCGAAACGATACGGAGGGCGGCGATACGGTATGTCAGTGATCAAGAATCTGCTGGAGAAACCCGCCCGATGGCTCACCGATGATGGCGAGGAGAACGAGATGGTCCTCTCGTGCCGCGTCAGGTTGGCGAGGAACCTCGACAAGCGGCCCTTTACGCACACGGCGCAACCGAAATTCCTCAGTGAGATCAGGGACGAGATCAGGAGCGCACTCGCGGGGACCGACTCGATGAAGGGTGCGATTTATGTCGATATGGACGATACGCCGGAGTCCGACAGGATGGTTCTCGCGGAGCGGCGGCTTATCTCGTATGAACTGGTCAAGAACTTCAAGAGCCGGGCGCTCGTGGTCGAGCCGGGGGAAAAGATGAGCGTAATGGTGAACGAGGAGGACCACCTGCGGCTCCAGTCGGTCGAGCCGGGTCTCTCGATGCAGCATGCGTACGAGCGGGTCGATCGGCTGGACGACGAGTTGGACGGGCGGCTCAATTTTGCATTCTCCGAGAAGGTGGGCTACCTTACCGCCTGCACGACGAATGTCGGCACGGGCCTGCGCGTTTCGGCGATGGTGCACCTGCCCGGCCTCGTCCACAAGAAGGATATCCAGCAGATCATCGACGGTCTCAGGCACGTCCGCCTTACCGTGCGGGGAACGTATGGCGAGGGGAGCGATTTCATGGGAAATTTCTTCCAGATCTCCAATACCATCACCCTGGGGCTCTCCGAGGTGGATACCGTCAAGAATCTCGAGGCGCACGTGCGCAAGGTCTTGGAATTTGAGAAGAAAGCGCGAAACGTGCTTCTCGATAAGGCACGGAGTTTGCTGGAAGACAAGATCTGGAGGGCCTACGGCATCTTGAAGACCGCGAGGCTGCTAACTACAAAGGAAGCAATGGGTTTGATTTCAGCCGTTCGCTTGGGGGTCGGTCTCGGTATCATTACGGACGTCAAATTGCCAGATCTCAACGAGATGCTGATCATGATTCAACCGATGCATCTCCAACGCCTGTACAGCCGTTCCATGGCCCCCGAGGAGCGCGATAGGGCGCGTGCCGATTACATGCGTGCCAAGCTGGGCGCCGGCGACGCGTAGCGCGGAGGGCGCAAAGAAAGGACACTGATAGACGTATGAACGACAAGTTCACAGAACGGGTGCGAAAGGTCATCTATCTCGCGCGCGACGAGGCGAACAGGCTTCAGCACGACTACATCGGTACGGAGCATCTCCTCCTTGGCATCGTGCGCGAGGGGGAGGGCATCGCCGCGAGGGTTCTCCAGAAGCTCGATCTCGATCTCGACCAGATACAGCAGGCGATCGAGGGGCTGGTGAAGCCTTCGGGTGGTACACTCACTCTCGGTGAGATTCCCCTCACGCCGCGCGCGAAGCGCGTCCTGGAGCTCTCGGTCGAGGAGGCGCGGCTCCTCGGGCACAACTATGTCGGTACCGAGCACCTGCTCCTCGGATTGATACGCGAGGGGGAGGGGGTGGCGGCACGCGTCCTACTCGAACTCGGCGTCGACCGCAAGCGGGTCCGCGAGGAGATCATGAAGATCCTGCATCAGGGTGGTGGCGGTATCGGCGCCCGGAAGGTCCAGCGGGAGAAGAGTGAGACACCGACACTCGACCAGTTCGGGCGTGATCTTACGCAACACGCGCAGGATAACAAGCTCGACCCGATCATCGGGAGGGATCGCGAGATCGGCCGGGTCATCCAGATTCTCTGCCGGCGCAAGAAGAACAATCCCGTGCTTATCGGCGAGCCGGGAGTCGGCAAAACGGCGATCGTGGAGGGTCTCGCGCAGCGGATCGTCGAGAGCAAAGTGCCCGAGCTGTTGCGCGACCGGAGAATTACAACGCTTGATCTTGCATCTATCGTTGCTGGAACAAAATACAGAGGACAGTTCGAGGAACGTCTAAAGACTATTATCAATGAAATCAGCGAAAACGAGCATATCATCATCTTCATCGACGAGGTGCACACGATCGTCGGCGCGGGCGGCGCCGAGGGCGCGATCGATGCGTCCAACATGCTGAAACCGGCGCTGGCACGGGGTGAAATCCAGTGTATCGGTGCTACGACCCTCGACGAATACCGGAAGCACATCGAGAAGGATGGTGCGCTGGAAAGGCGTTTCCAGCCGATCATCATCAGCCCGCCGACGGAAGAGGAGACGATACGTATCATCATGGGGCTTCGCGACAAGTACGAGGCCCATCACCGCACGAAGTTCACCGATGAGGCGGTGCGGCAGGCCGTGCACCTGTCACAGCGCTACATACAGGGACGGTTTCTGCCCGACAAGGCGATCGATGTCATCGATGAGGCCGGTGCGCGGGCGCGGCTCTCGATAACGACGGTGCCCGAGGAGCTCCGTGATCTCGAGAAGCATATCGAGGAGGTCTCCAAGGAAAAGGAATCCGCCATCCAGGCGCAGGAATTCGAAAAGGCGGCCGCGTTCCGCGACCAGGAAAAGGAGCTTCGCAGAAAGCTCAAGGAGATGCACCGTGAATGGAGTGAGTCGCGCGAGGAGCGCGAGTCGACGGTGAATGACAAGGATATCGCCCGGGTGATCTCCGATATGACCGGGATCCCCGTTTCGGATGTCGAGGAGGAGGAGACGATAAAACTCCTCAACCTCGAGGGCGAGCTGCGCAAGCGGGTCATCGGCCAGGAGGAGGCCCTCAAGGCAATCGCCACATCGGTACGGCGGAACAGGGCGGGGTTGCGCGATCCGCGCCGCCCGATCGGATCGTTCATGTTCTTCGGCCCGACGGGGGTCGGTAAGACGGAGCTCGCGCGGACACTGTCGGCAACCCTGTTCGAGACCGAGGATGCCCTGATCCAGATCGATATGTCTGAGTACATGGAGAAATTCGCCATTTCGCGTCTCGTCGGTGCGCCACCGGGGTATGTCGGGTACGAGGAGGGGGGGCAGCTCACCGAGAAGGTGCGGAGAAAGCCGTACTCGGTCGTACTGCTCGATGAGATCGAGAAGGCCCATCCGGATGTGTTCAACCTGCTGCTCCAGATTCTCGAGGACGGCTGCCTGACCGATTCATTCGGCCGGCGGGTCGATTTCAAGAATACGGTTTTCATCATGACATCGAACGTGGGGGCCAAGGAGGTCAGGGGGAAAAAGGGGCTCGGGTTCATCGCGGAGGGAAGCGATACGGGATACCAGCAGATGAAGTCGAAGATACTCGATGCCGCCAAGCAGATATTCAATCCCGAATTCATCAACCGGCTGGATGAGATCATCGTATTCAGGCAGCTCAACAGGGATGATCTCATGCAGATCATCGATATCCTGCTGCGGGACCTCTACAAGCGGCTCGGGGCGCAGGGGATCGATTTCGAGATGACCATGGAGGCCAAGGAATTCATTCTCGACAAGGGGTACAATCCCGAACTGGGCGCCAGGCCGCTCAAACGGGCCATCCAGCGATACCTGGAGGATCCACTCAGCGAGCGGATGCTGAGCGGCGAGATTTCGCGAAATGATAGTCTCAGGATCGCCGCAGGGCCCGGTGCCGAGATACTCAGTTTCGAGACGGTCAAGAAGGTACACCACTGAACAATCGGGAACTATCCCGAACTTCCGCCTGTTTAATAGAAGAGTTGGAAACATGGTGCGTCGCGGGGCCGGCATCCGGCCCCCCGCCCGCCGCGGAGCGCCGTATGGACGGCCTTTGAGGACAGCCTTTTGTCTTTGCAAAAAATGTGACCCCTGTGCTAGGATGTACCGAATTTTAAGACGGGTAAGAGGGTGTTGATGCTATGAAGGTACTCTGCACGGTCATTTGCGCGATACTGTTAGTTGCTTCGGCCGCCGCCGCGATCGAGATCGGGCGCGTCGATATTCAGGGAAATATATTCGTATCGAATAAAAAGATCCTCTCGATCTTCGGAGTGGGACCGGGCGACGAATACCGCGCGGATGCCGTATCGGAAGGGATTAAACGCCTGTTCCACAGCAAGGATTTCGCCGATATCGTCGCGTGGTACCGGGAGGAAAACGGTAAAGCGATCATCGTTCTCGATGTCACCGAGTACTTGCGCGTCAAGGATGTCCGGATCACGGGAAACAAGGGAATCAAGGATGAGGATATCCGCGGCAAGATGATCCTCAGGACGGGCTATTTCGCGCGGCCGTCATTGATCACACAGGACGTGAAGAATATCAAGGATCTCTATGCCGAGAAGGGCTACAACCGTGCAACGGTCGAGGTCAAACGGGAAGTGATCGAGCAGGAACACCGGGTCGACATCAGCTATGTCATCACCGAGGGAAAGAAGGTGAAGATCCGCAATATAGATTTCATCGGCAACGGAGCCCTGGAGTCCAAGCAACTGCGCGGGGTGATCGAGAGCAAGGAGGACCGGTGGTGGCGGGGGGGGGATTACAAACCGAGCGTTCTCGAGCAGGATCTCAAGAACATCAAGGAACTATATGAAAATGAGGGATACCTCGATGCTGCGGTGGAGATCGTCAGGCAGGAGGGAGTGAACGACGGCAAACATGTCGATCTCTATATCGGTATCGAGGAAGGACCCCGCTACTACGTTGGGGATATCGAATGGCATGGAAACGAGATCATCCGCGACGAGGAGATTGCTTCCCTGATCACCGCCAAGAGGGGTGATCCCTACTCGCGGGAGAAGATAGAGATCGCACAGCTCGGAGCGATCAACAGTCTCTACTGGGAAAAAGGATACATATGGAGCAGGATTCTTCCCCAGCGAACGCAGAGAAGGCAGGTGTTGGATCTCGATCTCGAGATCGTGGAGAACGAGCCGGCAGCCATACGGGAGATCAAATTCAGCGGGAATACAAAGACGTTCGAGAACGTGATCCGCCGGGAATTCAGGATCTACCCCGGTGACACATTCGTACTGGGAGAGGTGCAGCGCAGTCTCCGGGATGTATTTTTACTGGGATATTTCAACGGACCGCCGCGGATCGACACCGAACCGGTCAACGAGAAGGGTGACATCAACCTGCTGATCGAGGTCGAGGAGAAGCAGACCGGCAATTTCAAGCTCGGATTCGGATTCTCTCAGCTCTACTCGGTGAGCGGTTTTCTCGGGGTCACGGAGAATAATTTCCTCGGGAGGGGAAAGACCGTATCTGTTGACTGGGAATTCGGTAAGTACAGGAAAAATATTAACTTACGCTATTCAGAACCCTACCTCCTGGGGACGGAGACCGCCCTGACCGTTTCGGTATTCAACTGGATCCAGGACCGGGTGCAGCAACAGTACTACACCGACCGCCGGAAGGGATTCTCGATCCAGCTCAGCCACCCCTTCCCCTGGCTCGATTACACGCGAATCCTCGGGAGTTACCGGTTCGAGCAGGTCGAGCTGGATAATTTTTCTACGCTCTATCCGGAGTACGGAGCGCTGCGTAATGTCGATTGGCCGCTCAACAAGAGCAGCTTGATGCTGAGCCTCACGCGCAACTCGACCGACAGCCCGTTCCATCCGATGCGGGGATCGATCAGCAGCGTCAGCGCGGAGCTCGCCGGCGGCCCACTCCAGGGGAACGTCGATTTCATCCGCTACTCCGCCGGGATGGCGTGGTTCCGCAACCTGTTCTGGAAATTCACGTTTCACCTGGACATGACGGCGGGGTTGATTGACGCCATCGGCACTTCCGATGGCGTTCAGGACTTCGAGTTGTTCCGGCTCGGCGGGAACCGGCGGTACGCCCTCAGGGGGTACGATTTCTACGAGGTCGTCCCCGAGGGGAATGATCCGTACTTCGGCGGCCGGTTCATGGCGACATTCACGCAGGAAATCATCTTTCCCTTCTCCGAGCAGATCTACGGCCTCGTTTTCTTCGACACGGGCAATACATGGAATTCGTTCGGCGAGGCGAATATCTTCAATCTCAAGCGTGCCGTCGGCCTGGGGGTGCGGATCGAGATGCCGGGTCTTGGCAACCTCGGTTTCGATTACGGGTACGGGTACGACAAGGTGGGCGGCCCGGGCTGGGAGCCTCACTTCACATTCGGGACTTTCTTTTAAAAAGAGGTTTCCTGTTGCGTGAAAAGTACTATATTGTATAACGTTCATTGAGACCATGGGAGGTATATCATGAAGAAATGGTCGATTGCGATGTTGCTGGTATACCTGGCGTCCCTGCTCCCCTACGGTGTAGCGGCGGCCCAGGAGATCAAGTGGGGGTATATCGATACGGTTAAGATCTTTGCCGAATTCAAGGAGACGGTCGAGGCCGAGGGGGTCTATTCCAAGGAAGTCGAGGCCTGGAAAAAGAAGGCCGAGGATATGGAACGCGAGATCGCGCAGATGCGTGAGGAGATACAGAGCCAGAGCCTCATGATGAGCGAGGAGAAACTCAACGAGCGCAAGCTCCTGCTCGACCAGAAATTCAAGGAATACCAGCAGTACATGAGCGACATCTTCGGCGATGAGGGCGAGGCCGCCCGGCGAAACAGGGAGCTGACCGAGCCGATCGTCGAGAAGATCAACGGCGTCATTGCGAAGCTCGCCGAGGAGGAAGGGTACACGATCGTATTCGATGCGGCGCAGGGAAACATCGTATATGCCGCAAAGGAAATGGACCTGACCGACATGGTGCTCGAGCGGCTTCAGCAGCAGATGGAATCGGCGCAGTGAAGGGTGTCGGCCGATAGTCGTTTGTTAATATAGTGTTTGCATTTTCACGTCCGGAGGGTTAGTATTTTCTGAAGCCGCCCGGATGTTGTGTAGTTATTGTTATATATCGGAATCGCGTGATGGCTTCATACTCTCTCGAAGAATTGGCCGGGATAGTCGGCGGCGAGATTATCGGCGACCGCAACATCATGATTCGCGGTGTTGCCGGTATCAAGGAGGCGGAGGAGGGGCAGATCACGTTTCTCGCCAATCCCCGTTACGAGCCGTTCCTCAGGGAAACGAAGGCCTCGGCGATCATCGCGAATCGCGACGGCAACCTCCCCCGCACGATACTCAAGGTTTCGAATCCCTACCTCGCCTTTCTCAAGGTGGTAACGCTCTTTTCCAAGAGTCCGATGGAGCGGTACCGGCGTGGCGTACATCCGACCGCGATCGTCGATCAATCAGCCGCGGTGGGGCGGGAAACCTCGATCGGCGCGTATGCCGTGATCGGTGAGGGAGTCGTGATCGGGGATCGGACGACGATCCTGCCGCACGTCTGTATCTGTAACGATGTCACGATCGGCACGGACTGCTTGTTGTACCCGCACGTGACGATACGTGAGCGCTGCACAATCGGTAACGAAGTCATTATTCACGCCGGCGCGGTGATCGGGAGTGACGGATTCGGGTATGCGAAGGACGGGAATACCCATCACAAGATTCCGCAGATCGGTATCGTCAGTATCGAGGACAATGTCGAGATCGGGGCCAATACGACGATAGACCGGGCGACGACCGGAGTGACGCTCGTGAAGAAGGGCTCCAAGATCGACAACCTCGTCCAGATCGCGCACAATGTCGTGGTGGGTGAGGACTCGGTGCTCGCCGCGCAGGTCGGCGTCTCGGGCAGTACCGAGCTCGGAAAGAACGTCGTGCTTGCGGGACAGGCGGGGCTCGTCGGCCATATCACGATCGGCGACGGCGCCATGGTCGGCGCCCAGGGCGGCGTGACCAAGTCAATCCCCCCCGCGACGCGTGTGTCTGGATACCCCGCGCGTGAGCATACATTCGCGCGAAAGATCTACGCCGCGACAAAGCGTCTCCCGGAGCTGATCAAGGAATTTCGCGCGTTGCGGAAGCGGATCGAGGCTCTCGAGAAAGGACAGCGTGGTGGTTCGACAACAGAGGACGATTAACGAATCCTTTACCATCGAGGGTATAGGACTTCATACCGGCAAGAAGGTCCGGACCACCTTCCACCCGTCTCCACCCGACTCCGGTATTGTATTCAGGCGGATCGATCTCGATCCCGCCGTCGATATACCGGTCAGTGCCGATTACATCAATGAGGGGGAGATCAAGCGCAACACGACGATCACCAGCAACGGCGCCGTGATCCACACGGTGGAGCACCTTCTCGCCGTGATCTCCGGCCTCCAGATCGACAACCTGATCATCGAGATAGACGCCGACGAACCACCCGAACCGAAAGACGGAAGCTGTGCCCTCTTCGTCGATGCGTTTCAGCGGATTGGGTACGTGAACCAGGGCGTCCCCGTGCGGTATTTCAAGATAACGAGCCCGATGAATTACGCCGAGAACGGCGTCGAGCTCGTAGCACTGCCGTACGACGGTTTCAAGGTCAGCTTCACGATCGAGTACGACAACACACACATCGGTGCGCAGTTCGCGTCATTCGAGTTGAATCCGAAGACCTTCGTAAAGGAAATCGCACCTGCGCGGACATTCGCCCTGATGTCCGATGTGGAGATGCTCCGCTCCGAGGGCCTCATCAAGGGAGGGAGCCTCGAGAACGCGATCGTGGTCGACGAGAACGGCATCGTGAATGAACAGCCGCTCCGATTTTCCAACGAGTTCGTCAGGCACAAGATACTCGATGTCATGGGTGATCTGACGCTGGTCGGTGCCCCGATCGAGGGGCACATCATCGCCTTCAGGTCGGGACACCGGTACAACCTCAAGTTCGTCCAGATGCTCTCGAGGGAGTTGAAGGCGCGGGCAAAGACGGCCGTCGGCAGGGAAAAGGGGTACTGGGACATCAACATGATCCAGAATATCATGCCGCACCGGTATCCGTTCCTGCTCGTCGACCGCATCCTCGAACTCGAGGACAAGAAGCGGGTCGTCGGTCTCAAGAACATAACGGTGAACGAACCGTTCTTCATCGGTCACTTTCCGGGTCATCCGATCATGCCGGCGGTACTGATCATCGAAGCGATGGCCCAGGTCGGCGGCATCCTTCTTCTGTCCAGCGTCGACAGGCCGCAGAATCATCTCGTGTACTTCATCGGTATCGACAAGGCCAAATTCCGCAGGCCGGTCGTACCCGGGGACCAGATCCGTTTCGAGCTCGAGATGATATCTCTGAAGAGGAGATTCTGCCGGATGCGGGGAGTCGCCTATGTGGACAACCAGGTCGTCGCGGAGGCGGAACTGACCTCTTCGATCGAGAAGAAATAATGGAGACGATATGCCAACACGAGTCCACGAAACAGCAATCATCGATTCCAGAGCGCAGATCGGCGAGCGTGTCACGATCGGTCCCTACGCGATCATCGGTGAGCACGTTGCGATCGGTGACGACACGACGATCGGGAGCAGCGTTCTCATCGACGGTCATACGACGATCGGACGCAACAACCGCGTATATCATGGAGCCTCGATCGGCACACCTCCACAGGATCTTAAGTACCGCGGGGCGACGTCGTACGTGACGATCGGGGACAATAACGTCATCAGGGAATTTGTCACGGTGAATTCGGCGACAGAGGAGGGTGAGAGCACGATCATCGGGAGCAACAACCTCCTGATGGCGTACGTCCACGTGGCTCACAACTGTTGTATCTCCAACAACGTGATACTGGCAAACGCGGTCAACCTGGGCGGGCATGTTACCGTGCACGATTACGCAATCGTCGGGGGAGTGGTCCCGGTGCACCAGTTCGTTTCAATCGGGGCACACTCGTTCATCGGGGGCGGGAGCAGGATTCCCAAGGATGTTCCTCCATTCATCAAGGTGGCGGGCAGTCCCCCACGTGTCAGCGGCATCAACAGCGTCGGTCTGAAGCGACGGGGCTTCACCATCGAGCAACGGGTGTTGATCAAGAAAGCGTTCTGCATCCTGTACCGCAGCGATCTCAATGTCACGCAGGCCGTCGAACGGATCGAGCACGATCTGCCCGATTGTCCCGAGATCAGGGTGATAGTGGATTTCATTCGCGGCTCCAAGCGGGGAATCACCAAGTAGCCGGCGTTTTCCGCATACAACCGGAGGTTCGCGTTGCGCGAGACAAATCGTAGCCTGAGGGTGGGTGTAATCGGTACCGGACGCCTCGGACGCAATCACGCGCGCGTCTATGCGTCTCTCGATGAGATCGATTCACTCGCCGTGTACGACCGGGACGTGGTTCGCGCCCACGAGGTGGGGGAGCGCTACGGCGCCACCGTGTGCGAATCGGTCGAGTCGCTGCTCGCCGGGTGCGATGCGGTCAGCATCTGTACGCCGGCGACAAAGCACGCCGAATCGGCCTCCATGGCCTTTCGTCGGGGAGTGCACGTCCTCGTTGAAAAGCCCATCGCCTCGCGCACCGGTGAGGCCGTCGATATGGTGCGGTCCGCGCGCGAACGGGGCTGCGTGTTCCAAGTGGGGCATATCGAGCGGTTCAACGGGGCGTTCGAGGCGGCACGGGCGCTCCTCAAAGCGCCGCGCTTCATCGAATCGCACCGGCTCGCGACGTTCACCCCACGCGGAACGGATGTGTCGGTCGTGCTCGATCTGATGATCCACGACATCGATCTCGTCCTCTCAGTGCTCGGTGGGAAACAAATCACCGATCTCCGGGCGTCTGGCACCGGCGTCCTGACGGATTCTCCCGATATCGTCAATGCCAGGTTGGAATTCGAGGGAGGATGCGTCGCCAATATCACCGCGAGCAGGATTTCGCGTGATCCGCTCCGGAAGATACGGTTTTTCCAGGAGAATATGTATATATCGGCGGATCTCAGGGAGAAGAGCGTCGAGGCGTTCGAGAAATCGCCCGATGTTTCGCTCGAGGCACTGACACGCGATCCCACCGCATTCATACGCCGCGTGCCGGTCGATGTCGACGGTACCGAGCCGCTTCTCAAAGAAATCGCGGCGTTCATCGCCGCCGTCCGGGGGGGTGCAGAACCGTTGGTAACGGGGGAACAGGGACTCGAGGCTCTGCGCATCGCCGAAGAGGTGCAGAGAACGATCGGGGAATGCAGGGAGCGGGCGTGAGGACGATTCTCGTAACCTGCGGCGAGACAAGCGGCGAACACCACGCCGCTCGCGTCGTATCCGAGCTGAGGGCGATCGACCCGTCGTGCCGGGTAATCGCACTCGGCGGGGAGGAACTGGAGCGTGCCGGCGCGGAGATTGCCTTTCCCATGGATCGATACGCATTCATGGGATTTGCGGAGGTGCTGGCAGGATTACCGCGTATTCTGGCGCTGGAAAGACGGATACATTCATTACTCCGAAGCGGTAGTATCGATCTATTCATGCCCGTCGATTATCCCGGTCTCAATTTGCGTCTCGCGCGGTACGCGCACAGGCACGGCGTCCCCGTTCTGTACTTCATCAGCCCGCAGGTTTGGGCGTGGGGACACTGGCGCGTCGCGCGGATGCGCGGCTCGATCGATCTCATGGCGCTGATCCTGCCGTTCGAGGAGGTGATATACCGTCGTGCCGGCATTCCGGCCGTCTTTGTCGGCCACCCGATGCTCGGCGAGGTCGCGGCGTCCCCGGTGCCCAAGGAGGCACCCGCGGCCGATGAGCCGTTCTCGATCGTGCTGTTTCCGGGCAGTCGCGTGCAGGAAGTGAGGCGGCTGCTGCCGCCTCTCCTCGGGGCGGCGAAACGGCTCCACGGGCGATTCCCCCGCGCCGTGTTCAAGCTCGGTCTCGCTCCGTTGATAGACGAACGGGACGTTCAGGTTCCCCCGGCGATGCGCGCGTACGTGGAGATAACGCGCAACGGCGTGGGTGAGCTTCCGGGCGCCGCCCTCGTTCTCGCCGTTTCGGGCACCGTGACCCTGCAATCGGCGATCTCCGGTACGCCGACCGTCGTGTGCTACCGGACCTCCGCGTTCACATTCTTCGTGGGGCGCATGCTGGTCAAGATACCGTGGATCGCGATGCCGAACGTTCTCGCCGGACGGGCCGTCGTGCCGGAGCTGGTACAGGGTGCGGCGACCGCGGAGAGGATCGCCGGCGAGTCGACCGGACTCCTGGGGGACGGTGAGCGGTACCGGCGCGTTTCCGCCGAGCTCCTCGCGCTCAGGGAGGCGCTCGGTGAACCGGGGGGAGCGGCACGGGTCGCCGGGTTGGCCGCCGGGATGGCCGGGGGGAAGCCGGTGCGGGCCCTTCTCGATCCGATCGAGGGATGAAGTGCCCGCCGGAGGAGCACCGTTGATGTAATGGAAGGGTCGGCGGCGATGTCCGGGCGGTACGCAACGGAGAGGTGTGAAGGCTTCATGAAAATTTCCATCCATGCGGGAGTTGCGAGTTTTGTGGGGTCGGTGGTGATCCGGCTGTCCGGTTTCACATGGCGCATCGAGTGGCGTGGGCTCGAGCACCTCGCGGCGGCGCGGCGGATGTCGCCCCAGGTCGTCTTCGCGTTCTGGCACGGACGCCTTCTCGTCCTGAGCTATTCGCACAGGCACCGGGATATACAGGTTCTCGCTTCGGAGCATCAGGATGGTGACCTGATGGGGCGGACGATCACATGGCTCGGCTTCGGACACGTGAAGGGCTCTACCACGAGGGGTGGTGCGCGCGCCCTCCGCGAGCTGTCCGCGGTGCTCCGGAACGGTCACGATGTCGGGCTGACGATAGACGGTCCGCGCGGACCGCGCGGTGTCGTGCAGCAGGGAGCGGTCGAGTTGAGCAGGATGACCGGGTCGGCCGTGATTCCGGTCTCGAACGCGGCCAGGCCGAGACACATCTTCCGTTCATGGGACCGGTTCCAGCTGCCGTATCCGTGTGCACGCGTATCGATCGCGTACGGCGAGCCGTTCGTCGTACCCCGCAACGCCGACCTCGGGACGCGCGAGCGCTTCCGCCTCCTGCTCGAGCAGCGGCTGTGCGGCCTGACAGCCGATCTGGACGAACGCATGGGATATCGGGGAGTGGATGTGTGGCCACATGAAAATCATTGAGCACTATCCGGCGGCCTTACGGATCTTTGAGGGGAATGGACCCTGGAGGATTCTGACCCCGGTTCGGTTCTTCGTTTCGGTGGTCTACGGGGCGGCCGTTTCCGCGCGCGGGCGTTTCTCACGCGGATCTCTACGGTTCTCCGGCGATCCTTCGATCGGGCCGCACGCACGGCCCCGCATCGTCTCCATCGGCAATCTCGAGATCGGTGGTGGCGGAAAAACGCCCTGCACCCTGCGCCTCGTCGAGTTGATCGCGGAGCGCGGCGGGAGGCCCGTCGTGCTGATGCGGGGATACCGAAGCTCCGTGTCCGAGCGCCGCTGTTTCCCGTTCCTCGTCACGGCGGACCGTTTACTTCAGACCGCCCCCGGCCTTCGGTTCTTCCAATTGCACGATCTGCCGGAATACACTTCCGGCGCCGCTCCGTACGATGATGGAGCGTGCCTGGCCCGATCGATCGGTGACGAGGCCGCTCTGTATCACCGGCGCGGTATCCCCGTTGTCATCGACGGCGATCGTGTTCGTGGCGCCGGCGCCGCGGCACGCCTGCTCGATCCCACGCACATACTGATGGACGATGGATTCCAGAACCTGCGCATCTGCAAGGATGTCGATATCCTGCTGCTCGACGCGCGTCGCCCGTTCGGGAACGGCAGGCTGTTTCCGGCCGGCACCCTGCGGGAACGGACCAGCGCGGTGGAGCGGGCGCATGTCGTGATATTCACACGCGCTGCGGACGAGATTGTACCGCCGGAAGCGTCGGAGCTCGTGCGGGGCAGGTCCGTTTTTTTCGCCGACCATGTCGCCGTCGATGTGATGCGGCGGGGAGGGGAGCGGGAACCGCTGTCGTATCTCGCGGGAAAGCGGGTGGCGCTCTATTCGGGGATCGCGCGTCCCGCGTCGTTCGAGGCGCTCGTGGAACGGACGGGGGCCGAGCCCACCGTCTCGTTCCGTTTTGTCGATCACCACGCCTACCGCCCCGGAGACATCTCACGCATGCTCGAAGAGGTTCCCGACGGCGTTTTATTTCTCACGACCGAGAAGGATTGGGTGAAATCGCACCACCTCTTTCCTGCCGGTATAGAGGTCGGCGCCGTCACGATACGGATGGAGATCAAAGACCGGCACCGGCTTGCCTGCATGCTCTGAGTGGAGCGGCGGAGCGCCGGCAGATCCCTGCGGCCTTCCGCGAAACGGCTCCGGCCCGTGACCCCCGTGGAAAAAAAAGAGCCCGCGCCGTTGACGCGAGCTCTCATCTATTGCAGCACCAGTCGGTTATCCGGTCAATTGCTCTTGTTCTGTTCGTCTTCTTCCAGGATATCGGCGAAGTTCACGAGAATGCCGGCCGAGAAATCTATCTCCCGGTCTGTCTGTATTTCATGCCCATGGAATGTGATGTGCGCGTTCGTCATGATCTCGTTCGCCGTGTATTCCAGGTCGACGAGCGGCGAGATGCGCTTCGCCGAAACCGGGACGAGGAGAATGACTCCTTCGACCAATGAGTTCGCGGGAACGAGGATGCTCGTCTCGCCGGTGAAGGGAGGTACCGGTGTCGCGCCGCCGTCCATGCGGACGAATTCCACATCGTAGCTTGTGAAGAGAAAGTCTCCCAGGGAACCACTGTTCGGATCGACGACAGACGAATAGGGCCTGTTGTGGAATTCGACCTTGATCCAGTCCTCCAGCCAGAAGTCGTCATCCCGCTTGAATGTCTCGCCGTCTTTTTCATACAGCGAGTCCCCCTGGTTGCGAACGTCGCTCAGAACCGGGAATCCATCATTGATATTGCTGACATAGACTACAGTTCTCTGGTCATAATTGCTGTCCTCGTCACAACCGACGAGGAGGGCGCCTATGATCAGCACCGTTACGAAAGTGAAGGCTGTACAGTTCTTCACGGACATCGGGTAACCTCCTCGTGTGTATCTGGCTATTGCACGTTACACGGGCCTTTACGCAATAGTTGTGCCAAGCGTAAAGGAGGAGCCATATCGCAACCCGTTTATACTAAATAAATTACGAAATGTCGTGGAAGATTGGGTTGTCCCGTCGGCCGTTCCGTGCATATTGCACTTCTTTGTATTGCGCTGCTCCGCTCCGAATACGTATGATGGGGGAAGCGGAAGGAGCAGTCATTTGGAAGTCACGAGAACGGATATACTCGTCATCGGCAGCGGCGCCGCCGGGCTCTTTTTCGCGCTGAAGGCGGCCCGCTTCGCCGAGGTGGTCGTCATCACGAAGAAGGAATCGTACCAGAGCAATACCAACTATGCGCAGGGAGGCATCGCCGCGGTGATCGATATGCGCGATTCGTTCGAGTCGCATATCGAGGATACGCTCACCGCCGGGCGCGGTCTCTGCGATCGGGAGGCGGTCGAAACGATTGTGCGCGAGGGTCCCGCCCGTATAGGCGAACTCGCCGAGCTGGGCGTGCGTTTCAACAGGAACGGGAAGACGGGGGCATTGCAGCTGGGGAGGGAGGGTGGACACTCGGCGCCCCGTATAGTGCATTACGGTGATCTCACCGGCAGGGAACTGGAAACAACCCTCATAGACGCGGTGGCTTCCCACGAGAGAATACGGGTACGTGAGAATTGCCTCGCCATAGATCTTGTCGCCGACCGGAACGGGCGAATCATCGGGTGCACGATGCTCGATTGCGGGACGAACCGTATCGAGGTCCTGCTTGCCCGCAACACCGTTATCGCAACGGGCGGCGCCGGGAAGATCTACCTCTACACATCGAATCCCGATATCGCGACGGGAGACGGAATCGCCATGGCTTACGCGGCGGGGGCCCGGATCGCAAATCTCGAGTTCGTGCAGTTTCATCCCACCTGCCTCTACCACCCGAAGGCGAAATCGCAGCTCGTATCCGAGGCTCTTCGCGGTGAGGGCGCCCTGCTCCGTACCGTCCGGGGGGAGGAATTCATGGGGCGCTACGATCCCCGCCGGGAGCTCGCTCCCCGGGACGTCGTCGCCCGCGCGATCGATCGCGAGATGAAGGGAAGCGGCGAGAAGTACGTTCTGCTCGATATTACGCACCGGTCGCGGAGCTGGCTCAAGAGACGTTTTCCGTATATCTTCGAGATGTGCCGGGGATTCGGTATCGATATCAGCCGGGATCCGATTCCGGTGGTGCCGGCGGCGCATTACATGTGCGGCGGCGTCAAGATAGACATCGATGGGAGAACCGATCTCCCGGGGCTTTTCGCGATCGGCGAGGTGGCCTGTACCGGCGTTCACGGCGCCAACCGTCTGGCCAGCAACTCGCTGCTCGAGGCGGTTGTGATCGCCGATCGCTGCGCCCGGTACATGCAGCGGCATACGGGAACGCGGCCGGCGCGGAAGGGATTGCGGGCGGTGGTGCCGCCGGTCGGTGATCCCAAGGAGCTGGAGACCGTCATTCTGGATCACGACTGGGATATGACGAGACGCGTGATGTGGGACTACGTCGGCATCGTACGTTCGGAGGAGAGGCTCCGGCTCGCGCGGGAGAGAATCCGGCAGATACAGAAAACGGTGGATCGCCTCTACGGTGAGTACGGTGTTTCGGCCGATCTCGTCGAGCTGCGCAACATAGCGCTCGTCAGCGGCCTCGTCGTCACATCCGCCCTGAAGAGAAAGGAATCGCGCGGATTGCATTACATGATCGAGTACCCGCAATCCGATCCGGCGTACGGCACCGAGACGATCCTTCATGCCAGGGGGGGTGCGAGCTAGACGGCCGGACAAATGTGGTATGGATGCCGGCGGCCGGATGGTATAGAATGATGCGGGGAGGGCGCCCGGCATGAAACACCTGACCGAAACATGGAAGAAGATCGAGGAAATAACAACGCGCGATACGCGTTACAAGGCACATGCGTACTCGTTCGTCATGGCCGCGCTCGAGCACGCGATGAGCAGATTGCCGCAGGCCCGCCATGTGGGAGGGAGGGAATTGCTCGCGGGCATCCGCGAGACCGCACTGGAGCAGTTCGGTCCGATGGCGAAAGAGGTTTTCAACTTTTGGGGCGTGTATGCAACGGAAGATTTCGGCAACATCGTATTCAATCTCGTCGAAACGGGTCTTCTCAGCAAAACGGACAGCGACAGCATCGATGATTTCATCGATATCTACGATTTCGAGATGGTCTTCGAGCGGGAGTATTTCGACAGCTAGAGGGTTCATTTCCACGCGGTGCGGGTTCGATCCTTGAAATCGATACATGTCATCTCGCTTGGATTCTGCGCGGTGCTTGCGCAGGCGGTATTCGTGCGTGAGATGCTCGCGCTGTTCACCGGCACCGAGCTGATCGTGGGTGCGTTGCTCGCAGGTTGGCTCTTCTGGGTCGGTGCCGGGGGGATTCTCGGCGGCCGGATCATTGCAGCGCGTACGCGGCGGACGTACCGCGCCTTCCAGCTGCTCGCCGTTTCGATTTCCCTGCTGTATCCGGCCACGGCCGTGTTGATACGCCTGGGGCGTGGGTACCTGTCCCGCCCGCCCGGAACCCTGCCGCCGTTTTTTTTGGCCCTTGCATTCTCGCTGCTCGCAATGGCGCCCTACGGATTTCTCTATGGAACGGTTTACAACGTGGCCAGCGGGCTGGCGGCGCGCGGGCCGAGCGGTATGAGCGGCGGGATTGCGCGCGTGTACATATGGGAGGCCGCCGGCTCGCTCGCCGGAGCGCTGGCATTCTCGTTTTTCCTGATAGTGCGCTTTTCGCAGCTCGAGACGACATTCATAGTGTCGATCGCCGTCATCGCCGTCGTATTGCTCGCGGGAGCGCGCGGCCGGCCGCTCCGTGCGCGCGTCGCCATCGTGATGGGTCTGGGGATCGTATTTCTCCTTGCGGCCTCGCGGATCGATCGGGCGAGTATCGAACGGGTCTATCCCGGCTACCGCGTGGAGCGGTTCCTCTCTTCCCGCTATGGCGAAATCGTCGCCGCTTCACGCGAGGAGATCCTGTCGTTCTACTCGGGTGGGAGCAGGCTCTTCTCGGTACCCGAGCCCGAGCGGGCGGAGGAGGGTGTCCATATACCCCTTCTCGCGCACCCCTCGCCGCGGCGGGTGCTGCTCATCGGCGGATCACTGGGGGGGGGCTGGGAGGAGGCGGTCAAGCACCCGATGGTGGAATCGATCGACTGCGTCGAGCTCGACGGCGCCCTGCTCGCGCTGGCGCTCGAGATGGATTCGGTACGGGTCTCGCGGGATGACGGCGCCTTCCGTCTCGAGGGATCCCGGGCGGGTGATGCGGCGGTCCGTTTCTACACGGGAGACGGCCGCTTCTTTCTTTCGCGGCGGGTTCGCGCGTACGACGTTATCGTCCTGAATGCGCCACCTCCGCTCAATCTCCAGTGGAACCGGTACTATACGGCCGAATTCTTCGATCTCGTGAAGCGGTCCCTTCGTGACGGAGGGATCTTCGCGTGCAGCCACCCCTCCTCGGAGAACTTCCTCACCCGGGATCAGGCGCGCGTGCTCCGGGCGATCCAATCCACGATGGCACGGGTCTTCGGTGAGATCACCGTTCTTCCCGGATCGACCGCCCACTTCATCGCCGGCGCCCCACGATTCGCCGCGGGGGAGTTGCTGGACCGCCTCGCCCGGCGGAACATCGAGACCCGCTACATCAGCGAGGATTTTCTTCCCTTCCGGTTCTCGGAGGATCGGGTGGCGCAGCTCGAGGCCGCGCTGGCGGAGGCGCATGTGCACGGCGTGAACACCGATACACGACCGGTGGTACCGCTCTACGAGCTCCTGCTCGAGGGGCGGCGCCTGGGGCTTGCGGGAGTCGGGATGTTCGAGGGCCTGCTGCATCTTCCATTCTACGTACCGCCGCTCGTGCTGGTGGTGCTCTTCGCGGTGCTCTTCTCGCGCGTCGCCGCGGGCCGGGCAGCCCGGGTGGGCGTGATGACGGTCGGGATGGGGAGTCTCATCTTCCAGGTCGTGATCCTGCTCGCGTTCCAGTCGTTCACGGGGTATCTCTACCGGGCGATCGTGCTGCTCACCGCCCTCTTTATGGCGGGCGCCTCGATCGGAGCGTTCGCGACGCACCGGCGTGCCGTGGTGGAAAGGAGCGATCTCCGCTTCGTCCACCTGATCTTTGCGGCGCTTCTCGTCTCGTTCGTCGCGCTTCTTGCTGCGTCGAAGGGATTCACCGCCGCCCGTTTCCCGGCAGAACCGATTCTCTATCTCTACGCCGCGGCGTGCGGGTTCTGTACCGGCCTGTACTATCCCCTCGTCGTCCGGACGGCGCTCGGCGGCGAACGTGTAACCGTCCCCGCCGTGTTTTACTCATGGGATCTCTTCGGCGCGTGCGCGGGGGGGGTCCTCGGCGGTGCGGTGCTCCTGCCGGTGACCGGCATCGTCGGCACGGTGCTGCTCATCGTCGCCGTGCACCTGCTCGCGGCGGTGATGCTGGTAGGCAAGTGGTAGGCGCCTTACCGGAGCTTCATATCGATCTCGGAGAATACATCCGCGCTGAAGACTTCGATCTTCGTTCCCGGCTGTTTCCATGCATCGGCCGGCAGTCCCGCCTTTACACAGGTCTGGTCGAGGAACGTATCGCGATCCCAGCCCCACTCGATCGCAACCTGCGGGAGGAGGAGACCGCGGCGCGAGCCGCGGGTGATGATGATCCCGTGCGTGCCGACCTCGATCATCGAGGGATCGTCGATCCGCGTAATCGGGCTCAGTACCGATATTTCTATATCGATACGGGGGACTTCATCCGCGGTGACGGGTGGGAAACGCCGGTCGTTGAACGCCGCGGCCTTGGCCATGTCGACCACCGTGTCGACGAGGGGTTTGATCGCCTCGATGTACCCGATGCAACCCCTGAGCTGGCCGTTCTTCTTGAGTGTGACGAATCCTCCGCGCGGCTCCCGCAGTACGGCGGAGGGGGGCTGTCCGATTTCGATCGATCCACCCTCGAGCTCCGTTGCGATCACGCGTCGAGCCAGCGTGAGAAGAAACTCCTTGTCCGTTTGGGTCAGGCCCGTTTCCGTCACGGGAGGGGAGTTTCCCCCGGCTTCTCTCCCCTCGCCCTTTCCGGAGGGGATTTCGTTCGCCTTTCTCTCTTCCCGTTGATTCCCGGCATCCCTGATCATCGCGGCGGAGATGTACCCGACAACGCTTGATGTGTCACCCGTGATATCTCCGGAGTTCGCGTGCTGTAGCACCGAGCACCGGTTCGCTCCGAGCATCCGTGCGGCGATCATGGCGGCGGCGGTCGGACCACCGCCGCATGCTTCGGTATCCTTTCGAGCGAGGGCCTTGGTGAGGCCGGCCTCGTCAAACGATCCGAGCCTGTCCATGAAAACGCCGTCGAGCCTCTTCGCGTCCGCGTCACCGTGGAAATGGGAAAGGTCGGTGCTCGCCACGATGAGCGCGTCGCGGCCCTGCAAGGCATTTCCCAGGGCAGTGCCCAGTGCCTCGACGCACTCGCGGCCCTGATCGCCCATGACGATCGGGACCAGTTCGAAGTCGCCGATCGCAACCTGTAGAAACGGGAGTTGCACTTCGAGGGCATGCTCTCCCCTCTGGAATCCTCCGAAGAGGTGTCCCCGCGAATCGGCCTTCACGCGTTCGTCACCCGTGGTGATCAGGTCGACGATCTCGTGATCGATCGGAATTTCGCCGAGGGGTGTGAGGTATGATGCGCCGGCGAAGACTGAGCAGTAGTCGAAGTATTCCACATGGCTCGGTGAGATGACGACGACGGTCTTGTATTCGTGATCCCTGATCAGGCGGTAGCCGTATGCCGCGACCTGTCCCGAGTAGATGTAGCCGGCATGGGGCGAGACGAGGGCGACTACCGTGCCACCGGCCGGTCCGGCGGAAGCATTCTCGAGATAGTGTTCGATCTCCTTCCGGAGCACGGCGGGATTTCCCGGGTAGAACTGTCCCGCAACGGCGGGTTTCCGTACGATTTGCTCCATGGTATTCCTTTTCCTCTCTGCAGCGAGCCCGGTGAACGCCATGATGAGAAAACCCACGGCTACTGCGGACACATGCATGGTACGCATGATCAGCCCTCCTGCCAGATACCGGGAATCGGAGCGCCGCAGAAACGGCACTTTCCGCCGATGACATCGAGGCTCAGAACGCGATACCCCTGCCGGTGTATGATGATCTCTTCGCAGGAGGGGCAGTAGGTATTCTCCATCTCATGCCGGGGCACGTTTCCGACATAGACGAATTGCAGCCCCTCCTCGCGGCAGATATCGTACGCCCGCTCGAGCGATGAAACGGGGGTGGGAGGAAGGTTCTTCATCCGGTACTGGGGAAAGAACCGGGAGAAGTGAACCGGCACATCGGCGCCGGCGTGCGCGCGGAGCCACCGGGCCATCTCCCTTATTTTCGCCGGATCGTCGTTCAGGGTCGGCACCATGAGATACACGATCTCGAGCCATACGCCCTGTTCGCGTATCGTCGTTATGGTATCGAGAACGGGGCGCAGCTCGGAACTGCACACGTCACGGTAGTACGATTCCTCGAACGCTTTGAGATCGACCTTTATCGCATCGACGAGCGCGCACAGATCCAGCAGCGGCTTGCGATTGATGTATCCGCTCGTGACCACGACGTTCCTGATCCCGCGGGCTCGCGCCCGTGCGGCGATATCCATCATGTACTCGATGAAAACGGTCGGCTCGCCGTATGTATACGCAATCGATGGAGCGTGCAACGAGGATGCCTGCTCGACGATGCGATCCGGCTCAATGTGCCGCGTCTCTACCTGCTCGGGACGCGATTGGGATATCTGCCAGTTCTGGCAGAACTTGCATTCCATGTTGCATCCGACGGTCGCGAGGGAAAATGCGCTGGTTCCCGGGATGACATGGAAGAACGGCTTTTTCTCTATCGGGTCGAGGTGGAGGGCACAGGGCTCGCCGTAGACGAGGGTATAGTACGTGCCGTGATCGTTTTCCCGCACGCCGCAGTATCCCCGCTCGCGGTCGCCGATACGGCATTCCTTCGGGCAGAGGAGGCACCGTACCTCTTCGTGCTCGAGTTTTTCGTAATAGCGCGCCTCGGTGCGCGGTTCCCCGCTCCGGGCGTTTCGAAGCGGGATGCCGGCCGCGACGGCGGCGAGAACCGCAGCCGAGCCGGTGATGAATGTCCGGCGGGACATTGCCTCCGTCCCGGCATCCACCACGTCACCGGCTATCTCGCTCGTTGTATCGGTTGCGTGTTTCATGTACATCAGTGGCCGTCACACCACGAGTTCCACGTGTTCCATGCCTTCGAGGTTTCCCGCCCCGGTCCGCGCGGCCGCCTCCACATAATCCGGAAACAGTCCTTTTTCCCTGAGGCCGGGTCTTCCGATGCGCTCCCGCGATTGTTCCAGTATTTTCAGGGCGACGGCATCCACGGCGACGGGATCCCTGCCGGCGATCAATCCGCCGTAGGGAACTATCCAGGCGCTCTTGAACGAGGGCCCGCCATCCGCTTGAATACGGCTGAGATCACCGACGATCAGTGTTTCGCGTTCCCTGATGACGGGCATGGCGTTGAGATCGCCGATATAGGGATTGCACCGGTTGAGGTGGTACTTGTTGGGATTGTGAATGGCGCCGAAGTAGTTCTTCAGGGCGAACGTCATTCCGCAAATGCCGTGATCCTTGAGGACCGGCATATTGATGATCTTGTTGCAGCGTTCGGTGAGAATCCTGCTGAAGAGGCTCCCGACCGCCCCGTTTTCGAGTATCTCACCGCCGTAACCGGTTTCGTCGGTTCCGTACACCTGAAGATCGCTTCCCCCCGCGGCAAGCGGGTAACCGGCCTCTTTCAACTCCCGGCCGAGCCGGTCCCAGACGATGATACGGTTCCGCGTGATGCCGCATCTCTCGAGTCTCTCGACGACCGCCAGGACGAGGGGCGCACCGGTCGACATACCGGATCCGCCGAGGCAGTTCACCTTGATCGAGACGTGGTCGGTGGGGGAGAAGAGGCTGCGCCACGCATCCGCGGGGTCGTCGCAGCCCGTGAGACGCGCAACGGCCCGGTCGAGGAGCGTTCCCGCGATTTCCCGGTCGAAACCGGTGTGGAGCCTCAGCCTCGCCGAGATCACGCGATTGCTCCGGGCCGGAAGGGAACCGGCGATCAACGGCCCGGCCCTTCCGCCGAGTATCCCTCCCGCGAGCGCAACGAGAACCTCACGGCGCGTGAAACGTTTCTTCATCGATGCATCACTCCTCTGATGGAAAAGATACACCGAATATCGTTGAAATTCAAGAGCCCAGGCGCAGCGGGCGCGGCTACCCGCGCAGCCGATCGATGAGCTGTCCGATGCGTGTCACCGTCCCGCCACGCAATCTCCCGATAGTCATGGCGGATGTGGAGGATCCGAACTCGTAGCCGGCGGTCGACGTGGCGAGCATCATGCGGTCGATCGTCCCGCCGTTTGCATCCTCCAGGGTGATTGAGATCGAAGCGGCACCGTCCTCTATTTCAGGCGGTGCATGCGTCGCATCGAACAGCTCCTCGAATCTGATGCCGCGGAGGGTGCCGAGCAGGCGCTGCACCTCAAGCGGTACGAGCGGAATCGAATCGGGACCGGCGATGCGCCAACCATTCCCGCGGTCGGCCGCGGTGATCACGGTACCGGCGATATCGATACTGATTCCCTTCACATCGTCCCTCTCGAAGAAGGCGAACTCCCTGGCGCGAAGCGCGGTATCATCCATGGAGAATAGGGAGAGCAGATCGTCGCGGAGACGCAGAACCTTATCGATCCCGCTTCGAACCGCATACACCATCCGTTCCTCGGTCCGCCCGAACGAGAGCGTGAACTCGTTTTCCGCGGCGCCGATGACGAGTTTCCGGTCGGGATTCTTCAGCCCGTACTGTTCCAGATCCGTCAGGTCCTCGAGGACAAATCCATATATGATGGCCGAAGCCAGTGCGTTGAGGTACTGCGCCACCGTCATGCCATCGGCGCGTCGCTTCGATTCGTCGAATCGCCACTCGCCGTCCCGCTTGATCAGCGAGATGCGCACCGGACCGTTCTGGATGTCGAGGCGATCGATTTCGCCGGCTCCGATCTTGAAAAGGTTCTTGTCCCGCAGGTGATAGAGGCTTTTGTTCACGACGTTGTGCGTCAATTCGTGCGTGATGAGGATGTCGTGCGAGCTTCCCAGCCGTACATAGCATCGTGCACTCGTCGGCGTCTTGTCGCCGACGTATATCGTGTCGGGATTCTTTCTCCCCCGTGCAAACAGTACGACCGTCGCGAACGGATCGTCGAATCCGAAGTCGCCGAGGTTCGTGACACCGGGGAATGTCTCGATCTTGAGGCCCGGTACGATCTGCATGAGCACGGCATCGATCGTCGGGTTGGATCCCTTCGTGCGCACCGGTTGGACGATCGTCCATTCCTCCCCGTCACGCTCCATGACGATCTGTTCCTTCACGGTATTTATCAGAATGACTTTCTCGACGTCTTCACGGCCGTAGGGGAGTACGTTTTTCGATTCGCCGATCCGCTGCAGTTCCGTCTCCCGCCGGGGTTCCTCGACGAGGAAGAAATAGGCGGCGACGATACCGAGCACGATGATGAGAATCCATGTTGATCGGAACTTCATTCCAATCCTTTCGTCATGGGGTCCGCCGCTTGAGGATGTTTACCGACAGGCCGATTACCAGCGCGAGCGCCGGTAT
>DATKWS010000095.1:0-5386 GCA_035529435.1 Patescibacteria group bacterium
CCCGCTCCCGGTGGTGTCCGCTTCGGCGTTTTCCGCCGATGCCGCACCGGCCGGATTTTCCGCGGGTGGGCCTGCACCGCCGTTCGGCGTCCCCCCGCGTCCGTGCCGCTCTCCGCCTCCCTGCAGCGTGTTCTTATCCCAACCCGGATCACCCGAGACCGGCACGCCGGTCGCCGCGATCACGAACCTCTCGGGGATCTCGATCCGCACATCGAACGTTCCGAACTCGCCGTAGAACTCGCCTATCCTGAACTGGTCGGGGTGCCACCCCATCTTATCGTATACCGCCATCTTGGGATACCACTGCGCGAGATCGTAATGTTCCCCCACGTACCCCGCGCGGCCGAGGTGCCTGCGGATCTTCTCGGTGAAGGCGACCTCGATCGTGGCGGTGCCGCCGGGGGGGAGCGGTTTGGGAAAGCCGCTCTCGAGGATCGTGCCGTCGACGGTGAATTCGACATCGCCGCCGTCCACCGCGAGCCTCGTCACGTCGATCCAGCCCCTGCGGGATTCGGTAAGGCCGACGATAAAGTAGAGCGTGCCGCGCATGAAGTCGCGGATCAGCGGGGATGTCTTGTCACGGTAGGCGTTTGGGTAGAGGTGCAGGTAGAATTCCTCGAGGGTGTCGGGCGAATTGTTCACGTAGGCGATCGTCTCCGTGCCGTTCAACATGTGGGAGCCGGGATCGAGCCACACGTGGATATCGTAGTCGACGCGCTGCTGCCAGTACGGCTCGTCGACGCCGGGTATGGACACCTCCTCGCGCTCCTCGGCCGCACCGGTCACCGGCACGGTCAGCAGGAATAAAATGAATATCGGTAATAACATTCGTTCATAGCGTTTCCTGCATCTCATCGCTACCCCTTCTGCCCGGTCGTTCGCCCGCATTACTGTCTATACACCACTGGTCGATTTTGGTTCGCTGAGACTAGCACAGCGGCGGCACCCGATCAAGGATGTTAGCCTTAACCCGTCATTCTTGTGTATGTGAATGTTTGGCCGGGCGCCGGGACGGGGGCGCTCCGGCTCAAATAGTCCTCGCGCACCGGATCGGAAGCGTTGTATCCCGAGAGATCACACACCGTGGCGTGCCGGTGCGCTGCGGAACTCGCCGTCGGCCGCCGTCCCTACGCGCCCGCCCGGTCCATCAACGACGACAGTATCGACGGATTAAGGTTAAATTTCTCTCTCGAGCATCTCTCCGCACGGCTATTCGGTAAACCGCTTGTGCAGGTTCAGCGCGTTGTACTTCCGGCAAATCTCGAGGACATCGTTGATAGGGATCGCCTCGATGGTGCGACCGCGATACCCCTCGACGGTTGTCGCCATGAAGAGGGAATTGTACACCGCTTCCTGCGTCGCCTCGACGACGGCCTGGAAGAGCGGTGTCATCGCGTCGTTTGCCACGAGGGACGGGAGCTCGATGCGCCGGGCACCGTGCGGAATACGGTACGCCGTGGAAAAGGCGATCGCGTAGTCGCCGGTGCCGTTACTCATGTACGAACCGGTCCGTGCGAGGCCGAGAAAGGCGCGCCGCGCGAGGCGTCTCAGGTTGCGGGGCGAGAGGGGGGCGTCGGTGGCGATCACGATCATGCAGGAGCCTTGATCCCCCGGTGCCGCATCGGTGCCGGCACCGATGTCCATCGGCGTCGCATCCGTACCGGAATTCCCCGATCCGTTCTTTGAGCCGCCTGATTCACCCGATTCCTTCTTGGGATCATCGTCCCCGCCGCCGCGTGATTGCTTCTCCCGCTTCGCGGCAAGCTCGCGTCCCACCGGTACGCCGTTCACATCGAGCAGCCCGCCGAAGTTCGACTGCACGAGCACGCCCACGGTATAATGCATCGGTTCCTTAACCGACCCGGAATCTCGCGGCGGTTCGGGCTTTTCGATCGGCACGATCCGGGAGGCGGTCCCGATCCCTCCCTTGAATCCGAAGGCGACCGTACCGGCGCCCGCGCCCACACTGCCCTCGGGGGGCGGCCCATCCCGTGCGTCCCCGATTGCGGCGAAGACGTCCTCACCGGAAATGTGGAGGCCGCGAATGTCGTTGAGGTAGCCGTCGTTCGTCTCCCCGATGACGGCATTGACCGAGCGGACACTCTCGTTTCCCGTCAGCGCAAGCGTGTAGCGCACGACCGCCTCGACGGCGGCACCGACGGAGAGTGTATTGGTCAGTACGATCGGCGTTTCGATATTCCCCAACTCCTCCACCTGCGTGGAGCCGGCCAGCTTCCCGAAGCCGTTTCCCACGGCGATCGCGGCAGGCATCTTTTCGAGAAAGATATTTCCCCCGTGGGGGAGGATCGCCGTCACGCCGGTCCGGACGTGGGAACCGCGCATGAGCGTACGGTGTCCGACGAGCACGCCGGCCACATCGGTGATGGCGTTCAGCGGACCTGGTTCCATGGCCCCGGGCTCGATGCCGAGATCCCGTGCCCGGGCGCGCCGGGGCTCCGGTCCCGGGACGGCGGCGGTGCTCCATCCGGCGATCACGGCGATGAGCACGAAAACGTACAAACCGGTAATTTTCTTCATCCGGATACCCTCCTGCGGCTGTGACATGCCCTGGCATGTGATCACATGGAACGTCTTGTGGGTACATATGTTACTCGTAATGCGCAGCTCTGTAAACAGTAGATGTTCTGTGGCCGGGCGCCGGTTGCGGACAGGAAAGCCCCCCAGCGGCAAGATATTTTATACTTGACATATAGTAATATTATAATATAGTGTTATTGTAAGTAGGATCTACGCGGGCTCGCCCGGCGCGACAATGTTCAGTTGCTGCGCCGGGTTTTTAATAAAAGAGGTCATGCACCGCGCCGGGCGGTATTCGGACGATGTCATTAACTACGCCGGTCAGCATGGAGATGTCCCCGAAGTGCATATTTCACCTGTTCGGGTGATGGTGCTCGCTATATACTATTGATATGAACGGATCATCCGAGCAGCGCATCACGCGGTACATATTCATAGTCTCTTTTCTTGTCTCGGCAATCGTTCTGATCGTCCTCGCCGTAAAACAGCCTCTCAGATCGAATATCGTTTTTGCGTTCCTGTGGGGGATTATCCTTGCGGGGGGTGCGATCGTGCTCGGCCGTATTCACGACCGGCACCAGCTATTTCTCCGCATCGCTCTCCTTGTCTCAGTGTTTAATTGCATCATCGTCCCCCCCGAGGCGTATCTCAGGTACACCGGTTTCCGGTACGAGTCGGGCATCCAGTTCGGGTACCCCCGGCCCTACCAGTTTTCCGTCTTCGAGCCCGACGAGCACCTCTTCTGGAAGTTTCCCCCCTCGCAGCCCGGGATCAACAGGTACGGATTTCCGACGCGTGAAGTGACGACGTCCAAACCGCCGGGCACATTCCGCATTCTCTATATCGGGAACTCCTGCACCTTCCAGGGAATTCCGCGGTTCGTCGAAGAGGACCTGCAGGAGCGGCACGCCGGTATCGAGTGCCTGAACTTCGCCGTGCCGGGCTACACGACGTACCAGGGAAAGGTTACCCTCAAGCTCTATCTCGACGAGGTCGATCCCGACCTCGTGGTCGCATCGTTCGGCTGGAACGACCGGTGGCTCGCCTACGGCGAGGTCGACGAGGACAAGCAGGTCAGGGTGTCGTATAATTTCACCGCGCGCGCCCTTCGCGCAGTGTATTCTAAATGGCGACTGCTCCAGTTTTTCAGAAGGCTCCTCTCGCCGGTGCTCGGTCGCGTCGAGCCGCTCGATGTGAGCCGCGTGCCGATCGGTCAGTTCCGCGCCAATCTCGCCGAGATCGGCGATCTCTGCTCGGTCCGTGGTATCCCCGTCATCTTCGCGACCGAGCCGAGCGCGTACCCGGCGCTCGGTGTCCCCGACTACGTCGTGGAAAGCGGGTACGCGAAATCGAAGGAGTCCTCGAGCGCCCTCTACCGCGCATACAACGAGACGATGCGCGAGGTCACCGGCGGGCGTGACGGATGGCACCTGATCGACCTCGATGCCGCGATCAGCGGAAGGGCGGATGTCGGCGAGTTGTTCAAGGGTGACGGCATCCACTTCACCGGGCGCGGCCTCGAGCTCGTCGCCGGGATCGAGGCACGGTACATTGAAGAGCATATCCTCACACGGCATTGATCCAAATTTATTTTAAATAATAATCCGCCGCACCATGCGTGGTTGCTGGAAACCCGAGTACGTCTCACCCCGCCCCGCCGAAAGCGAGGAGCCGGCGGTATCCTCCCGCCTCGCGCAGCTCGCGGCGAACCACCCAGAGGTAGAAGAGCAGGGTCGGCACGGCCTTGAAGGAGTGGTGCATGATGCTGAGCGGTGTGGACCAGTATGCCTGCGGGTGCTCGCTCGTGGGGATGTCGTAGAGAAAGAACGGGGTCGGCACCGCGAGGAGTACAAACAGAACGAGGAGGTACTTCGACCTCGTCTGAAGATAGAATCCGATAAAGAGCGGAAGCAGCATCACGTAGTGGTATTCCCAGATATCCTTGAAGACGAGAAAGAATGTCAACGTCCAGAGGGTGATGTTGCTGAGGGGATCTATCGTGCGCTTACGGATCGTGATAAGAAAGGTCGTGATAAAGATGGCCGCGAGAATTAAGGCGATCGGTACGTTACGGGCGGAAACGTCGAAGAAGCCGAGGTTGATCCCCTGCATGCTCACCGATGCGAGCAGCCGGTCGCTCATGTCGCGGAGCAGCGAGCAGAATCCGAGGCACCCGCCCACAGAATACGAGGGAAGCGGCTGGAAGTTGAGGTGGAGAAACCAGCGGAGGTCCTGGGGGTGCATCGCGAAGTAGGGCGCGGATGTGAGAATCACGGCCGCGATTCCCGCCAATGCGAGCTTCTTCTTGCCGATCCTGAACAGTGTCAGGGAATAGAGGGCGGTAAAGCTCTTCAGCAGCACGCTCAGCACCCAGCACAGCGGGGCGACCCATCCGTGGGGCCGCCCCGCACCGTGCTGTGCTTGGTGATTTCGGGGTGGCAAAGTACCCGGCGCAGAATCACGGCAGATGCCGTGGTCGGCGCTCGCGCCGGGGTCATACGCTCTGTTGGCGGCGATGATGTTGCATGTGTCCGGTTTTGGCGCGGTCACGGCCTCCGCAAGCGTTCCCGGATTCGATTTCTGCGGGGCCGTCCCCCGCAGGTATGGATAGAGTATCAGGAAAATGAAGAATGCCATCACGAAACAGAACTGCCCCATGTAGAGCTCAACGTAGAATGGGGAAAAGAGGAGCCAGAACGTGGCGACGACGATCGCCGTCCTGCCGAACCGGTCGCGCAGCCGCAGGGTGAGCAGGATGCAGGCGGCGAGAATGATCTCGTTGATCACGATCCAGAACCAGTAGGCCTGCCAGGGCCCGAGCACCTTCGTGAATACGGACGAAACGTAC
>DATKWS010000096.1:0-6052 GCA_035529435.1 Patescibacteria group bacterium
CGGAATGATGGCGGTAGATCCAGTGCAGGGCGCGGAAACGCGGCGTCTCACGGCATCGTACGAGCCGCGCCAGTTCCTCTCTTCCTTCACCGATCAGATACGTTCCGACATGGATCCACCGTTCATCCGCCGCCCCTTCACGGGCGGCGTCCGTCGCCAGCTCGATGGCTCGCCGGGCGACCTGGTCCTCCGTCTGACCGGACCCGCGGGCGAGTTCTTCAATCATCCGGCGATACCGGTCGCGCGTGTCGAAATCCATCCGGGGATAGATGCCCGAAGGATCCAGGCGGAGCTGCCGCTCAACCCGGCTGAGCTTTTCGAATATTTTTCTCCAATCCAGAAGGGCGAGTTGCCGCAGGCTGGTGAACGCATTCCCGATCGATATCTGGTCTTTCATCTGACGGTTGTGCTCGCGAGGGGCGAGATCGCTCAGAGATTTCCGCAGCGTGCGCTCGAGCCACCCCTGGACCGGCACCAGCGCGGCTTCCTGGTCGTAGAGGTTCTCGATCAGTTGAGAAGCGAAATAGGGGCTCGGGCTCGGTTGCATTTCGGCGAGTTCTGCAAGAATCGAGAAGAGCTGATTGGGATCCCGCCGGTTGGCGGTAATCAGCCTGTTCCCCCAGAAATCGGTGATTTCACGCTCCCGCAGCTCTGTCAGTGCTTTTTCCGCGAGATTCGAGATGCTCTCGATCAACGCCGCGCGCAGCATCTGGGGAACGGCCCAGAGTTCACCGATCGACAGTGCGCCGACGGATTGATAGGACTCGATGAACGCGAGGATGTTCTCCCGATCCAGACGCAGGTCTGTACGGGAGACGAGATCCCTCGCCAGGCCGTAGATGCGCGGCAGACCGCGGTAGGGCTCGTCGGCGAGTGACGGCAGCTCCTGATAGTAGCGCCGGGGAAGGTTCCTCTGAATTTCGCGGACGTTGCTCTCGACGATGTACTCGTTGTCCAGGAGCCATTCGGCGGTCGGGGGCGTACTCTGTCCCAGGCGACTCGCTTCGGCGAGATCCATGCATGCCCGATGTATCCATCGCCTGGTCCGCTCGAGCCGCTTGAGCAGTCCGATGTCCCGGCGGGCATCCGGGTCCACCCGTTGGTCCCCGGCGAGACGCTCCGCGTATTCCGGGATCTGCACCGCCGAGAGCGGACTTCCGATGTTCTCCGCCTCTCCGGCGAGACTCTCTCGCTTCGGATGCAGGACGAATATGGCGGGAGGGATCTCACCGCTCTCCCGCAGCACTGCCACCGGGGAACGCAGCGTTTCGATAGGCGTCCGGAGAATCAGAACGGTCTCCTCGGAGACCAACCAACGTGCGTGATCCTCGAGCAGTCTTCGTTCCAAGCCGAACCTCGATCGCCGTATCCATGCCGCGCTGAAGAGGATTCCCGCGAATCCACCCGCGAGGCCCGGAATCAGGGTAGAAAGGACTCCGCCGAGAATCGGCTCCGGCCACTGAAGTCTTATGGAGGTAACTCCGGCGAGGACCCCGAACAGGATGAAAGCAATGGCCGCCCCGAAAATCCTGCGCCATCGGAAGGGGTCCCATGTATGTACATTTCCATCCGCGGTCTTGCTCACCAATGCAGCGCGACGGAAACCTCTCCTCTGCAACTTCTTGAGGGCTCCACGGGCTTCATCTCGTTTTGCGAAGTAACCTATGAGGATGCCTGTTTCCATTCTCTATCCTTGTATCACCACTTGTTCTGAGCTTCTCGGCATTGCGCTGGATTTCACAGGGTGGGAATCTGCAATGCAACTTCGGAGCGTCCATCAGGTTGCGTCTCTGATCGAGAGCACATGAGCGTATCGTATTGTAGCCACGGTACGATAGTAAGTCCACAGGTATCGGCGATTATCGGCAGGGGCACGGCTCGTTATTATTATTTGGCAAAAGTCATAATATAACGCTTGTGTTTGGCGCGGATTGTGCTATATTACGCCGTGAAACAGATAGATTTAGGAGTGAATAGAGCTAGTTATCCGGATAAAGACGATAAACGAAACCTGCCTAGTTGATCATCTCTATTAGGGAACTCACTTACATTTCTTCCTAAAAAACTGTTGGACGTAGTTAGGTGTTAGCATTTGAGACCAATGAGGAGGTCACAATGAAGCTGTATGTAGGCAACATGTCTTTCGACACGAGTGAAGACGACCTGCGGAAAGCCTTTGAAGCTCACGGTCAGGTAGACTCCGTAACAATCATTACGGACAGGGACACCGGTCGTCCGAAAGGATTCGGATTCATCGAGATGTCCAATGACACCGAAGCCAAGGCGGCGATGGATGCTCTGAACGAGAAGGATTTCCAGGGCCGCTCGCTCAAGGTCAACGAGGCTCGCCCTCGTAACGAAGGCCAGCGTGGCGGAGGCAGAAAAAACTTCGGGCGCAGTTACTAGAGGCCGGTGATCGGGCATAATTGAAAGTCATCAGCGACGGTAAGGCAGGTTTAATAGATAAGCTTTGATGGTTTCAGTTTACGATCTGAAGGGAAGCCGGATGTCCGGCTTCCCTTTTTTTTAATAAAAATTGTTTAACTCATAGAAAAGCAATACTTCAATATATTATCCGTGAAATCATCTTGATTATATTAAAGTATAGACACGCACCGGAATCTAAAATTCGAATTTTTCGCGAAAAGATGATCGCCTGCTGGATGTGGCGCTTGAGGGACTCGTACCGGTGAAGATCATCGAGGAGTGAGGGCCGGGGTCATCGCGCGGATAATCTCCACCCGATGAGCTTGTCGAACAGTTCGGTCTTGATAACCATTTTGTTTTCGAGTTCCCAATCGGGCTCCCCTTCGACCGAGATGTCGATCAATCCGAACCGTTTCATGAATCTCTCGAGCACCCTCAGGCAGTAGCACGATTCGAATCTCTCCCGCGGCGAGTCGTAAACGGAGCCGCCGAAGTCCCCGACCGCCATGGGGAACGCCTCGAGAAACCGGTCGGCGTAGAATCGCGCTTCCCGTTTTTCTCCGCCGTGCTTGCCGACGAGGTACAGGGAGAAGGTGAATCCGTGCTGTATGATCGGGGATGTGTCGTAGAGGTCCTCGTATCCCCAGTCGTATTTGGTCGTGAATACCTCGAGGAGGTACCGGTAGAGCTCCCCGGTGGAGTATCGCGCGAACGTTTTTTTATACTTGTCGGTGAGTGTCAATTTGCCGTGCCGTTTCTTGGTGAATCCGGCCAGGCGCGTGAGCAGATTGATCATGTGGATGTACGGCGCGTCTTCCTCTCTCCGTATACGGATGTCGTCGATCCATAGGCTCTCGTATGCCGGGAAATTCATGTCCCGCAGTTCATGGACGAGCTTGAGCGGCAGGTTCGCCTTCTGCGTGAGCTTCACCGGTTCGCGCTCCCGTATGAGATCGAGATATCGAATACTATGATCGAGGAATCGCACCTTCCTGAGCGTTGCTTCGTCCACATTCGTGTCGATCAGCAAGGGTGACGCCTCCAAATCGAACGGGCTGAAGAGCAGGGCATCCGCTTCCATGGGGCTCAGCTCCTCGAAACCGGGAAGTGTCCGAACGCGTGCCGCCGGTCGATCGTGTCCCGTCGGCCGACCATGTGCCGCCGGTCGATCGCCTTCTGGTGGTGGTGGCTCGTTCGTATCGACGCCTTCACCTTTGGTTAAGTAGTTGAGCAGGTTTGCGGCGGCCTCCTTCAGCACGTCGATGTCTTCGCTCAGTTCCACATTGATTCTCAGGGCCGTCGCAGCCGGCTCGAGCATCCGTATCATCTCTTTCTTACCCGTCAGTATCGTATCCGGCAGTTTTCCGGTTTTCTCGATGAAAAACATGAGCTGCTCCGGAAATTCCGTCCGATAGCCGGAGGGGGATGCGGTATGGAAACCGAGTATCGTGGGCGAATCGTGATCGACGCACAGCAACATGCGGGGAAAGTACGCCCGATCTCCCTCGTCCGTAACGAGCCCCGGCAGGTAAAAACAATCGATTTCCCAGGTATCGGCGGTGCGGGCGATATTCTTCCGTATCCTCGCAATGCGCACCTCATCAAGCGGTTCGTCCGGGACGGCGTGTTCATCGGTGATGAGCAGTTTTATCCAGGTATCCCTCCATAGCAGGCTATCCGTTCCCCGTTCCGGCACCCTCACCAGATACCCCTCGCCCCCGGGGGGAGTGAGGATGTCGGGATTTTTCCTAAAGCGGAGCGCCACCTCTATCGCCTGCTCGAGGATGTGAATGAGGAATTCGGCCTCATAGGCGTTGACGTGCCAGGGCTCGAGACCCGGGCTGTGGCTCCTGATTCGGGGCCATGCATGGGGACCGGCCGCGCTGTAGCCGGCATCCTCCAACTCCCGCCTGTCTTTTTCATCGAGCTCCTCCGCATCCTCGAACGATGCCGTCAATAATCGTTGCGAGAGGTAGGCATCGATATAGTGCAATCTCATCTCCTCGTCCCGGAGCCGGTAGTAGCCCTTCAATCCCTCCGGTCCCAGATAGGCGGCAATGGCGAAATGTTCGCCGTTTCTTCCCATTATGGAGCAGTAGGCTGTTACCCCGTCGGCCGGATTCCTTACACCAAAGAGATCCGAATCCCACATCCAGTTCCAGCACTCTATTTCCCTGAACCTGCCGGCGGCGTCGTAGAGCCGTTCCAGCAGGCCGTGGGAGGGCTTGGTATCTTTCAATTCGCTATTCATCGTGTTTCCGGGTGATGCCATGCGCCTGTGGTTCGCGGAGTGCGCATCACCTCTGCGCGTTACCGCCCACCGGTTCTGGCGCGCATCCAGTCGATCGCTCCCTCGGTCTTGGCCCAGGCCAACATGGCATCCATCACGTACGCGACGGCCTCGTTCTCGTCGCCGAATCCAATATATTGCGGCGGGCGTTTCGGCATCCGCCTCTTTGCCGTGAGATAAAGCGGCACGTACCGGTTGTGCTTGACCGCCTCGTCGAGGTAAGTGTCGGCCTCGCCGCCGGGGCCGCCCGTTCTGAAGGCAAGAAGCGCCCGGCTGTATGCCCAGCAGCCGGAGATATCGTCCTCGTACCGGCCGAGGAGCTCGCGGGCTCCCGTGTCGTCACCCACTTCGAGCAGGCAGTTGATGAGGGTATCCCGAATGCCCTGGTTATCATTCGGGTTCAGCCGAAGCATATCCCAGTAGTGTTCGATGGCCTTCCGCCTCTCGCCCTGTAACCAGAGAATTGCCGCCAGGCCGGCCCGTGCACGCATGTACGGCCGTGTCTCCAGTATGCCCCAGAAATGTCCGGTGTCCTCCTCGAAGGCTTCCGATCCGAGAGCCCGCTCACCCGCCTCTACCCCTCTCTTGTAGAAATCGCGGATTTCTTCGAGGGTTTCCGCCGCCTCTTCCGCCAGCAGCACGTACGCGTCGGCGCAGTCCTCGGATGTCTCGAGAGCCTGCCGCGCCAGTGCCACCCTTTTATCTCCCCGTGAGTCCCATGCTTCGTACATGATATCCTGGGCCCGTTCCAGTGGGCTGGAGGGTGGAAGAGAGGGGATGTCCCCCGATCCCGTCATTCCCCCGAGAAAAGCGTTCGCTTCCTCGATCGAGCCGAACTCCCGATCTTTGAGAATCCTCCCCATTTGGGCCATTGACTTCTCGGCGGCCCTGGGATCCACGAGGGGCGGCAGATCGCGTGACACCTTCCCGCCGGCTTTCCGGCGTTTCTTTCTCTTATTTTGCTTTTTCTGTTTCGGAGACATGCGGGTCACCTCTTTTGCGCCTGATGCACGTTTTGGTGCATTCTTTATTGTTCGCGGCCGGACAGCTTCTCGGGCAGGTTCCGATCAATCGCTGGCCATGATGAAGAGCGGTTTGGCCTCGAAGCTCTTGTAGTGCGGTCGCAGCCGCTCCGTATTGTAGTACTGGTCCACGTCGACGACCTTCTTGTAGCTCGTCACCATTTCGATCGGAACGTTGTCGTAGCGGCCGTTCCTCAGGGACACGAGCCGCCCCGAAATCCCCTCGAGGACCAGGTTCAGCGCCAGGTTGCCGTAGGCCATGGGCACGATTGAATCGATCGCGTCGGGATCGCCGCAGCGCACCAGGTACCCC
>DATKWS010000097.1:0-35326 GCA_035529435.1 Patescibacteria group bacterium
GGAGACGGAGCGGATGTCTCGGTGACGGGGCTGAGTGGCGGCGCCCGGTCGCTCCTTGTCGCCTGCCTCGCGGGCGATGTGAGCGATCCGATCCTCGTCGTCGCCGCCGATCCGGTGACGGCCCGCGATATCGAGGCGGACCTCGGGATCTTCGGCGTCGAGGGAATTGTTTCGTATCCCGAGGATGAGATACTCCCCTACGACTACCACGATCCCGACCTCGATCTCACCGGCCTTCAGATGCTCGCCCTGGACGCACTTTCCGAGCGACGGTGCTCGGTCTGTATCACGACCGCGAGAGCCGTTCTCAAGAAGGTATTTCCACCCGCGTTCTTCCGCTCGCTCATCATCGACCTCGTGAAGGGGGGGGAGTGCGATCCGCTCGAACTCTCGGAGGACCTGGTGCGGCTGGGGTACGAACGGCAGGGGATCGTCGAGGCCAAGGGGCAATTTTCACGTCGCGGCGGCATCCTCGACCTGTTTGTGGTCGGGGAGACGGCTCCCGTGCGTATGGAATTCGATGGTGACGAGATCGTCTCGATGCGCACATTCGATATCGAGACGCAGCGCTCCACCGAGCATCTGGAGCATCTCCGCATTCACCCGCTCCACCATTTCGCTCCCGACGAAGAAGGGCTCGGGAAACTGCGGCGTTGGTTCGAACGCCGTACGGAAGGGATGGACGAGGAGGAGCGCACCCGGCTGATGATCCCCGTGGAACGTCTCGAACGGGGAATATCGTTCTTCGGCATGGAGCATTACGCGGCGGTAATTCACGAGATGGCGCCCATCTTCGGATACTTCGAGCGGGATCCCCTCATCGTGCTGTTCGATGCGGAGGATACCGAATCCGCCATGACCGAGCTGCGCGGGGAGATCGCGCGCCGTCACGAGCGCTCCGGGGAGGAGGGAGCGCTCTACCCGGCCCCCGACGATGTCTATCTGGGCGAACGGGAGATGAGGCAGGTGCTCGAGCGGTGCAGGGTCCTGGCGGTGAACCGGCTCGGCCGGGATGATTCGGTGCGGTTCTCCAGCAGCAGGCCGGGGGATTACCGGCGGAACCTCAAAGGGCTGCTGAGGGACGTGCGGCGGGAGCTCGACAGGGGTGCCGGTGTGTTCCTCTTCTGTTCCAATGAATTCCAGCGGGACCGCGCCGAGGAGCTTCTCGCCGAGGTCGCCCTCGAGATCGATTTCCCGATAGGGGATCTCTCGGGCGGCGTCAGGTGGCCCGCCATGGGAGTGCTGTTCCTCAGCGAGGAGGAGGTGTTCGGGCGGTACCACCGGCCGTACCACGCCGCCCGTTCCCGGCGGCGTTCGCTGACGTACGATCCCTCCCACTTCAAGCCGGGAGACTTCGTCGTGCACGTCAATCACGGGATCGGCCGGTACATGGGATCGCGTGTGCTCGAGATCGAGGGCGGCCGGACGGAATGCCTCGATATCCGGTACGAGGGTGACGATCATCTCTTCATACCGGTCACGCACCTGCGCATGGTTGAGAAATACGTGGCGGCCGAGGGCGCGGATCCCCCGGTGAACAGGTTGGGAAGCGCCGCCTGGACGAAGGCCCGTACGCGTGCGCGCCGGAGCGCGGAGCGTATCGCGCGGGACCTTCTCGAGATCTACGCGGCGCGGCAGATCGCCGTGGGATTCTCCGCCGAAACGGACAGACCGTGGCAGAAGGAAATGGAAGCGTCCTTTCCCTACGAGGAGACGCCGCACCAGCTCGAGGCCACGGCCGAGGTGAAGCGGGACCTCGAGGCGGAGCGGCCGATGGACAGGCTCCTGTGCGGGGATGTCGGATTCGGCAAGACGGAAGTCGCCGTTCGTGCCGTCTTCAAAATGGTACTGTCGGGGAGGCAGTGCGCCTTTCTCGTGCCGACGACCGTCCTCGCCCTCCAGCACTACAACACCCTCCAGGAACGGCTTCAGGGCTATCCCGTCAACATCGCGATGCTGAGCCGTTTTATCTCGACGGCGAAACAGAAAGCGCTCGTGGAGGAGATCACCGCCGGTGCGGTGGATGTCGTCATCGGCACCCACCGGCTCCTTTCCAAGGATGTCTCGTTCAAGAACCTGGGACTCGTGATCATAGACGAGGAGCACCGGTTCGGTGTCCGGCACAAGGAAACATTCAAGAAGAAGAGGCGCAGCGTCGATGTTCTCAGCATGACGGCTACCCCGATCCCGCGGACGCTCTCGATGTCGATTTCAGGCATCCGCGATATCTCCGTCATTGACACGCCGCCCCGCAACCGGCTCCCCATACACACGGAGATACTCCCCTTCGATGACGAGCGCATCAGGGCGGCAGTCATACGCGAGGTTGCGAGGGGGGGGCAGGTCTTCTTCGTGCACAACCGCGTACAGTCGATCGCCGTCATGGAGGGGTATCTGGCCCGCCTGCTCCCGGCGAGCGTCAAGGTGTCGCACGCCCACGGACAGATGAAGGAGCGCGAGCTCGAGCGCAAGATGATCGATTTTCTCGAGAGACGGTTCGATGTGCTGGTCTGCACGATGATCATCGAGGCGGGCCTCGATTTTCCCAATGTGAATACGATCATCATAAACCGGGCCGACAAGTTCGGCCTCGCACAGCTCTACCAGCTCCGCGGGCGCGTGGGACGTTCGGACCGCAAGGCGTACGCGTACCTGCTGGTGCCGCGGGGGCGGATGATGACACCCGCAGCCGTCAGGCGCCTCCAGGCGATCAGCGAATTCGATTATCTCGGGGCGGGGTACCAGGTCGCGATGCGCGACCTGGAGATACGGGGCGCCGGGAATCTTCTCGGACCCCAGCAGTCCGGGCACATCAGCGCGGTGGGGCTCGACCTCTACACGAGGATGCTCCGCGAGGAGGTCGCGCGACTCAAGGGCGAACCGATCGAGGAGGAGCGGGAAGTGCGTATCTCGGTGCCGCTTGAGGCGTATCTTCCCGAGCGGTACATCACCGATTCGGAAGAGAGGATGGATATCTACCGGCGGCTCGTCCATATGTCCGCGCCCGCCGAGATCGAGGAGCTGGGTGAGGAGCTCGTCGACAGGTTCGGACCGGTTCCCCATCCGGCGGAGAACATGCTGAAACTGGTGATGTTGCGTGCGCGGGCCCTCCGGGCGGGGGTCGAACGTATCGAGATGGACCGCGCGGGACGGCTCGGGGTGTGGTTTGCGCACGGCGGGGAACCGTCCCGGGATTCCCTCTCGAAGATCGTCGCGGCGTTCGAGGGGCGGCTCGAGTTTCAAACCGAACCGAATCTCTCCGTTACGATTCTTCCCTCCCCCCGTCCGCGCCGCAGCAGCGATACTGCCGGGCGTGACGGGGGCGCCGCGGGCGGTGGAATGCGGGACGCTCTCGAAAGCCTATTGAATTTGTTGGAATTTTGTGGTAAATAGGATAGTTTAACTCTCATGAGGGGGCTTCCCGCCCGCGCGGTGAGAAACGATGCGGGAGGCCGGAATCAAGCAATGAATCGATACATGGTCTCTAGAGCGCATTGAGGAAAGGAGAAGATCTTGAAAAGAGCAATCCTGTTCGCCCTCGTGGGCGTCCTGGCATTTCCCCTCGCCTGTTCCAAGCGGGAAGATCTCGTCGTGGCTGAGATCGGCGACAAGAAGATCACGATCGCCGAGGTGGAAGCGGTGTCGGAGACGCTGGATAACAAGTACCTCCCGGCGACGGACGATCTGGAGGGGAAAAAGCAAATCCTCAACCACATGCTCAACAAGGAGATAATGGCCCTCAAGGCCAAATCCTCCGGGTACGAGAAGGAAGAATGGTTCATCGATTTCTGGGAGCAGTTCAAGAACCCGTTCGTCGTGGCCGCGATGATGGACGAAAAGATCCGCAAGCCGGTGCTGGTGACCGAAGAAGAGGTGGACCAGTACTATGAAAGGATGCACTCCGAATATACCCTGAGCCAGATCCTCGTCACCAGCGAGGAAGAGGCCTGGCGCCTCCGCGAGAGAGTCCTCGCGGGAGAGGACTTCGCCGAGCTGGCGAAGGTGTATTCGCTCGGTCCGGCGGCCGCCGACGGCGGTTTCATCGGGGCGAACGTGGTCGGCAGGATATACTACTGGGTGGAGGAGGCGCTGTTCAACATGAAGGATGGGGATGTATCGGAGCCGCTCAAGACTTCGTCCGGCTGGGCCATCCTCAAGGTGCACCGGATACGCAAGATCATTCCGGAGCTGGAAAAATCATACGCGCGCAAGCGGGTGCAGGCGATAAAGGAGAAAAAGGGGATCGAGGATTACAAGGCGAAGATCGAGAAGGAGATAGAGCTGAGGTTCATGCCTGATGCCGTCGAGATCGCGTACAACGCGCTTCCGGACGATGTGCCATTCGAGGATATCATCAGCTACAAGATAACCCGCGAAAATGCGCCGAAGCTGAATATCCCGGAGCAGTACCTCGACATGATCATTGCCCAGTACGTCGACGGCGTTTACACACTCAAGGATTTCCAGGAGATTTACGAGACGCTGGCGCTCCCCGAGCGGCCGCGCCGCCAGTACGGCAAAGAGAGTGTGGTAATGGCCGTTCACAAGAAGATTTTCGACCAGGTTCTGCCCGTCTATGCCGAGCAGCGCGAGAAGATCCTCGATGTGCCGTCGGTCCGCGAGGCGCTGGAGCGCAAGAAGGAGCAGTTCCTCGTGCACAAGCTGTACCAGGACCAGATACGCGATCAGGTGACGGTGACCGAGCGGCAGGTGAAGGAATACTACGAAGAGAACAAGGAAAAGCTCCTCACGCTCGAGAAGAGGGATTTTTCGATTGTGCTGTTGAAGGATAGCGAAACGGCCCACGAGGTCATGGTCCGCGCGAAGAGCGGCCAGGATTTCGCATCACTGGTGAAGGAGTACTCGGAGGATGCCTTGGCCAAGGAGAATCTCGGGCGTTCCGGCCTCGTCGAGAAGGGGAAATTCCCTGAGTTCGACGACGTGGCGTTCGCCCTGCAGAACGAGGGTGACGTTTCTGATCCGTTCGAGACGGACCGCGGGTGGGCGGTGGTCAAGGTGGAAACGATCGAGCAGGGCAAGGTTCCCTCCATCGATGAGGCCTATACGAACTTGAAGCAGCAGCTCATGGAGGAGAAGGCGGAGCTTCTCCTGCAGGAGCTGCTCAATAAATGGCGCGAGGATTACGATATCCGTATAATTGAACCGAATCTCGACAAGGTGGAGCTGAAAAGGCTCAAGATTTAATCCGGCGTGACGGTTAATGTTTCAGAGATGAAGATCGGCGGCATTCTTCTGCTGCAGGGCGTGTTGATTCTCGCCGTGGTGGGGTGCGGTAAGGGCCGCAAGGAGGCGCTCCCCGAGAGACGGAGCGGCGGGATTGCCAGGGTCGGGGAGGAGTTTCTCACCAGGGAACACCTGGAGTATCTCATGCCGGAGAGCGAGCATCTACCACTCACCGAGCAGGAGAAGAAACAGTTCCTCGAGCGGTGGGTCAATACCGAACTGCTCTACCAGGAGGCCATCCGGAGAGGGCTGGGTGATGATCCGCGCGTGCGGACCCGCCTGAAAGCCTTTGAACGGGAATACCTCGCCGACCATCTCGTGTACCTCGAGCTGCGTGACCGCACCAGGGTGACCGCACAGGAGATAGAACGCTATTTCGACGAGCATCGGGACGAGTATCTGTACGAGTACCGCGTGAGCCATATACTCGTGAACACGCTCGAGGAAGCCGAGAACGTCAAGGAACTGCTGAAGACGAAGAGCTTTTCCTGGGTGGCGAATCACCATTCGATCGACCCCGTCGCAAGGCGCGAAGGCGATCTCGGATACCTCACCAAGGGGAACATGATCCCCGAGTTCGAGAACGTGATATTTTCCATGAAACCGGGAGAGATCAGCGACATCGTCAGTTCCGACTTCGGGTACCATATCATCAAGCTTGTCGGAATGAGGGAGGCCCTCGTGAAGGTCAGCCTCGACGACGTGCGACAGAACATCTTGAACAAGCTCGTGATAGAGAAGCGGGAGCAGGCGTACCGGGACTTTCTCGATTCGTTGAAGACCACCATGGACGTCGAGTACATCGACAGGGCCTTCGATCCCACCGTATTTTCGACGGTGACGGACAGCCTGCTGTTCCCCGGCCCCGTCGACACGCAGGGCGTCATCGAGGAATGAACCACATACGGGCGGCGCGCGTTCGTAGGCGTTACGCCACGGACGAGAGCAACAGGGGAGGATACCGTGAAGAATAACCGGTTCTATGCAAAGATCATTCTGGTCGTGCTGCTCACGGCGGCCGCCGCCTCGCCGGCCTTTTCACAGGAAGAGGTTCGCACCGGAGAAATCATCGACCGGATCATCGCTGTTGTCGAGGACCGGGCGGTGCTTCAGAGCGACGTCGAGCTCGAATACAAGCGGATCCTCATGCAGATGCAGCGTTCGTCGATGTCCGAGCAAGAAGCGGCGGAGACAAGGAAGCAGATCCTCGACGGCCTTGTCGCCGACCTGCTCATGATGGTGCATGCCGAGAAAACGGGAATCGAGGTGGCCGATACCGAGGTCGACGAGCAGCTCGAGGCCGTTATCGAGGAGAACAAACGTACGCTCGGTGGGGAGGACGCGTTCAAGAGGCAGCTCGAGAGGGAGGGAATGACGCTCGCGCAGCTCCGGGACACGTTCAGTGAGAAGATAAGGGCCCGGATGGTGATCGAGCGCTTGCTGAGACGCGAGGTGATGAGCGACGTGCAGGTCACCGAGGCCGAGACGAGAGACTATTACAAGAAGAACCTCGCCGATCTGCCGCTTCGGCCGGCCACCGTGATGCTTGCTCACATTCTGATACGGCCGGCGGCTTCCGAGAAGGCGCTGGAGGCCGCGCGGCAAAAGATTGCAGACGTCGAGCGCAGGCTCAGGGACGGCCAGGATTTTGCCGAACTCGCGAAGGAGTTCTCCGACGATCCGAGCGCGGGCGTCGGGGGGAGCCTCGGGTACGTGAATCTGGAGGATCTCAACAGCCCCGCATTCGAGGGGGCCGTGCATGCGCTCTCGATAGGGGAGGTCAGTGAGCCCGTGCTGACGAAGTTCGGGTATCATCTCATAAAGCTCGAGGATGTCAGGGGGGACGAACGGTTGATCAGGCACATTCTCGCCATGGTGGAATCGGGAGAGGAAGATATCGCGCGGGCGGCGCAGAAAGCCGAGGAGGTACGCCGGCAGTTGATCGCGGGCGCCGATTTCAGCGAGATGGCGGCGCGGTACTCCGACGACCCGGGCACCAAGAACGCGGGCGGGGTCGTGGGCGAGATCGCCGCCGGAAACCTTCCCGAGTTCTTCCGTGATGTCGTAGCGGACGTCGGTATCGGAGAGATCGCCCCCGTCATAAAGGAGAAGAGCGGCTTCCGCATCGTCAAGGTGCTGGGCAGGGCGCCCGAACGCCAGTATACCTTCGAGGAGGCGAGGGAAGAGCTGAAAAAACTGATCGATCAACAGAAGCGGCAGAATCGGTTTCAGGAGTATGTCGAAAATCTCAAGGGAATCTACTATGTCGAGGTGAAGGGGGCGCAGGGAGAATGAGAGCCGATCTCCTGCTGAAATCGTTGTGCCTCGTAAGGAGCAGGAGCCAGGCGCGGAAGGGATGTGAGGAGGGATTCGTCAGGGTCGGGGGGCGGCGGATCAAGCCCAGCGCGGAGATACGGACGGGCGATATCATCGAGATTCGTTACCCGGACAGGGAGCTCGTCGTCGAGATTCAGGAGGTCCCACGGGGACAGGTGCCGCACAGGGACCGGGAGCGGTTCTACCGGGTGGTGCGGGAGAGGCGCCTCGACAAACACCACGGAATCTGGAATGAATGAACAAACGATCAAGCTCGCGTTGACATTGGGCGATCCGGGCGGTATCGGACCGGAAATCGCGGCGCGGCTCATAACGGACGGGAAGCTGGCCGGAGCTGATATCTGTTTTATCGGTTCCGCCACCGCGCTCCGCGGTGCCCTGCCGCTCTCCTGCCGTAACGCGATTCCCGTCGTGCCGTACGACACGTTCGACCCGGCGGCCGGAGCCCGGGTGTTCCCCCTGCTCGTGGACACGGCGGTGGGTCTCACGCCTCCTTCCGGACGTCCGAGCGCGGATGGCGGAATGGTGGCGGGCCGCGCGATCGAGATCGCCGCCGCAATGGCTCGGGCCGGAACGGTGGAGGGGATGGTCACGGGACCGGTATCCAAGGAAGCGCTCCACATGGCAGGCTATCACTATCGAGGCCACACCGAGATGTTGGCAGATCTTCTCGATTCCCCGGATTGCCAAATGATCATGGTGGCCGGTGAGCTCCGCATCGTCATTCTCACGAGAGACATGCCGCTCAAGGATGTTCCCGCGGCCGTCACCGGCGACCGCATCAAGGTATGCGTGCGGGTCACGGACGAAGCCCTGCGGCGGTTTTGGGGCATCGAGCATCCGAAGATCCTCGTCGCGGCGTTGAACCCGCACGCGGGGGACGGCGGCGTCAACGGGCGCGAGGAGATCGACGTGATCGTTCCGGCGCTCGAGGAGCTGATCGCCGAGGGGTACGGCGTCGGGGGACCTCTCCCCGCCGACACCCTCTTTTACCGGTGGCAGGACAAGGGCTACGATGCCTTTGTCGCCCTCTACCACGACCAGGGTATGATCCCGTTCAAGCTCGGAGGATTCGAACGGGGGGTGAATATGACGATCGGCCTGCCCGTGATACGAACGTCCGTCTGCCACGGGACCGCTTTCGATATCGCCGGTCACGGCGAACCCGAGACGGGGAGTCTCGAGGAGGCGTTCACACTGGCCGTGGCGTGCTGTGTCACGAGGAGGGCGCTGCGGGCAAACGGGTCGCCGGGCGGGGCGGTGGGTGAGCGTTCTTTGAATGGAGAGATGAAATGAAATCGACCGAGAAGCGTATCATCGCGGGGGTCTACCACCTCTCCAAGGATTTCGGCAAGCAATTCGCCCTTCAGGATATCAATATACAGATCGCGAACGGAGAGTTTGTATTCCTCGTGGGACCGAGCGGCGCGGGCAAGAGTACCCTCCTCAGGATGATATACATGGACGATTTTCCCACCGCCGGGCAGGTCGTCGTTGGGCCGTTCGTCTCGACGAGGATGAAACGCAGCACCATTCCACATATGCGCAGGCGCGTGGGGATCGTGTTTCAGGATTTCCGCCTGCTCGAGGACCGGACCGTCTTCGAGAACGTGGCGCTCGCGATGAAGGTCATGGGCACGGGGATGGGCGAGATCAAGCGTCAGGTGACCGATATTCTCACAAGGGTGGGCCTGTACCACAAGCGGTACGATTATCCCACCGCCCTCTCGGGGGGCGAGCAGCAGCGCATCGCGATCGCGCGCGCCGTGGCAAACAGCCCGTCCCTGCTGCTGGCGGACGAGCCGACGGGAAACCTCGACCCGGTGGTCACGCGGAGCATCCTCGAGCTCCTCTTCAGGATCAACGCGGCCGGCACGGCGGTCCTGATGGCCACGCACGACTTCGATCTCGTGCGGAGCTTCGGGCAGCGCATCATTTATCTCGAGGAGGGGTGCATCGTCAAGGACAAGGAGATGATTTACGTCGGCGACCTCCGTGACCGGATCGACGATTCAAGTGTAAGCAGGGAAGCCGACCGGCTCTCCGGTCATGATATCGAGGAGGATCGATGACAAACACCGACGGGTATCGTGCGGCGGCGGGAGGGTGTGCGACGATATGAAGCCGAGCGAGGTGGGATACATCATCGACGAGTCGGTCCTGATGCTGAAGCGGCGTAAGGGCGCAACCTCCCTGTCGGTCGTGATCATGGGACTCTCGCTGCTGATACTCGTCATGTTCGTGCTGGTGACCCTGAACATCAGCGGGATTATCGGTAAGGCCGGCGAGGAACTCAGGGTTTATGCCTATCTCGAGGACGGACTCGGGAGCGATGCGTCGAGGGACATTCAATACCGCCTGCTCGGAATGAAGGGAGTCGAGGAGGTAGTTTTCATATCGCGCGAGGAGGCGCTGGACAATTTCGGGGAGGCCCTCGGGAGCGACAGTGACGTGCTCGAAGCGCTGGAGGAAAATCCCCTGCCCGACGCGTACCGCATGAAGCTGGGCCCCGAGATGTACCGCAGCGATATTCTCGCGCGCATGGCGGAGGAGATCAAGCAGTGGGAGGGGATCGAGGATGTCCGCTACGGGAGGCGGTGGTTCGAGCGGGGCGAAAAGCTGGTCAGGGGATTCTACATGACGGACCTGGGGATCGGGCTCATCGTCTTGTTCTCCGTCGTCTTCGTCATCTCCAATACCGTCAGATTGACGATACTCTCGCGGCGGCGCGCGATCGATGTGATGAAGCTCGTCGGGGCCACCAACACGTACATCCAGATACCATTTGTTATCGAGGGCGCCCTCCAGGGCGTATTCGCGTCCCTCCTCGCCGTCGGGCTCCTCGCCTTGATCTTCACGCTCGCGAAGCGGTACCTGCCGGGGCTCGTCTTCTTCGGGACCGAATGGGTGGCGGGATTCATCGTCTTCTGCGCGGTGCTCGGTTCCCTGGGGAGCTTTCTCGCGATGAGACGGTTTCTCAAGATGTGACATTCGTGCGGAGGGCCGGTGAGGATACGTATGGGGCGAATCGCGGCAGATAAACGATGGCTCGCGGCGCTGGTCATCGCGTGCATCGCGTCGCTGCCCCTCATCGTACCGCGTGCGTCCGCGCAGCAGGAGGATCTCGACGAGCGCATACACGGCAAGGAGTCGGAGCTCGAGAAGCTCCGCAAGGACATTGCGGATCAGCGCAGGAAGATACGTGAGGTGGAGATGCAGGAGAAGGATGTTGCGGGATACCTCGGGAAACTGAAGAAGGAGGAGGATCTCACCCGGGAGCTTCTCGGCGGCCTCGCGGATAAGGAATCGATGCTCAACGAGCAGGTCCAGGGAGTGCAGAAGGCGCTCGGGACCAACGAGGCAGTCTACCGGCATCGCCTGAACGTTCTCGCAAAACGCGTCAGGGAAATGTACAAGGAGGGACCGCGCCGCATGTGGCAGGAGCTCCTCGACGCGCGCGATTTCGCCGACCTCCTCCAGCGCTACAAGTTTCTCTCGCTGATCGCCGAACGGGACGCTTCCCTCGTCTCGCACGTACGGAACAAGAAGGCCGAGATCGAACGGCAGGAGGCGGAACTGACAGAGCTCCTCCAGGAGGTATCGGCGGCGCGCGACGAGAAGGAGCGCGAGCTGCAAAGGCTCAAGGAGAATCAATCCAAGCGGGAGTGGACCCTCGCGGATCTGAAAAAGCAGAGGAGCGGCTACCAGAAAGAGGTCGATGCGCTGGCGCAGGCCGAGAAACAGCTCCAGGGCCTCATCGATGAACTCGAGAAACGCCGGCTCGAGCAGGCCAAACAGTGGGGCGAATACGGCGAGCAGGATTTTCTTCGACTCAAGGGCACGATGCCCTCGCCGGTCGAGGGAACGGTAGTGCGCCCATTCGGCAGCTTCAAGCATCCCGAGTTCGGAACGGTCACCTTCAACACGGGTCTCGATATCGAGTCCCGTGTCGGGTCCCCCGTACGCGCCGTCGCGCGGGGCAAGGTCGAATACGCCAGTACCCTGCCGGGGTACGGGAACTGCATCATCATAAATCACGGGGGCGGGTACTATTCGCTCTACGCGCATGCGTCGCGCATACTCGTCGGACAGGGTGACATCATCGAGGAAGGTCACGTTATCGCGGAGACGGGCGCGGGCGCTGCGGGGAGTGTGACCCCCCTGCATTTCGAGATCCGGAAATCGAAAAAGGCGCTGGATCCGACCGAGTGGCTGGCCAGATAGGACGCGGGCCTCCGGCACGAGCCCGTGCCGCGCCCATTCGAGGAGGAAACGCATCGATATTCTGTCCGCAACACGGATGATAGCGGCCGCGCAGGGACCGGTCAGATCCCGGCTCGAGAGAATGATCCGCGCGGGCGTGCTTCCCCCCTCACTCCTCTTCACGGGGCCCGAGGGATCGGGCACGGAGCTTCTCGCGATGGCACTCGCCGCCATGTTGAATTGTGAGGGGGGGATGGGCGCATGCGATCCCCCGTGCTCCTCGTGCCTCAAGGGGGGAACGCTCGAGCACCCCGACATCCATCTCGTCTTCCCGGTCCCGTACGGGGAGGCCGAAAAGGGGACGCGTGCCATCATGGAGAGCAGGCGCGAGGATTTCTTCGGTTCCGGGGAGTTCGGGAACAGGGCCCGCAGCATCGGCATCGATCTCATCAGGGGTGTGATCGAGGCCGTCTCGAAGCACCCCTACGAGGGACGATACTCCGTCGTGGTCCTGAACGAGGCACACCTGGCGACGGCCGAGGCGCAGAACGCGTTTCTCAAGCTTCTCGAGGAGCCCCCCGCCTCCTCCGTGCTGGTCCTCGTCACGAGATTTCCGGACCGCCTCCTGCCGACGGTCCTGTCTCGCTGCCAGGAAATTCGAACGGAGCCCCTCTCCGCCGGAACGATCGCAGAATTCCTCATGAAGTTCTACTCGGTCGAGAAGGGCGAGGCACAGCGGATCGCCGCCCTGTCGGGGGGAAACCTCCGGAGGGGCATCAAGCTCCTCGACGAACGATTCCTTCAAATACGGAGCGATGCGGCGGCATTGATCGGGCTCGCCTACGCGGGGAAGGCGCGGGAGATAATGGCGGAGGCGGAGGCGATCGCCCGCGGGTATACGCGCGAGGAGGTCGCGCAGCTCCTCGAGGAGGCGGTGCTCATCGTTCGCTCCCTGATGCGGGGGGATGGATCGCATGACGGTCGGGGGACGCTCGGGGAGATTTTCGGGGCAGGGACGGTGTGCGCGGCTGATCGGCGGGATCTGCCGGCGGACATCGGGAAGATCCAGCGTTCGGCACGAAACCTGATGCGGAACGTGGATGTGGAACTGACTCTCTCACAGCTCCTTCTTGATTTGGCGGGCAAGTGGTATTAGATTGTATTTGAGAAAAAGAGCATCTATTTACGGTAATTCTGAAGGGTGCGGACGATGTGCGGCGCTTGACGGCGCCGCGTGCGATAGATACCGTTACCGCCATGAAAGGTGATGATGGGTCATGGAGATCATTGAGATCCAGTTCAAGGCCCAGCGAAAGGAATTCTACAAGAACGCCCGCGAGTTGTATCTCAAGACGGGTAACTATTGCGTCGTGCAGGCCGATCGCGGCGAGGATATGGGATTGATCATCTCGATCGCCCGGGCCAATCCGGACGAGGTCGACGCCGACCTCAAGGAGGTGCTCCGGCACGCGACCGACAAGGATCTGGAGAATCTCGAGGATATCAGGAAGAAGGAAGCAGAGGCGCTCGCAACCTGCCAGGAAAAGGTGAACGAGCACAAACTCCCGATGAAGCTGGTCGATGTCGAGTACCAGTTCGATGGGAACAAGATCACGTTCTACTTCACCTCGGAGGGGCGGATCGATTTCCGCGAGCTGGTCAAGGACCTCGCCGGCATCTTCCGGACGCGCATCGATCTGAGGCAGATCGGGGTGCGGGACGAGGCGAGGCGATTCGACGGGATGGGGATGTGCGGCCGGCGGCTGTGCTGCGCCACCTTCCTCAAGGATTTCGAGCCCGTCACCCTGAAGATGGCGAAGGACCAGAATCTGCCGCTCACCCCCGCCAAGATCTCCGGCGCATGCGGAAGGCTCATGTGCTGCCTGATGTACGAGCTCGGCGACTACAAGGAGCTCACCAGGGAGATTCCGAAGGTGGGGAGCAAGATCAGGTGCTTCGGCCAGGAGCACCGTATCGAGAAGGTCGATATTTTCAAGCGGGCGGTGGTTTTGTCGGATGCCGACGGCAATACGATCGAGGCCCAACTCGATGATTTCAAGAAAGAGCTGGGTGCGGATCCGAAAAAAAACAAGGGACAGGGCGGCGAGAAAAAGGAAGCCGGGCAGAAAAAGCCCCGTGAACGCTGAACCTTCCCCGTACCGTTGCGATGATCGCCCCGACCGGCACGGAAAGGGAATGGATGGAACAGAAGAAGTTCTATATCACGACGGCGATAGATTACGTCAACCAGAAACCGCATCTCGGCACGGCCTACGAGAAGATCGGCGCCGACGCGATGGCGCGGTACAAGCGCCTCCTCGGGTACGAGACGTATTTTCTCATGGGGAACGACGAACACAGCACGAACGTGGAACGGGAGGCCCGGCGGCGCGGCATGGATACGCGTGCGTACTGCCGGGAGATGTCGGACGTTTTTCAGAGTACGTGGCGGGCGCTGAATATTTCGTACGACGATTTCATACACACATCCGAGGATCGGCACGTCACGGGCGTCACGGAGGTCTTCAGGCGGATACACGAGAACGGCTCGATTTACCGGGGCAACTACGAGGGATTCTACTGCGATTCGTGCGAGGAGTTCATCAGCGAGAAGGATCTCGTGGACGGGCTCTGCCCCACCCACAAGCTGGAGCCGAAGCGGATACACGAGGAGAATTACTTCTTCGCGCTGTCACGATTCGGTGATCCCCTCCTCGCGCATATCGAGAGAAATCACGATTTCATCAGGCCGAAGGCGCGCGCCAACGAGGTGATCAACGTGATCAGGGGCGGGCTGGAGGATGTGTCGATTTCCCGGCACGGCAAGAGCTGGGGGATACCCCTGCCGATCGACGAGAATCATGTCGTATACGTGTGGTTCGACGCATTGACGAATTATATCTCGGCGCTCGGATTCGGGAGCGGGAAAAACGACCTGTTCATGAAGTACTGGCCGGCGGACGTTCACGTCATCGGCAAGGACATCACGAGATTCCACTGCATCATCTGGCCCGCGATGTTGATGGCGGCAGGCGTGGAGCTGCCGCGCAGCGTCTTCGCCCACGGCTTTCTTTCCCTCGCCGGGGAGAAGATGAGCAAGACGAGGGGAAACATACTCGATCCCGGGCGGATGGCGGCGGTGTTCGGTCCCGACGGGCTCCGCTACCTTCTCATGCGCGAGGTGCCGTTCGACAAGGACGGGGACATATCGGTCGAGATCCTCGTCAACCGGTACAATGCCGATCTCGCCAACGAGCTGGGCAATCTCTTCAGCAGGACGACGGCCATGATCGTGAAGTATTTCGGCGGAACCCTCGGCGCCGGCACCTTCGGGCCCGGGTCGCTCCTCTTCGACGAAACGGTGCGGGCGCTCGACGGCTACCGGGAGCACATGGACCGGATGGAGTTCTCCCGCGCGCTCAATGAGTACTGGACCGTGGTGCAGCGCGCCAACCGGTTCATCGAGGAGCAGCGTCCGTGGGATCTGGCCAAGGATCCGTCGGAGCATGAGCGGCTCCGCGGGGTGATGCTCGAGCTCGTCACCGTTCTCCGGGTGTCGGGGCGTGTTCTCTCGCCGTTCATGCCCGTCAAGATGGAGGAGATGCTCGTGCAGCTCGGGGCTCCCGAGACCGGCATCGGGGATCTCCCGCCGGGCGAATTGCACGTCGAGGGGTTGGCCGCGCCGCGCCCGCTCTTCCCGCGCATCCAGGAAAATCCGGAAGACCTCTTTGCAGAATAGGCGTACATGCTGATCGATTCGCACGCCCACCTCAATATGGATCCGTTCAGGGACGATCTCGACCGTGTGCTGGAACGCGCACGGGCGGCGGGGGTGGGTGAGATCCTCAACGTCGGCTACGATCCCCGCTCGATCGGTGAAACGATCGCGCTCACCGAGCGGTACGGCGAGGTGTACGCGGCCATCGGTATCCATCCGCACGAGGCGAAACACTGGAGCGACGAGCTGGAAAAGAAAATAAAGCAGCTCCTGCTCAGAAAAAAGGTGCTCGCCCTCGGCGAGATCGGGCTCGATTTCTACCGGGATCTCTCGCCGCGCGATGTTCAGCGGGACGTGTTCAGGCGGCAGATCGGGATCGCGTGCTACTTCGACAAGCCGATCGTGGTTCATTGCCGGGACGCTTTTCGCGATGTGATCGACATTCTTCGCTCGGAAGGGGCGATGTCGGTCGGCGGGATATTTCACGCCTTCTCCGGGGGGATCGAAGAGGCGCTCGAGGTGATGGAGCTCGGGTTCCTGTTCGGTATCGGCGGCCCCCTCACCTACCGGAAGTCGAGGCTGCCCGATGTCGCCGCGAGACTCCCCTCCAGCGCGTTTCTGCTCGAAACCGATTGTCCCTACCTCCCCCCCGTCCCCTACCGCGGCAAGCGGAACGAGCCGGCCTACGTCCGGTTCACCGCGGAGAAGATGGCGGAGATCCGGGGGGTGAGCGTCGAGGACATTGAGCGGGCGGCGGAGGTGAATTACCGCACACTGCTCCACGGGATCCGCGACTACCCCACGCGAATCGCGTACCGCCTGCGGAACAACTGTTACCTCAATGTAACCGGCATATGCACGAATAACTGCATCTTCTGCTCGCGGCTCCGTACCGTCAATTTTCTGTACGGCTACAATCTGAATCTCGTGACCGATCCGACCGTGGACGAGATGATCGACGCCGCGCGGGGGCTGATCGGCTCGGGAGGCTGCGGTGAGATCGTATTCTGCGGGTACGGGGAGCCGACGGCGCGCCTGAAAGAGATACTCGACGTCGCCGCGGAGCTCGGGACCACGGGACTGCCGCTGCGGCTCAATACCAATGGCCATGGAAACATGATCCACGGCCGTAACATCGTTCCCGAGCTCGAGCGGCATTTCGCCACGGTCTCGGTGAGCCTCAACGCCCCCGACCGGTACACCTACCGGGAGCTGTGCCGCCCCGACGCCGGCGAGGGGGTGTTCGATTCGGTGGTCGATTTCATCCGGAAGGCGGCGGCATCACGGATGAAGTGCATGGTAACGGCGCTCGATTACCCCGAGGTGGATATCGAACGGTGCGGCGCTCTCGTGAGGTCGATACCCGGCGCGACCTTCTCCGTGAGACGGTATCACCTTTCCTCGCCCGTCATCTGAATGGTCCGCGAGAATCCGTTCCATGCAAAACAGGGTCCGCTCCCCGTTCCGTTTATGATACTATCCGGGCGGAGTTACGGAATGAAACGGAGCCAAGGCCCGGGGAGGTCACCGGTGGATGAGCCGGGTGGTGTTTCGGCCAAGAAAAGTCTCGGGCAGCATTTTCTCGTTTCCCCACGCGTGGCGGAACGAATCGTCGAGGCGCTTTCTCCGGGCGCGGGGGAACTGCTGTTCGAGATCGGCCCGGGCCGGGGGGCGCTCACCGGGCACCTCGCCGCGAGCGGCGCCCGTGTCGTCGCCTATGAGATCGACCGCTCCCTCGCTGCCCTTCTCGTGGAACAATTCGGGGCACGGGGGAATGTGGAAATTGTACAAGGGGATATACGGAACGTCGAGTTCGATGCAGAGGCGGCAGGCCGGGGCGAGCGGGAGTACAAGGTGATCGGGAATATACCGTACAACCTGACCGGAGTGATCCTGATCGGCCTCGCATTCCTGCGCGGGTGCGTCCGCTCCATATGCATGGTGCAGCGGGAGGTCGGCGATCGGATAATTGCATCCCCCGGGGAGCGCCGGTGCGGCGTGCTCTCCGTTTTTCTCCAGAGCTATCTCGGTATCGAGCGGGTGCTGCGGGTCCGTCCCGGTTCGTTCCGACCCCGCCCACGGGTGGAGAGTGTCGTGCTGCGGTTTTCGCCGCGGGCACTCCCGGGCGCTCCCGCGGACAGGCGGGGTTTTCTGGATTTTTTGAAGCTCGCGTTTTCCCAGCGGCGCAAGAAACTCCTCGGTGTGTTGCGGGCGGCCGCGGGCGTGAACGATGCAGGGGAAATGCTTGCGGCGGGATCGCTCGCGGGTGTGGACCTCTCCCGACGTCCCGAGCAGCTCGCATTGCCGGATTGGTTCGTGCTGTACGGGGGTTGGACCGGCATGAAAGGCGCGCGATGACGAAACGGGCGTGGTTCGCCGCCGCAATGTCGCTGGTTCTCGTACTCGCCGCTCGGGGCGCCGGGGCGGTCGACGTGCAGCAGGAGGAAACCGTGAGCGGCGGAACGGCCACCGCGGCGCAGGACACGTCCAACGCGGGCAAGGAAGAGGCGGCCGATACCACCGAGGTTGACATCTTCAAGCCCTCGTGGGAATCGAAGATGACGGGGAACGATTCGGAGCTCAAGCTTTCCAGCACGGCACGTGTGCAACTCGAACCCGGCGGGGGATGGATCTTCACCAACCGGACCAACGTGCAGAAGAGGATATTCCGCCTGCTCGATACGTATGAGCTTACCGAGGAGCTGTCGGCCTCGGCCTCGAAGTTCGAGCCGGATCTGTACCTCTTCAGTTTCCGTATCGGGGAAAATTACACGCGGAAAACACTGCTGGGCCTCGCCCGCTACGGCAAGGATCTCGTCATCGACACCGAGAGCGCCACGTTCAGTTTCGTGCTGACGAGGCCGGTCCTCGGTGCGAGGAGCTCGCAGATTTCCATCAACGGAGACGCGCGGCGGGGGCTCAACGACTTCAAGTACGACCGGACGCTCTCGGGGGGTACCGGGGCATTTCTCCGTTACGGGATCAGTGATTCTCTCAGGGTGAGCGGGGGCGCCGGGACGAGCAGGAGGAGGCAGGCGAGCGAGATAGGGAGCGTGATCGCGTTCGACGGGATGCCGAGTCGGACCGACACGCTGCGGGCCTTCGTCGAGTATGGCGTGAGCAAGAAAAAACCGTTCCATCTGGCGTACAACTGGAGTGATGGTATCGACCGGAAGGTGACACCGCCGCGGGGCAACGCGCTCGAGATTCTTGACGATCCCGAGGCGGCGCGGGAAGAGGAAGAGCACAAGATAGGGCAGTCGATCGATATGACCTCCTTTTTCCAGCCCCTCTCGTTCGTTTCGGTCGATCTCGCGTTCGAACACAATAATAACGAGCAAAAGAACAGGGTGGACACGAGGCTCAACAAGAAAACCGAGGGAACGGAGATAACGGCGAAGGTGCTGTACGAATACGCCGAGCGGGGACGGATGTCGTTCACTATCGAGAACGCGAAGAGCGACGTCGATCTGGGCCCGTTGTCGCTGGGGAGCTACGAGGAGAAGGACAAGAAGTTCGGCATGGGCATCGCGCATCGAATTACCGACTCGCTGGGGGTGACGCTTCGCGGATCGGTATCGCTGAACCAGCGGTTCCTGAAAAAGCGCGAACAGAATCCGCGTGACCTCGACGTGCTGTACTACGCGGGGAGCGCGAACATGACGGCCGTGCCGTTTTCCGGCGTCAACACCTCGGTCAATTTCACCTTCAACAGGCGCGAGACGATCAATATCGACCGGACGCTGTCCGCCGACAACCGGATCGATTACCTGTACCAGTTCGTCCCCGTCCTGCGGCTGAAACCGGCTTATTGGGTGACGGTGAACCAGAATTATACCCTCAAGTTCGAGTCGACGGAGTTCGTGTTCGACGAGAACAACAACACGCTCGACCGGACCATCGGTGTCGAGACGCTCGCGCAGTTCACGATCCGGTGGTTTATCACCTTCGCGTTCAGGCACGAGTACCAGAAACGGGACACGGGGAGCTACCGGCGCCGCGACGGCGAGCGGCGCTACGGCCGGACCGCCGAGAATATCGACAACGATCTCGATCTCCGGCTCACCTACCGGCCCAATCCGGAATTTGCCATTCGCGGGGGCGCCAAGTTTCAGACGCAGGAGAGCAGCCGGCTGGCCAAGCAGGGGACCCAGACCGTCGTCGTTTCCTCCAACACATTCGAGTCCGGGGAGTTCAGGGTCGGACTCGATCGTAAAAGAAACATTGGCGCCGGGGGGGTATTTGACCTTAAAATAGATTATGTGAGGCGGTACGGGCCGAATGTCACCGCCGAACGGAGGGAGTACTGGATAATCGACGCATCCCTGAAATTTGCGTTCTAGGGAGAATACCGGTGAACAGATACATTACATACGCTTTGATCATCAGCCTCCTCGCCATGTGCCAGGCGGGATGCATATTCGATCCGCGCGAAGCGGAGGATCCGGCGGGAGAGGACGATACGTGCTGGATCCCGCCGAATGCGCCCACCGACGTCTTCAGCAACCTCGACTGCGGGCTCGGGTCGGCGGGCAATTCGAGCTACGAGCGGAGCCTCGATCCCGATTTCGTCTTCATCCCGCGCCCCGGCTACGACGGCCCGGGGAATTTCGAAGAGTGGGATTTCACGCAGGAGATGGACTTCGTGACCAAGCTGAAGGGCGACTACCAGGGGGAGCGCTCGATACGGTTCGGTGACGCGGAGGGGAGGTTCGAGCGCTGGGATGTCGCCACGAGCGACGCGACGTACTGGGGCGAGTACCGGATCACCCTCGATAGCGGAACCGGAACGGATCCCGATATCTTCGCGGGCAAGGCCGAATTCCATATCGTGCGCGGCACGAAGGGCTGGGTTATCAAGAAGTGGGAGGATTACGACGTCGTCGACAGCTTCCCCACCTCGGCGAATATCAGGGGGTCGTACCAGCAGTAGCGGTTCATTTCAATTTTCGCGTGTCCACGCCGATCCGGTTCCGAAGCCACCTCAAAATCACCCTGTTTTGTATTCATCAGGGATGCTATATTTATAAAGGGACTCCAAAATCTTCGCGGAACGGGTCATGATGGGCAAAAGATGAACGGGGGCAACAACTTCAGTGGTACATAAGATATGTCGTAAAAGTATTTGTTGACTTGCAAAAATTGTCGTAATATGCTACTATACTATCTGGAGGTCTTGATATGAAAAGCACAAAGTTCAAGTCGGTGATGGCTTGTATCCTGGCTTTGGGAATGGTTTACTCGTTTGGATGCATCTTCGATCCGAAACCCGACGAAGGGCCGGATATCGTTGATCCGGTGGATTGGCCGGATCTAACCGATAAAGATGATGTCATCGTATTCCTGCTGCTCACCTACAAGCACCGGGATGGTGAGCGGTACGCGGAGTTGCTGCATGACCAGTACCTCTGGTTCATGCAGGACAGGGACGCCGAAGAGCTGAATATTGAGACGCTCGACTACACCGAGGACGTAGAAAGCACCAAGAGACTGTTCAAGCGAGCGGTGATGCTTGAACTCGAGATCGATCCCGGGTCATGGGTGGAGATCGAGGCGGTGGGCGAGGTGCCGTGCCCCGGCTGCTGGCAAACCGACAGGGTCTACCGCATACGCGCTCAGATCCCCGGCGACGAGAAGACCTACACGGGGAACGACCTCGTGAAGTTCATCGTGGTCCCGGTCGAAAAGGACGGGAAGACGAGGTACGAGATCCGCTGGGCGTATGACATCGATTACTATTGAGAGTACGGGAAGACGTACGTCTTATACTTTCCTCCGGGCCCCCCTGATCTGGGGGGTCCGACGTTTTTGTGCCCTTCGGGATGGGCCGGTGAAATGAACGGTGGCAGGCGCCGCGTTTCTGTTACCGGCGATCTCGATCCGGGCTTTCACTTTGTCGAATGATCCCCTCGATTTCCATGACCGCATGCGGCGCCGTGTCCCCGATTCCTTGACACGGTACGGGGAGCTTCCTATAGTGTGTGTGCCCGGAACGTTGGTACGGCGGTGGAGAACGTGATATGGCACGGAAGAAATCAAAGGGGCCCTCAGGCATCGTCAGGGTACTGATCGTACTGACGTTCCTGATCATCGCCGCCTTCGCCCTGGTGCGGTTTCTCGATTCGGCGCGCGGAAAGGTGTTTCTTCTCGACAGCGGATTCGACGCCAGGTTCGATCAGGTGCAGGCCGAACTGGGAGAGCGTGTCACCGGGGCGCTCAACGCCGCCGGTATCGGGCGGGACGCGATCAGGATAGAGCGCCGGCGGGAAGCGGGGGAACCTCACGAGATCATCAGTTACCGGGCGGACATTCCCGGTGATGCATCGTTCGTCAGGATAAACAGCGCCGTCGATCACGCCGTTCGCGAGGCGGGTGGGCGCGTGCGTTCATGCCGGGAGGTACGCGGGGGACGCAGCATCGAGATCGAGGTCGGCACGCGGCGCGAGTTGACGCACCGGTGCATTATCAGAAAGGACCGCGGGACATCCCGCGCGGACGTGAAGCAGTCCGGAGGCCCGGAGATCGCCCTGATCGTCGATGATTTCGGGTACTTCGACAACCGGCTCGTTCGCGGATTCCTCTCGCTGGAGATCGACTTCACGATCTCCGTGATCCCCGGTCTCAAGTACTCGGAGAAGATATGCCGGCAGGCCCGGGAGGCGGGCAAGGAGGTTCTCTGCCACCTCCCGATGGAGCCGGAGCGGGGATCGGATGATTACGGCGAGATACCGCTCATCCGCGTCGACATGGAGAGTGGTGAGATCGCGGGAGCAATCCGTGATGCGCTGGGGACGACTCCCGGTGTATCGGGTATGAACAATCATATGGGCTCCCGGGCGACGGCGGACCGCCGCGTCATGAAAGCGGTGCTCGATGTGTGCCGCGATGCGGATCTCTTCTTCATCGACAGCATGACCTCGCCCCGCTCCGTAGTCGGGGACATCGCCCGCGAGGTGGGGGTACCGAGTCTCAGCAACGACATGTTTATCGATAATAAGGGCGAGGAGACGAGGGTGAACATGGAGAAGCTCCTCTCCGTCGCCGCGCGCAAGGGAAATGCCCTCGCGATCATGCACGTGCGCAAGGATAGCCTCGACGACCTGCGGTGGTTCATCCAGCGGGCGAAACGTGAGGGCGTACAATTCGTCACGGTCTCGACCTTGATCGAGCGGGTTACCGTGGCCCAGGCGGAAGGAGGACATTCTTGAATCGAATCAGGCTTGGGGTCAATGTGGATCACGTGGCGACGCTCCGGGAGGCGAGAAAAACCACCGAACCGGATCCCGTCACCGCCGCCATGCTGGCCGAGCAGGGTGGCGCGGATCAGATCACCTTTCATCTCAGGGAGGACCGGCGGCACATCCAGAACCGGGACGCGCGCCTGATCAGCGAAATGGCCCAGACGACGATCAACCTCGAGATGTCGGCGACGTCCGAGATGCAGGAAATCGCGCTGGCGCTGCATCCCGATTCGGTGTGCCTGGTGCCCGAGCGGCGCGAGGAGGTCACGACCGAGGGAGGGCTCGATCTCGTGCGTCTCAGCGACGCGGTGGCGCCCGTGGTCAAGTCGCTGGGCGAGGGAGGCATCAAGGTGGCGGCATTCGTCGGCCCCGATCCCCAGCAGATCAAGGAGGCGGCGAGGCTCGGGTTCCATGCGATCGAGATCCACACCGGGGAGTATGCCAATGCCTCGCGCGTCGAGCGTGACATCAAGCTGGGCGCCGTGCGTGATGCGGCGACCACCGCGAGGAAGTACGGGCTGCGCGTGCATGCCGGTCACGGCATCACCTACCACAACGTCCACCTGATCGTACTGATCCCGGAGATAGAGGAGTTGAATATCGGGCACAGCATCATTGCCCGCGCCGTCTTCGTCGGCATCGAGCGCGCCGTCCGGGAGATGGTCATCCTCCTGCGCCGGTAATCGAACGGCGGCCGTCACACGATTCGGGCGGGAAACGGAAAACCCCCGGCACGGTTTCCGACCCGGGGGTTCTCGGTGCGCCGTTCGAGCATCCTACAGGATCTCCTCGACGGGATTGTATTTCATCCGGAACGATCTCGCGACGGCACGGTCGGTGACCTTGCCGCCGATGATGTTTATACCGGTACGGATCACGCTGTTTTCCAGCGCGGCGCGCCGGTACCCCTTGTCGGCGAGCTCGAGCGCGTAGGGGAATGTCGCGTTGGTCAGCGCGTACGTCGACGTGCGCGCGACCGCGCCCGGCATGTTCGCCACGGCGTAGTGCACCACGCCGTTTATAATGTAGGTCGGCTTCGTGTGGGTCGTCGGCTTGATCGTTTCGATGCACCCTCCCTGGTCCACCGCCACGTCGACGATCACCGATCCCTTCTTCATCGTTGCTACCATGGCACGGGTCACGAGCCGTGGCGCCTTGGCGCCCGTGATGAGGACGGCGCCGATGAGAAGGTCGGCCTGCTTCACCATATTACGAATGTTCTCCGGGTTCGACATCATCGTCGCCACGTTCGCGGGGAGGACATCGTCGAGGTACCGTAGCCGGTCGAGATCGACGTCGAGGATCGTGACGTTCGCGCCGAGCCCGGAGGCCATCTTCGCCGCATTCGTTCCGACGATGCCGCCGCCGATGATCACGACGGTCGCGGGGGCCACACCCGGCACGCCGCCGAGAAGGATCCCCTGCCCCTGCATCGGCCGCTCGAGGTACTTGGCGCCTTCCTGGATCGCCATGCGGCCCGCGACCTCGCTCATCGGGGTGAGCAGCGGGAGCGTGCCGTCATCCTGGGCCATCGTCTCGTAGGCGATACAGATCGCCCCGGTCCGCATCATGCCCTCGGTGAGGGAGCGGCTCGCGGCGAAGTGGAAGTAGGTAAAGACGATTTGATCTCTGGGGATCATCCTGATCTCGCCGGGCTGGGGCTCTTTGACCTTGATGATCATCTCGGACCGGCCGAAAACCGCCTTGGCCGACGGCACGATCACCGCACCGGCCTTGCGATACTCGGAGTCGAGTATGCCGCTACCGGCCCCGGCGCCCTTCTCGACGAGCACCTTGTGGCCGTGTTTGGTGAGCGTCTCCGCTCCCACGGGGAGCAGGGCGACGCGGTATTCGTCCTTCTTGATTTCCTTCGGACAACCGATAATCATGAAGACACCTCGGGTTAGTGGTGAATACCGTGAGGATTAAATTAACTCACAATATTTTGCATATATATAATGGTATTTTCAATATTTTTCAATAGTAATCTGGACTCATCGGGTGGATATTGAAACGGCGCAACTATCACGGGCGAGCGGCGTTACATTCAATTGAATAAAAATGAAATGCAAAAAATGCGCTTGACAATGGTGCCGCCCGGTCTGTATGTTGTGTGTCCCTGAGCCGTCGAGTCGGAGGGGATCATACGTTCATTTTCTTTACAGGAATGCCCGGCGAGGGCGCCTGCAAGAACCCTGTCAGCCCGAAAAAGGAGGCGGAGATGGCTGATGCCGTAGCGGAATTTATGGCCAAAATCAAGGTACGCGATCCCAACCAGCCCGAATTCCACCAGGCCGTGCACGAGGTGGCGAGCTCGCTGATGCCCTATATCGAGAAGAATCCCAAGTACCAGAAGGCGAAGATCCTCGAGCGGATCGCCGAGCCCGAGCGGGTTTTCATGTTCCGCGTTCCCTGGATCGACGACAAGGGAGATATCCAGATCAATCGCGGATTCAGGATACAGATGAACAGCGCGATCGGTCCGTACAAGGGAGGCCTGCGCTTCCATCCGACCGTCAATCTCGGCATCCTGAAATTCCTCGCCTTCGAGCAGGTATTCAAGAACGCCCTGACGACGCTGCCGATGGGCGGCGGCAAGGGTGGATCCGACTTCGATCCGAAGGGCAAGTCGGACAACGAGGTTATGCACTTCTGCCAGTCGCTCATGACCGAGCTGTTCCGTCACATCGGGCCCGACACCGACGTTCCCGCCGGTGACATCGGTGTGGGCGGCCGCGAGGTCGGATATCTCTTCGGCCAGTACAAACGACTGCGGAACGAGTTCACCGGTGTCCTCACGGGCAAGGGACGGCACTGGGGCGGGAGCCTGATCAGGCCCGAGGCGACGGGGTACGGCGCGGTTTACTTCGCCGAGTACATGCTCGAGACGAAGGGATCCACGATAAAGGACAAGATCTGCACAATCTCCGGCTCGGGCAATGTCGCACAGTACGCAGTGGAGAAGTGCACCCAACTGGGCGCCAAGGTCGTGACCATGTCGGATTCCGGCGGAACGATCTACGATCCGGACGGTATCGATCGCGAGAAGCTCGACTTCATGATGGAGCTCAAGAACGTGAAGCGCGGCCGGATCAAGGAGTACGCGAAGAAGTTCAACGTAGAGTACTTCGAGGGCAAGCGTCCGTGGCACATCAAGTGCAACGTGGCGCTGCCGTGCGCGACCCAGAACGAGATCGACGGCGATGACGCCAAGGCCCTCATCGCGAACGGCTGCATGTGCGTCTCGGAGGGCGCCAACATGCCGAGCACGCCCGAGGCGGTCGATATCTTCCTCGGGGCCAAGATTCTCTACGGTCCCGGCAAGGCCGCAAACGCCGGCGGTGTTTCGGTGAGCGGTCTCGAGATGTCCCAGAACAGCCTGCGCCTGAGCTGGACGCGTGAGGAAGTCGACGAGCGGCTCAAGGGGATCATGAAGGCGATCCACGGGCAGTGTGTTGAATTCGGCAAGGAAAAGAGTGGGTACGTCAACTACGTGAACGGCGCCAACGTCGCCGGGTTCATCAAGGTTGCCGACTCGATGATCGATCAGGGCGTCGTGTAATATTCGCACGCAGCGCAGCGCCGTCGGGCGCCCGCGCGAGCGGCGATCGAGCGGGGTGCGTGGTGCCGCGGCGGACGCACCTGGACGCCGGAGGTGGTTTCTCTTACGAGCCGGGTGTCCCGTTCGGGGCCCCGGCTCGGTCTTTGTATGGAACAAAGTTGCCCTGGAAACAGTATACATAAGTGGTTATCTTGAAAGGAGGGATGAAGATGATGGGAGGTGTGCGATGGTCAAGAAACACCTGTTCATTCCAGTCGTAATTTCTCTCGTTGCGGCAGCTTTTATAACCATATCGCTTCTCGTTTTCTTCACCAGGGGCAAACCATCGCTGATCAGGAAAAAGCTCAGGATCGGGGCCATTCTCATCTACCTCACCGGCCTCGTATCGTGTGACCTGATCGACGGGAAAAAGAGCCGTCCAACCTGCTACGTTCCCCTCCCCCCGCCCAACGAGTTTCATATCGTTGAGCCGAGCCCCGGCAGATACGGCATCGACATCGATCTCACCTCCGGCAACCTCCTGAAGGGCATCATCGAGCGGCGTGAAGGAGAAGAATTCTCCTTCCGGATCGAGGACGATACTGCACTCGAGCGGCAGAGGAACGATCTCTTTGCGCTCGATGGTGCGTTCGACGAGTACGCCGAGGATTTCGAGTTGACGATCGAGGGGGATCTCGCGACGGGCACGTACTACATCCACTTCTTCGATGTCGGGGCCGCGGATCAGTCGTCCGGTTGTGAGCGGTGCAAGGCTTCATATCGGCTCAACGTCACGAATCAAGGAACGGAGCGCTGATTGAAGCCGAGTTTACCCTATATCATTTTCGAGGCGTCGACGGACTGCAACCTGAACTGCCGGTTCTGCTACAACGTGTGGAAGCGGCCGGGGGTGCGTCACCCGGCGAGCGGCACGTACCGCCAGGCGATACGGGCGCTGAAGAAACTGTTCAGTATCGCTGATGTCGGGCATGTGACGATGTCCGGGGGTGAGCCGTTTCTCTGCGAGCGTTTCGCCGAGATCGTTCTCTACTGCCGGATCAAGGGCAAGGCCGTCACCGTGGTGAGCAACGGTAACGCGGCCGTGCGGAACGATTACGAGGCGCTCGTCGAACTCGGCGTCGACCTCTTCGAGTTCCCGCTGCATTCGGCCGATGCCCGCATACACGATCTTCTCACCGGAGTCAACGGATCGTGGCGCAAGGCGCTCCGATCGATCATGGACGTGAAGTCCCTCGGCGGCGATGTCGTCGTCGTCTGCGTGATCACGAAGCACAACGTGGCATGCGTCGAGGAGACGCTGCGTTTTCTCCACGGCATAGGCATCAGGCGTGTCATGTTGAACCGGTACAATATCGGCGGTGCCGGGCTGCGGGATTCGGGGGGGCTGCTCGCCGGTAGACGGGCGCTGCGCGGGGCGTTTCGCGCGGCCGACGAGGTGGCCGGGTCCCTCGCCGGGCTCGACATCACATCCAATGTCTGCACACCGTTCTGCATCCTGAATCCGGCGAACTACCGGCATATCCGCATGTCGGCGTGTCACCCCGAGCGCACCGAACGCCCGTTCACCCTCGATGCAGTAGGGAATCTCCGTTTCTGCAACCACTCCCCCGTCGTTATAGGGAATATCTTCGAGGACCGGCTCGAGGATACACTCGCATCGCGGTACCTCGAGCAGTGGCGGTGCACCGTTCCCGGCTACTGCGCGGAATGCGACCTGTACAAGAAATGTTACGGCGGGTGCCGGGCCGCCTCCGAGCAGGTGGGCCTTTCCCTCTACCAGCCCGATCCCATTCTGTATGGCATTCCCCGGTGAATAGTGATATACACAATGGGCGTGATGAGCGCAGCCGACGATCCGTGCCGCCGGCGCCAAAGACGCCGTTGAGCGCGTACTTCGAGGATGCATGTTCGGGGGACGATCCGGGGAGCGTCCGATGCACGAAACGAAGGTGCCGCGGGGGGAGCGTGTCGCCGCAATGGCGACCAACGTACTGCTGGCCGCGGTGGCGGCGCTTCTTCTCATCTTCGCCCTCGCCGGCGGTCTCGAGCGTATCATTTCGATCATTCCCGATGACGCGGCATACTACCTCGGTATCGCCGAGAACGTGGCGCGTGGAGCCGGAGAGACCTTCGACGGTGTGAACGCGACCAACGGTTACCAGCCGCTGTGGCTGTACCTCCTCTCGGCCCTGTACCGCCTGCATACCGCCGCGCCCGGGACGATGCTCAGGGCCGTACTGGTCCTTCAGGCGATCCTTCTCATCGTGGCGTCCGTCCTGCTATACCGGTGGTGCGTGCGGTTCATCCCGCGGCGCGTCATACTGCCCGTCGCGATCCTTTTTCTCGTATTCGTCGCGGTGCCCGCCGTGAACGGGATGGAGTCGGCTATCCTCGTGACCATGCTCACCCTGCTCATCGTGCTGGGATGGAAGGTGGGTGTGACGGGGCCGTCCTCCTTCGCGATGGATCTTCTCTTCGGCATGGTGACCGGCCTCGTCGTGCTCGCGCGTCTCGACATGGTATTTCTCCCGGCCGTCGTGTGCGCGCTGTGCCTGTGGCGGGCGATAGCGGGGCGGGCGGACCGGATCGCGTACATACGGAAGGCCGTGGCGGCCGGTCTCGGTACGGCTTTGATCGTCGCGCCGTACCTGATAAGGAATTACCTCGTGTACGGCGCAGTGATGCCGATCAGCGGAGCATTGAAATCGTCATTCCCGCATGCATCCCCGTCGGGGTATGCATTCTCGCGATTGGGAACCGGTGAGCGCGCGGCCGTCCTCGTCGCCGTGCTGTACCTCGCCTGGGCGGTATTGAAGGCCGGACGGGTGGGGGCGGCGAAACGACACCGGCGGGGGGCGCGGGATAGGGATGAAGCGGCGGGCCCCCGGGCAGGAGCGGGCGCACCGGGCCTCGACTATTTCGAATTGACCGTGGCGGTGCTGTCCGCAACGGTCGTCCTGCACGTGCTCCATACGGTTCTCTTTATGAAGTGGGCGATATTCAAGTGGCATTTTCTCGTCTACCTGTACACGGCCGCGCTGGCCCTCTGCGTGCCTGCGGCGCGGCTTTTCAGGCGCGAATCGCCGGTGCCGTACCGGACGGCGTACTGGGTGGGCGTCGCCATGCTCGCCGGGTTATGCGGTTTTTTCGTGGCCGAACGCTACGGCAACCGGTCGACCGCCGTGTGGGGCGTCGCCTCGTACCGGGCGGCATGCTGGGCGCGGGAGCACACCCCACCCGATGCGGTCTTCGCGATGAAGGACGCCGGTTACTTCGGCTACTTCAGCCGGCGCTCGGTTATCAATCTGGACGGGGTGGTCAACAACAGGGAATACCAGGAGGCGATACGCGAGCGGAAGGTCAACGCGTATCTCGCCGGGATGCATGTCGACTACCTCGTGCAGCACGCGTTCTGGGACCGGGACGATATCAATGACGGCACGTACGCGTTCTTTCCGGCGACATACACGAGCCGCCTGTACGGCACGGAGAGCGACACGGTGCTGCTCAGGCGTGAATGGGAGGTCTACCGGTCGGAGCCGTACCTCGACGGCCCGTACCGGACCGTTTTTCTCATATGGAAACTGGGGGGGAGGCGTGATACCGGATAGCGCGGCGCGGGTGGTGTTCGATGATCGCGGTGATCGGCGGGTGGTGACGGTATCGGGCCCGCACATGGACATGTGCGGCCTCCGCGACGACACGGAGACGTTCGAGACGCGCTTCAGCATGGAGTTTCTCGAGCTCCTCCTCGCGCTCAAGGGGCCGGTCTATTTCAAGGATGAGATCAACCGTTCCGAGGCGCCCGCGTACATCGAGGAGCCGATGCGGGAGATGATGCGGCCCATCGTGGCGCTCGACGGCGCGTCGATCATGGACTTCGGATGCGGCGCCGGCGGCTCGTCCGTCTGCCTCGGCCGGCTCGGCGCAACCGAGGTGCACGGTGTCGAGATCGACGGCGGGCTCGCGCGGCTGGCGCGCCTCCGGGTGCGTGACAGCGGCTTCGAGGATGCGATCACGGTGCACCACTTCGAGCGCACCGACCCGCTGCCGTTCGATGACGGCGGATTCGATATCGTGATCTGCAACGCGGTCCTCGAGCACATACATCCGCGGATGCGGGGCGCGCACCTCGGGGAGATGTGGCGTGTGTTGAAGCGCGGGGGATTTCTCTTCGTCTTCGAGACGCCCAACCGTATCTGGCCGATCGACGGCCACACGACGGGGCTTCCGTTCGTTCCGTACCTGCCGGTCGGGCTCGCCAGGCGGTACGCGATTCTGTTCTCGCGCCGCGTCGGCCGGGATGACAGCGTGGAGGACCTGATAGACCGCGGAATACGGGGCGTCACGTACCGGGAGATCAAGCGGCGGCTCCCAGGGTGCGCATACGTACCGAACAATGACATCGCCCGGTATTTCGGGAGCGCGCCGGCCGGCGAATCGCCGCTCAGGCGCTCTGCCAAGGCGGCGGCGCGCGCGGGATATACGATACTCGAGGCGACGGCGTGCCGGGTGCTCCGCGTTCCCGTGGCCGCGCTGCTGCCGCGGCTGTCGCTCTGTTTCAGGAAGGGGTGAGATCGATGCTCCGGTATTTCATATCGGTGGTGCTGCTCGTCGCCGCCGCTGGGGTGAGCGTTACGTTTTAAAATTAAAGTATCATCGGGCCATTGCTGGAGCAGGGATATTACAGGTGCCGCTCAATTCTGTTTTTCCACTTCTCCCAGCCAGGCACGTGGACGGACATGAGGCTCTTGAAGAGCCGGCCGTGGTTGGGAATGCGAAGGTGAAGCAGCTCGTGGACGATCACATACTCCTGAAATCCCGCTTCCTCCGCGAGGAGGTCCTCGCTGAAGCTGATCCATTTTCCCGGAGAGCACGAAGCCCATTTGCTCCGCATTCTCTGAACGCGAATCTGCGCCGGCGTCACATTGAGGCGCTTGGCCCACTCGCGGACCCACTCTTTGAATTCATACTTTTCACGGATGGGTCTCCGCGCTCCGCTTCGGCTTTTCATTTTGTCTCCACCCGGAGCAGTTTCTCGGCCACCTGTATCATGCCTTCCGTGCCGACGAGGGGCAGAAGCACTCTGTAGAGCTCGGCCTTTAGCTGACGGAACTCCGCAACGTTTTCCCGGTGGTTCGGGAACCGGTCGAAGACGGCCCGGATGAAGGTTGCGGTTCTCTCGGGCTGAACGATGCCCTCCTGCTTCAGCGTCCAGAAGAAGGAGAAGGTCGCCGCGTCGAAGCCCATCTCATCCTGCCGCCGCCGCGCCTCGACGATCTCCCGTATCAGAGCCTCGATTTTCCTCAGAGCGTGTTCGGTCGTGATCTGGCGCTCGTCGTACGCCTCCATGATCGCTTCCGCCCTGTCGCCGATCGGCCTGAGGTACGGATTCGCATCCGCTTCGTCAATCACGGTTTTCCTCACGCTGTTTACTAGATTGATGACCTTGGACGTGTCAGACCGGCTGTTTTCCCTGATCGCCTCGAGCGTCTTCTCGTCGATCTTCACGATCGACAGCGTCGCGTCCAGCCCGTAACTTACGGCCTGCTCCCGAACCAGTTTCTCCGTTTTCCGGGCAATGTCGCCGTAGAGGGTCGCTCCCTTCTGGAATGCAACCCGGATAATCTGGTAGAGCAGCGACAGACATCCGAAATACTCGACATAATCGCGCAGATCGGGCGAAGGAGAGAGGATCTCGTAGAGCGTCTCGACCTGCTTGTAGACCTTGTAGAACGCTTCGCGCTTCTCCTGATCGGCGAACTGCTCTATCGCCCGTTCGACGGTTTTGTCGTCGACCGGTCCCCTGCATAGCTCGAGATATTCCCGGGCGGGTCCGGCCATGAGCTCCCGGAACGTGGCGAGAAGCATCTCGATATCCTCGATCACGCCGCTCACGACGTCCGAGTCGAAGGCAAGCGCCTTCTCCAGCTTCTCGAATACGCCGACGAAATCAACGACCAGCCCGCAGGCTTTCGGTGTTCCGCCGTCCCGTTCATACGGCCGGTTGACCCTGGCGATCGCCTGGAGGAGGACGTGATCGCGCATCGGCTTGTCGAGATACATGCAGTAGAGAATGGGGGCGTCGAAGCCCGTGAGAAGCTTATCGGTGACGATGAATATCTTCGGCAGGGTATCGACCCTCGGGAAGAGCTTCCGCGCCTTCTTCTCCGCATCGGGTGAAACCTGATGCTTGTACACCAACGGGTACTTCTCACTGTCGTGCCGAGCCGGCGTGTAAATGGGGAGCGAGTACTCCGGCGGCAGCAGTGTATCCAAGGCCTCTTTGTAGAGTGCGCACGCCTCCCGATCGACGGCGACCAGGAATGCCTTGTACCCCATGGGCTCGACGTTCTCGGTGAAATGCCGGGCGGCGAAAGAGGCCACCTTTCGAACGCGATCGTCCGCCTTGAGAAACGTCTTCAGACGCATGGCGTGATCGAGGATTTTGTTCAGCTCATCGACGTCGCTCACGCCCTCAGCCTGGGCGAGATTCAGGAACTCCTCTTCGAGCTGCTCGCGCGGGACCCTGATCTCGCTGGGCGCGAGCGTGTACTTCAGCGGCACGGTCGTGCCGTCAGCGATGGACTCCGCGATGGAGTACTTGTCGAGGTATCCCTGTTCATCCTCCTTGCCGAAGACCTTGAAGGTGCCCTTCCCGTATGCGGTTTTATCGATCGGTGTCCCCGTGAAGCCGATCAATGTCGCCTTGGGCAACGCCCCCAGGAGATAATTACCAAGGTCGCCCCCCGTCGTTCTGTGCGCCTCGTCGACGAGCACGAAGATATTGTCGCGCGTGCTGATTCCCTTTCGGATGCCATCGAACTTGTGGATCATTGAGATGACGAGCCCCCGGAAATCCGAGGCGAGCAGCTCCCGCAGTTTCCTCTTGCTCGTGGCGTGCTCGATGCTGATGTCTTGGGCGGACAGCTCGCCCAGGATGCGTTCGACCCATCCCTCGAGTTGGCCTTCGAGCTCGTTCCGGTCGATCATCAGGATGACCGTGGCTTTCCCGAACGTGTAGCGATCCTGCAGAATCAGCCGCGCCGCCGTGATCATCGTGAAGGTCTTCCCGGAGCCCTGCGTGTGCCAGATGAGACCGGTCGTGCGCGCCTTGTCGTCGCACCGCCTCAGGATACGTTCGACGGCGCGCGTCTGATGCTGGCGAAGGACGGTCTTCTGAAGTTCGTCCTCCTTGTAGAAAAAGAGAATCCACTCCTTGAGCATCTTGAGGAACCTCTCCCGGTCGAAGAAGCGCTTCACCTTGCGCTCGTAGTTTCCCGGCTCCTCATCCCGCCAGTTGAAGAGATTCTTCCGGTCGAGGTTCCACGTCGCTCCGTACCAGAAGTCGATCAGGTGGGTGATATCGAAGACCTGCGGCGCGGTCAGCATCTCAGGCGTCTCGCGGTGATACTCCCGAATCTGAATCAAACCTTCTTCGATTCCCTTCGCCCGAGTCGCGCTCTTCGTTTCCACGATCGCAACGGGGATGCCGTTGATGAGAAACATCACATCGGTGCGGTTCGTATCCTGCCCGTTCGTGTACTGCCATTCGTCGGTGACGTGATAGATATTCCGGTGAGGCGCCGCGTAATCGACCACCGTCACATTGCGCTCGCGGTTCTCCGTCTGATCGAAAATGCTCTGCTCCCCACGGAGCCAGGCGAGGATTTCCGCGTTGCCTTCGATGGTATTCCGCACCGCCTCGATCCGCTGGATTATGTCTCCGGCCTTCTCGCTTGTGATGAGGCCCGGGTTCAGCTCGATGAGCTTTTCCTCCAGAACACGGTTGAATAACAATCCGCCTTCGCCTTTGCGAAGCGATAGGGCTTCAGATGGAGGTTTGTACGTCCATCCGACCTCAGCCGCGTAGCGGATGAGAGGGTTCTGGACTGATTTTCTTTCTGAGCCGAATGCGGTCACGGCAACACATCCTGGATTATTACTGTTTATTCATTTTTCCGTAGTCGTAGACCCGGAGTGGTGATATAGTATCAGCATGGAAGCAGGAGTTGCTGTTAGAGTTCCTAAAGTCAGATTCCGCGAGCCGGAGCGTAACCTTCCGGGCCGTAAGCTTCGCGTTCAAACAGCCGAAGCACGTTTCACTCTTCAGTTCGCGAAGGCGTACCTGAGACAGCACATCGATCTCCATCATGGAACTAGTAAAAAAGAGATCGCCTCCGCTCGCCAAGTCGCAGTCAATGGTTTTGGGATAGCCGACCTCCTTACCGTTGCCTGGCAACGCCTCGAATGTCATCGATCCTATGGGAATGTGAGCACCTTTCTTCAGGCTGCCAAACCAACCGTACGAGCGTTTGAGGTAAAATTGAACGGTTGGCGCAAGGGCATGACTCAAGCTCATCGATATCGGTATTTTGCGAACGTGGCGATACTCGTTCTGCCGGTGGCTAAATGCGCTGCTGCTATGCCCTACATCGAGACATTCCGGCGAATACGCGTCGGTTTGTGGGAATTCGATCCGCTGTCCTGTCGGATAATCACTCATTTTACTCCTCGTCCCTGCGCCCCGATCGAGCCCAGGCGTCAGCATCAAGCCGTTGAATTGGTCGCAACGGTATCTAGAGCTCTGCCAATTTTCTAAACAATGAAATACTATAACTCCCTCTTGCTATGCTACGCATCTTGGTGAAATTATCTTTATGCCACAACACTTATACCAGAAGGTGTCCAGATTGCACATACAGTCGGTTCGTAATCTCGAAGAAAAGTGATCCTCGTCAGTGTCTCCTTATCAGTGTCTGATTGCCCACCACCATCTGGATGGCTGTGCCACGTTCCCAAGTAAGTAAAAATACCTTTGCTGCGTCGTTCGATGTGCTTGATCACCCTTTTAAGTCCAACTGTACCCAGCTTGAACATGACCGGCTTCTTGACACTGTCACTTGGTGCAGGGATCAGATCCACTATCGTCATGCAGGTATTGGTATATGAAACATTGCCAATCAGAACGCCACCTGTTTCATTCGGGTAGTCTTCGTGGGATATTCTAGCCATTTCATT
>DATKWS010000098.1:0-6450 GCA_035529435.1 Patescibacteria group bacterium
CCGGACAATGCGCAGCGGAACACCGCGGCGGCGAACCTCTGGAACGGATCGAACGCGGGCATCCATGTCCTGATGGGATCGTTCAGCAACCGCTACAAACCCGCGGACTTCTTCGACAAGGCGAACAGCACGAATCCCTGGTACATGGAGATGATCGCCCCCTACATGAACTACTACCCTCTCGTCATCGCCAACTCCTGCAGCGGGGCCGACTGGGCACGGACGGAGGATCCCGTGCACGGCGCACCGGTTTTCGAAGAGTTCCTCGCTGCGTACGATCGCGGAGCGTTCGCCTGGGTCGGGCCGTCCGCCGGCACGTGGCAGCACGTGAACAAACTCTTCGGGGAGTTTTTCATCGAGGAGCTCTACACCGATCCGACGCGATCGATGGCCGCAAGCTTCCTCGCCGCCCAGCGGCGGATACTCGATGACCCGACGCTCGATGGGGCGACAAAGCTTGTCGCGCGGATGATGTGCTTCTTCGGCGATCCGCTCGCATCGCTGAACGAGCTATCAATTGTTGTCGCTACGGACCGGCCCGAACTCCCGCCGGCGTTCGTGCTCGAACAGAACGTCCCGAACCCGTTCAATCCGGCGACGGTGATCAGGTACTCGATCCCCAAGCCGGGCCGGGTGAGACTGAACATCTATAACGCGGCGGGACAACTGGTGCGAACTCTCGTGGATGAGGAGCAAACGCCGCGCGCCGAAGGATTCTCCGTGAGGTGGAACGGCACGAATAACGCGGGGCGACAGATCGCGAGCGGTGTGTACTTCTGCCGGCTGTCACTGAAGGATTTCTCGAAGACAAAGAAGGTGGTAGTTCTTAAATAGTTATCCGTTCATCGACGAAGCCCCAAAGTGACCGTCCGGGACTATGCAGCGAGTGAAGCGGTGGGGGTAAATCCTCGAAGCACGCACCCATCGCCCTTACAATCGAACTTGCCGGTCCTCGAGCTTCGGTTATGTGAGTTCGGATGAGTGTGGGCGAAGAGTGTCAGCTCCACGCGGATCCGTTATTTTTCGAAACCGCGCCGAGAAAAGAGGTGCTGGCGATCAGGTAGTAACTACTCGGCCGCGGCCCGCGAGCTCGGCATCAGCGGGACCACCCTCTACAGCCGGATGCAGGAACTCGACCTGGTTTGATTCTACTTGTTCCAAATGATTCAACGGAACTTGATATTAATAGATATCAATGGATTGTGTTTATACTATTTAACAAAGAAGAATTGCCCAGAGGATTTATTATATATTCTCTAATCGTTCTTATCGTATTTCTTGGTCTTACCGTAATAGTAATAACCTCAAGAGGGGAAGAAACCATGCGTCTGTTCAAGGATTTTTCCCCGTGGCCGATGATTGTCGTCTTATTTATTCTCTTCGTGATTCAAGCGATTGTTTTTCGGAGACGCGAGTCGAGGAGAGCGGAATGAATTACAGACAAAAAGAACGCCTACCCTCACTCGCGGATTACAAGACGCTCGTGAAGTCCATGTACTCCCGGCAGGATACCCTGAAGCAATAGGATAATTCGAAGAGCCACTCCCCCGCGCTGCTTGACTTCCGGGAAATTAATCAATAGACTCGGCCGCAATGAATTGGTCGACCGTTGCATGATCCGCTTTCCGACCGGCATGGTACGACTGGGTGGTTTTCCCGCGATGAAAAAACTGGCATTGCTCATTCTCACTGTTACGCTCTCCAGCGCCGCCCTCGCGCAGGAAGATTACACGAAACCGTACGTTCTCTATATATCCCCCACCGGCGACGACGGGAATGCAGGGACCGCGGCGTCCCCGCTCGGAAGTATGTCGCGGGCCAATGCGCTCCTGGAGCAGTTGAACCCGGACGCCGACGTCGTCGTGAAATTGATCAGTGACCGGGGTCCCTATATCGATCAAAGTGTCGCCTGGACATACTATAACTCGAAACATTCCATTACATTCGAATCCGAGCCGTCGACCAGTAACGCGACGTTCACCTCAGGCGACGATCCGCCGTCGGAGCCATTTTTCAGCTTCTACGCCGACAACGGAGAGGCGACGAATATCACGATCAGGAATATCACCGTTTCCAATTACCGCTCGCGCGCAATACTCTTCGCCGGCGACAGGGAAAATCGCGGCGGGTGGAACGGCCACAATACGATCACCGATTGCACGTTTGAACATATCGGCAACCTTAAGGCGCCCCGCGGGCCGATCGTGTACTCCGTCATCGGCGTCGTGAATTCCAGGAATAACGAAATCAGCAACTGCGTCTTCGCGAACATCTCGAATTGCACGGCGGCCACGTTTCCGCAGAAGAGGATCGCCGGTTTGAGAAAATCGCAAAAGCGCGCATACGAAAATGTCCGCGAATACGAAGCCGGGGGGTGCCTCGGAACCAGCAGCAATCCAAACCTGCCGATCATCGGTATCTACATCGCACACCACAGCGACTCGAACAGCGTGCGGAACTGCGCGTTCCGATTCATCAAGGGCGATGTCGTCCGCATACGGGATGACTCGAACTACACGTACGTCGCCGATAACACGATGGAAGTGGTCGGGTGGCACGGCGTCGTCACCACGTGGCATTGCACCGGCGAGACGGGGCACTGCACCAAAAACGAAGCGGAGAAGCCGTCACGCGGCATATTCATTCTCGACAATGAGGTCCGGGGCAACTGGCTGTACGGAATGCCGCGTATATACTTCGATATGAATTCGAGCACTCAAGCCGGCGATTCATTCTGTGATGCAACCTCCATATCGATGGAAGGAAACACGCTGACTTCATTTCACTACGAATGAAACGCCCCCGCCGCGGGCGCGCGCTACGCCGCCCGCCGCCGCACCCACCACCGAAATCGATCCGCTCCTCCCTGTGAGACTGCGCCCGGTCATAGCTCACCGTGCGTTTTCAACTTTCGGCGCCGTGAGTTTCTCTCGCGAAAGCATGTGGTCGAGATTCGCCGTACCGAGAGCCCCCAGGGCGATCACCGTCGCCGAATGCTCCAGATACCGCGCATTCACCTTGTCATACGTATCCTCCGCGGTATGAGCCGGGTAGGGAACCGTGGCATTTTCGTCCTGGTTCCACCAGAACGCAGGTATCCCCGCTGCCAGAAACGGTGCATGATCACTGCTTCCAAAGGCGACGATCCTCTTCACCGAATCACCGCCGGCCTTGAGCTTCTCCGGATCGATGCCCAGTGCCTCGAGATCGAGGTTCTCCGGATCGAGCCCCTTGCCACCGCCCGGGGCACCCGCAACTACAATGTACTTCACCAGCGTATCGCCTCCGGGCGTTACTTCCTTGACGATGATTCCCGTTCCCCCATCGGCGGCATTCAGCGCCCCGCACGCGCCCGCCGCTCCGTATCCTTCCGAGGATACGACGCGCCTCATTCCCGATGTATCGTCCATTTTCCGGACCAGCGCCGCGCAGCAGTCAGGGTCGGCCGCCGGCAGATATTCCACCTCCTGCACCTCGAACGGCATTGTGGGATCGATCGTCATTGCCGCGGCGAATATCGCACGCATGTCCGTAACCAGGGTCTCGGTCGCGTCGACACCAGAGATGAAATTGGCACCGTGATCCATGTTGTAGACGGCCGATACCTTCGGCATGATCTCAGGATGTGTCTCGAGATAGCCCTTGGATCCTACGAGCCCGACCTCTTCACCGCCGAAGAGAAGGAACCGAATCGTTCTCCGTGGTTTCACTCCCGTAGCAGCGAGTATCCGCGAGGCCTCCATCACGGCGGCAACGCCCGTGCCGTTGTCGGTCGCCCCCGGGCCCTGTGGGGCCGAATCGAGGTGAGCCCCCACGATCACGTACTCATCAGGAAGATCGGTCCCGGGGATATCGGCGATCACGTTGAAGATGGGGATCTCCTCGCTATCTGCTTCCTGCACGAATGCCGGGCTGTAGTACCGTTTGAAATAATCCAACGCATTCTCGTCGGAGAATGCACCCGGCGCCACCCCACACTGCTCGAGGTGTGCATTCTCGAGCCCGAAGCTCCGGAACTCGTCACACGCCCACGTGCAGGCTTTGAGGAAATTAACCGAACCGACAGGCCGGGATCCGATAGTGCCAACGAGATGGTCCAGATGTCTCATCGCCCTGTTGTCTTCATTTCCGATCGTGATGATCCGATCCACTGCCGCGCCGCTCACAGGCCCCGACTCGATCGCATTGCCGCAGGTCGATCCGAGGATTGCCACTGCGACGAAGGCGAGTGTCGCGAGAATACCGACTGTCCTTTGCACGGCTGCACCTCCCTGTTTGAAATCAGTAACGGAGCGACCGCGTTTATTCATGGCGGCGGCGGCTTCCACCACCATCATCGCCGAGCGATTTGACCATGACGACCGCGGTCACCGGACAAAGCGAACTGAACTCGAGGGAACCTCTGATCTCGTCGGGAACGTCGTCACGGAGTATGCGGCTGAATCCAAAACACTCGCAATAGCCGTCGGCGTCGATTGTCAGAAGATAGAGCGCGCGGATGCCTTCCGCTCTTGCCCAGGCCGTGCGGTCCTCGAAGAGGCGCCGGCCTACGGATCTACCCCGCCATGACCGGGACACGGCCAGGGATCTCATGAGACCGAAAGTTCCGTAGGTTTCGATTCCGCAGACACCGATTATTTCTTCTTCGTGTTCCGCGACGACATAACCGCCGGCAACGTGCTCCTCGATACCTTCGATATGCAGGCCGCAACCCTCGAGGAGATCCGTCACGGCCTCCAGATCACCACTCCTCGCAGGTCTCAGCTTGAATACCTCTTCCATCCCGCTGCTCCTCGACGATCTACCAGCCCTTTCCCACTCACTCTTATACACCCGACCCCAGAAAAAAGTTGCACCATGCAACTAAATCTTCAAAAAAATACCGCGCCTCACGTCCCCTCATCCTCCCCGGATATGTTCCCCCCGAACCTCTCGGATGCCCTCTGAACCAGCCGGGAGATAAGGCGGGCCGTGGCCCTGCGTGTATCCACATCATAGTCGGCAACGAGATTCTTCATCTCCTCGACGAGATCCCGGGCGATCTTTGAATGGAGGCCCGTACCCTTTCCCGTCACCTCCAGCCTGAGAGCCCGTGCATCACCCGGATCGGCCGACCGGCGCACGTAGCCCTTTCGGACGAGCGAGCCGACGACCCGGCTGGCCGTGCTCTTGTCCAGGTACAGTTCGGAGGCGAGCCTGTTCAGCGTCATCGGTCCGTGCGTGATGATGGAACTCAACGCATAGCATTGAGTGACAGAGACGTCATAGTAAAAGATGGACTTCCGGTCCCGGAACTGGTAGACTCGAACGAGTTCGCTCACCGCCCGATTAAGGTCCCGCGCGTCTTTATACAATCCTGAGTCCTTCACCGGAGCATCGCGCTTCCCCTGCTTGGATGACAATTCGTGCCTCCTCTCACCCTCCGTGCGTGTACTATTAGTTGCTACTACCAACTACCAACAATAATGCGCTTCCCGCGTATTACCAAGTGATTTTTCGGGATGCATTCTGTTTTTTCCCGAGTGAGCGGTAAAATGCCTGCCAGAACGGGTCCACCCGCGGGTGCTCGAAAGGACGCTCGCGGCCTTCGGACACCACCGTCATCCCCGATCCGGGAGACGTCAATTCACCGGCGATGGATGCCGGGATGCCCCTGTTCTTCAATGCCCGGACCACGGCGGAGGAGCGGTGCGGGCGGCAGGAGAGAATCAAGGTTCCCTCGCTGATGGCGGCGTACGGGTCGTCTATGCCGAACAGCCCGCTGATCTCGACGACGCACTCCTCGACGACGATGGCATCCTTGTCCAGTACGACACCGAGCCCCGCGGCCCGGGCCAGCTCGTACACGCCGCCCCAGATACCGCATTCGGTAGCATCGTGCATGGCGGTCACGCCGTTCTCGCGCACACCCACCGTCACCGCCGTCAGGGCATCCTCGACCACAGACATCTTGTAAAAAAGCTCCTGCGATTTTTCGGAGAATGATTTTCCGAATGCCGCGGCGATCTTGTCGGGAAACATCGTGGCGAAGATGCCGGAGGACTCGATCGCCGGTCCTTTCGTGATAATGATATGATCACCGGCTCCGGCCATTATCGGCGTGACGTACGCGTTCATCGGCCCCACGGCGATCACCGTGGCGCCGCCGACCATCGGGTAATGGCAGTTCTCGTACCTGGCCGTATGACCGCAGATCACCGCAATGCCCAGCTTCTCGCATTCGTTGTGCATGACCGTCCACATCGTCTCGAGCTGCTCTTCGCCGATATCCATCGGCAGGTTGAGATCGATCGACAGGTACGTCGGTGCCAAGCCGCTCGTCACTACATCCGAGGCAAGGATATGAATCGCGAACCAGGCGGCCCGCTCCCACCCGTACTCGGGAACGATAAACACGGGATCCGTCGTCACGGCCACGGCCTGTCCACCCACTTCCACGATACCCACATC
>DATKWS010000099.1:0-10937 GCA_035529435.1 Patescibacteria group bacterium
CCAACCCTGGTAATTCGGCGTTTTTTGTCCCTTGATGATCGAGTACTCCTCTTCCGGCTCCACGAACAGAGATTTGACGATACAACGAAGCGAGTCGTCCGTCGAGAGAAGGTAGCGATCGCCATCCCTGGTCACTCCCACTGACGGCGGCATGTGGAAGAGCTGCTTTGCCTTGCGCGGTGTGTCGGATTGAATGACATCGATGACCAGGAGGTGATACGGCTTGATGAAAAGGAACGCCCGTGACCAGAAATACCCTTTTCTGTACTGCACGCCCGCTTCGAGATAATCGTATCCCCTCCGTGATATCCAGTGGTACCGGTCGGGCTTCGCTTGCATGTTCGGCTTTTCCTCGGTGAGCACGGAGGGCTGCTCCGGGGCCTCCGTTGTTTCCTCGTTCCCGCCTTCGGCCTCTCCCTGCTGCTGCACGTACAGGGCGAGTAGCTCGCGGGCGACGGTTTGAGCTCCGTCATCCGTTCCATACTCGATGATGTCTTCCAGGTATCGTCGTGCCGAGGTGATATCATTCTTCTCCTCACCGAGACAGAAGGCGAGGTGGAGCTCGAGCTTGTCGACGAAGCCACGCGGATTCCGGGACAGCAATCTCCTGCATGCGGCAATTTTCGTATCGATGTCCCGGATCGCGCTGATCGTGTCGATCACGGCCTGGATGGCGGCCGAGTCGCTGAGGGACACGCCGGCTATGAGATTCAAGAGCTCTCTATCATTCAGCTTCGGAAGGTCGCGCCTGAACGTGCGGCGTAACGGCACCCGCCCGGGTCGCCGGTGATCCTCCCCGCCGCGTTTGGTTTCCAGTGGAACGACCTGCCCGCGTTTACCCGACCCGCCAATGGTATCGAGGGAATGCGGCACTACGATATTATGAGCCATCGGTGAAATAATGAACCGCCGCCTGATATCGCCATGCTCGTACGCCCACCTGCCGAGATCGGTCACCCATTTTTGACCCTTCGCGGAGAACTCGAAGCCCATGTTATCGTAATGATCGTGCTGCTTCGCCCTGCCCGACAGATTGATCAGCAGGCACGTTTCCTCTTTCAGCGGCCTCTTTTTTCCCCATCCGCTCCGCATGCTGTAGAAACCGGCAATGGGGAATTCGCGCGTGCGTTCTCTGGGCCGGGGACCGTACCGACCCCCCGAACGGATATAGCGATACACCGCCAATCGCGAGAGCGCGAGATCTTGATACGGCATACTCGGAAATGCATCCGAGTCGCCGAAGAGTGCAATGGTGCCGTCGGGATGGAAGAGATGGGGAATGGCGTCGGAAAGCCGCGCGATCGTCAGGCCGACTTCCTTCGAGATGCGAATACCGTTCATGCGGCAATCCCGACGGATTTGCTCGAGAACGCCGGCCACCCAGATCTGATACCAGGGCGAGTATTCAGCATGTATACCATCACCGGTCACGTTGTCAAAAAGCTGCGATTCGAGTCTCTGTACCGCCACCGCGCGCCAGTGCGACGCCTCCCTGAATTCAGGAAACAGCAGGGAAATCCGCAGCATCGCCGCCGCATTGAAGATTCCATGATTGCTGTCCCCGGTATAGTTACAATCGGCCTCGAGAAAACGCGCGTGGCGCCACAATAGATCGAGGAAGGTCCCGGTAAACGTGCTGTCCGGAGCACCATCATCCGTCGACAACTGCCAGAAATCGAGCAGGAACAGCGCCCTGATCGCAACGGTATGTTCGTACCATGACAGGTCCCTGCTGGGCAATCGCTCCGGATTGTAATTATCTTCCTTGAAATCGATGATGAGTTCCCTGCCGCGCTCGAGAAACCGCCGATCGCCGGTGATCGCGAACGCCTCGTTCAGTACACCGAGAAAATCGAAGCTCAGCAGAAAAAAGACCCAGTTCCTCGAACGCGCCGGATTCTCGCGCCAGGTGAGATCCGCCGGCAGCTCGTACCGGTCGTATAGCCAGAACTTGTACGAATTATCGAGTATCGACTCCGCCTCCTGCACGGCATGGGGACGGGTTCCCCATGGTTCGAGCCGGCAATGCCCCTTCCTCGAGGAAAAGTACGAGAGGATCTCACGATCGCACTCATCGATCTCTCCCTTTTCGAAATGCGACCGTGCCCGCCGAAGCACCTCCAATTCGAGATCTACACATTCGTACAGGTAAAAATTTTCAGTGAGACATTGCGTATTCCGCTGAGCCCATGCAGATGCGCGGAGATCGGCTGCCAGGCAAAACATGCAGAGCATGAGGCACACACCTGCTCGCCGGGCCAGCAGGCGCATGTCTCTGAATTCGTGCACATTCATACCAACCTCGTTTCAGATGCCGTTGTTCACCCGGAGAAATTGATCCTACCGGAAGTGTACTGTTTATAATACCAAGGTGTCAACGGCCGTCACGATGCGCCGCGGGTGCGATACGCCTCCATGAGGTGTTACGGGAAAATGAGCCGGCGTGCTAAGGGCGGGCTCGTGCAATGATGATGCGCAGGGCGACGGCGACGGCGTTGACGAGAACCATACCGAAGAATGCCAGGTGCCCGTACCGGCAAAAAATCGTGAGATCCCCCTTCGGATAGACCGGTGTCAGGAGTATCCCCTGCCGGCCGAGTTCGATCCTGTGTGAAACGCGTCCCACGGGGTCGACGACCATGGATATCCCCGTGTTGGCCGCCCGCAGGAGTGTCACCCTGTTCTCCACGGCCCGCAGTATCGCCGTCTCTGCATGCTGCCGCGGCCCCACCTCGCTGCCGAACCATCCGTCGTTCGTGATATTCACGAGAAAATCTGCACCGCGCTGGATGTACCGCCGCGTGTAATCGGCGAAGGTCGATTCGAAGCAAATCAGCGCGCCGAACGTTCCCACACGGGAACGAAAGATCGTTTGAACCGTTCCGGGCTTGAAATTAGCCTGTCCGAAATCGAGTGTGCCGAGAACCGGAATGTACTGGCTGAACGGGATCCGTTCGCCGAAGGGAAGCAGATTCACCTTGATGTAAATGCCGGTGACCTGCCCCTCGCTGTCGAAAAGGCCGGCGGCGTTATGTGACTGCCACACGTCATTATCCCGAGAGAAATCGATAAAACCGGTAAAGAGGTCGATATTGTTATCGCGCGCGATTCGCTTGAGCCACCGGACATACGAGTACTGGTGGCTGAACGCCATGGGGGCGGCCGTCTCGGGGAAAACGACGAGATCCGCGCCAGAGGCTCCCCCCCGGATCGCCAGCTCCTCGATCTCGCGGAATATCGTATCACGATACGCCGGGTTCCACTTGATCGCGAGATCGAGATTCGGTTGGACGATCGCCACGGTCCCCCTCTCCGGGCGTTCCGACAGCGCGCGGTCGAATCGCGCAATCTCCAGTGCCCCCCAAGCGAGATGCCCACCCGCGACTACCGCGATAGCGGCAAGCGCCGCCGCACGGCGGCGGCCGGACGCACCGAACAGTGCGAAGGACACGAGCAGGTTGACGAGAACGATAATCAGCGAGAGTCCGAAGGGACCATAGAAGGAGACGCCCTGAACGGCGATGGGGAATCTGACCAGCGTGTTGGAAAGAATCCCCCATGAAAATCCGAGCTCCCCCCGCGAACGGGCGAGCTCGAGCAGGGACCAGAGCGCCGGTGCGGCGAACAGGCTCGCCGTGCCGAACCGTACCTGCAGGAATGATTGCGCGATCGAAAAGAGCGCCGTGTAACAGGAGAGATAGAGTACGAGCAGAACGGTGGCGGGAATCATCAGCCACGGCATTCGGGCGCTCGAGGCGGGTATCAGGTTGGAAATCCAGTAGAGCATCGTGAGAAAACAGGCGAATCCGAGCGTGTACCCCAGCACGAAGGCGCGGCGGAGCGGCCGATCGACGCTCCGCCCCGCTGTGATGATGAAGTACCGGAAAACCGGCACGAGGGCGATCAGAGCGAGATACCTTGTGGGAAACGGAGGGAACGAGAGAGCGAGCAGAAGGCCCCCGAGGGCGCCGGCGAGCAGTTCGCTCCCGTATGTTCTGATAAACGACTTCCAGCTCATTTCACCAATCCTTCGGAATGCGAATACGGCCCCGTGCCATCCAGCCGTCTTCCGACGGCCGTGCTACCGGCCTTCTCATGCAAATTCACGGCTCCTCCCCCACCTCCCGAATGGCCCCGAATCCACGGATTGAATGTACCAGATCCGAGTAAAAACGCAAAACGTCCAATCCTTTCGGGGAAGCGAAATGGAGAAGCATGAGCCGATGCCGGGAAGTACAGTACCGCTTCATCACACCGTAAAACGGTCTAACTCCCTTATATTATAGATCGTTGCGGAATCGCCTATTGGATTCGTCAATTGACAATAAAGGAATTATCTGTTATACTGAATACAGTGAGAATGATTATGGATTAGAATAACCTTTTCGGTTGATGAAAAAAACACAGCTAGCGAAGCGACAACCAAGGAGTTACAACATGAAAAGGTTACCACTATCAGCGGCTCTCCTTACCGTTACGAGCATAATTTTTAGTATCTCGTCAACGGTCATGGCCGATCCATGCCTTGTCGTCTATCCCGGAAATGATTGCATATACATGTACGATCCGAGCGAATACTACACGGTAGGACTGGGCCATCCCCTGTACGATCCGGAATACGACAGGGGCGGTGAAGTGCTTCTCGAGATTGGTACCAACGAGATCGACCACAGCATCTACCAGGCTCCAAACCTGATAGGGTTCATGCCTTCGTTCGACGGTATGGAAGGTTACTTCTTCTCGGGGTCGAGCTTCACGTTGATCCTCGACGGTTTCTCGAACGATCAGACGATCTACGAGAATATCAAGCTCGTGTTCGGATTCGTGGAGAAGAAGGGGGACTGCGTGCCGACGGTCATTGTCGACGGGGTTCGTCTCACCAACCTGGTGTACGGCGTCGGCGACATGGTCGTCTCGACGCCGACCGAACGGGGAAACAACTATTCAGACATCATGTCCTTTTCGGTCACCTGGTACGGATGTTACGGTCTGCACGTGTGGGCCTACGCCGACGAAAACTACAACGACCGCAAGGACGGCGGGGAATGCTTCACCGCATTCTCGCACGATATAACGATCGATACGGAGGATACGTCCTGGGGCGCGATTAAAACCATCATACGGTAGGGCGGCCGCCGTCATTCCTCCGGATCGAGCCGAACAGAATACACGGTCAGGGGCGGTGCATACCGCCCTTGACCGCATTGGTGCCCATAATTGGGATTATGCATCGATCTCGTGCCGCTTGATCTTCTTCAACAACCCCTGCCGGGTAATGCCGAGCACCGCCGCCGTTCTTGTCCGGTTACCACCGTTGCGCTCGAGCGCATCGGATATCATGCTGCGTTCCAGCCGCGCCACCGCTGCCGGAAGCGTCTCACCCACGTACTGTTTTACCGGAACGGGCTGTGCCTCCCGGATACGGGGAGCGAGCATGGCGGGCGATATCCGCTTCGTATCGCGATTCATGGCAATGACCCTCTCGATCTCGTTGCGCAGTTCGCGAACATTCCCCGGCCACCGGTACGCGAGCATCCTCGATACCGTGCCAGGGACTATCCCGGTGATCGATCTCTCGCGTACGGTGCTCCGTTCGATGAAGTGTTTGACCAATGGCAGGATGTCCTCCTTTCGCTGCCGCAACGGAGGGATAAAGAGTCGCACACCGTTGATGCGGAAGTAGAGATCACTCCTGAACCGTCCCTGTTTCACCAGGTCCGCGAGATCCCTGTTGGTCGCGAAGATGAACCGGACATCGACCGCCCGGCGCTGGCTGTCACCGATTCTCCGCACCTCACGCTCCTGGAGTACGCGGAGCAAAGCCGCCTGCTGCGTGAGCGGCATTTCACCGATCTCGTCGAGAAAGAGGGTTCCCCCGTCGGCGCTTTCCACGAGTCCCATCCGGTCCTTCGAGGCGCCGGTGAACGCTCCCTTGAGGTACCCGAACAGCTCGGTCTGAAGGAGCGACTCCGGTAGTTCCATGCAATTCACGATGACGAGGGGGCGTGACCGCCTCTCGCTGAGGTGATGGAGATTGCGCGCGATGATCTCCTTGCCGGTTCCGCTTTCCCCTTCGATAAGCACGGGGATCGTGGCGCCGGCCGCCGCGCAAATCTGACGCCGGAGATCGAGTATGACGGCGGACACGCCCACCAGCGGCGGATCGAACACCCCACGCCATCCATCCACATGGCGTGGAACTGTGGGGAGCAAGAGATCGAGATTGGGGAGCAACGTTTCGAGCAGGTGCAGGAATGCCAGAACGGTATGCAACCGCCGGTGTACCTGGCCGCCGTCCGCACCGGGGATCTCGAGCCGTATCTCGATGAGCAATCCTTCCGCCATACCCTCGAACAACCAGTCCCTCGTGCCGAATTGATGCGTCAGGTGCCATCGTGACGAACCCCCCTCACCGAACACCGCCTCGGGCCAGCGCTGGGACTCCGGCAAGGAATGCGAGGCAAACCGGCTGTCCTGAAGCGAACGATAGGCGGGCGGCCCATCTTCGCGATGTACCGCCGGAGTCGAAAGCACGAACGGGATCTGGGAGCACGCGGCATGCATCGTCTCGTCCGTGTGGATCGAGCGGTGTCTCTGATCCAGCAGGATCAGCCGTTCATCCTCTCCCGTGTATCCGACGAGGAGATGGGCGGCACTCGCCCCGCACATCTCGCACAGCAGCGAGAGGAATCTTCCAATGATCGCCTCCATGTCCCCGGTAGAAACGCAACATCCATTCCGGGACGTACCGCCCGGTGTCATTTCATTGTCCGGCATTCGGTTACCCGGATTGCCCGAAGCCGGACCGGGAACCGGACCGTCAATCTTTTGACGGTATCATTTTCTTGACTTGTTTTACGGGCAGAAGCTAGTATGCATTCACTTAGGTCGCGTGTCGAATTTTCGACGGTACTATTCGTCAATTGGTTGCGTTGCGAGGGAAGGAGGAGTACATGGCCGATGAATCTTTCAAGCCCTATGTGCCCGCCGATGCCCAGATGAAAGAATTCACGATACAGGCGGTCGTTGTAGGCGCAATCCTGTCCGTGATTCTGGGGGCGGCGAACGCGTACCTGGGGCTTGTCGCAGGAATGACCGTTGCGGCCACATTCCCCGCGGCCGTCATGGCGATGGCGGTGCTCAGGGTATTGAGGGGTACCATCCTCGAGGAAAACACCTGCCGAACCACCGCGGCGGTGGGTGAGGCGCTCGTCGCCGGTGCTATCTTCACCATTCCGGCGTTCCTGATCGCCAAGAACCCGAGTACCGGTGAACCGATCTGGGACAACATTCATTACTGGGAAAGTACCGCACTCATGCTGGTCGGTGGTTTACTCGGCGTTCTCTTCGTTATATTCCTCAGAAGAGTCCTGATCGAGGACCAGTCACTGCCGTTCCCGGAAAGCGTGGCCTGCGCCGAGATCGTGAAGGCCGGCCAGGGACACGAAACCGGCGCGAAGTATGTATTCGGAACCATCGGGTTGTCGGCGATCCTCGAGTTGTTCCGGAACGACTTCGGGCTCCAGGTCGTGCAGGGATTCGTGCGGAAATTCTGGACCCTTCCGATCGTGCGCAACTTCCAGCTCATGACCAGCGGGATGGAACGAATCGGCACGACGAGCAATCCGCGAGGCGGTATATTCATCGAATCCCCCGATGCGTCCCCGGCGATGCTCGGCGTCGGTTACATCATCGGGCCGAAGCTTGCCGCGATCGTTTTCGCCGGGGGTGTTTTCGGTCACATGCTGATGGTGCCGCTCTTCATCTTCATCAACGGCGGATTCCAGGGCATCGTCGATGCGGGAAACAACTGGATGGACATCACCGCGGCCGTCTGGAACTCACAGGTACGCCCGCTGGCGGTCGGCGCCATGCTCGTCGGTGCGCTCTACACACTCTTCAAGATGCGCAAATCCCTCGGTACTGGAATCGCGCGGGCCTTCAAGGATCTTCAGAAGATCGGCAAGGGCGGCGGCGCCACCGAGACCAACCGGCTCGAGCGTGACCTCCCCTACTCCGGGACGATCATCGCCATCATCGCTCTGGTCATTCCGATAGCGATCCTGTACTACCACTTCAGCCACAGCCTGGTCGGCGCGATCGTCTCGGCCGTCGTCATGACGATCGCCGGCTTCCTGTTCGCCGCGGTGGCGGGATTCCTCGTCGGAACGATCGGATCGAGCAACAACCCGATATCAGGGCTGACACTCTCGGCACTCATCGTCGCAGCGATCCTCATGGTGGCCGTCGGCGTAAAGGGGGCATTCGGCATTGCGGCCGTCCTCGGCGTGGCCGCCGTGGTCTGCTGCTCGAGCGGCGTCGCCGGGGATATCATACAGGATCTCAAGGCGGGGCACCTACTCGGTGGAACGCCCAAGGCAATGGAACTCGGCTGCATCATCGGCGTCATTGCCGCGGCCTTCGTGATGGCCCTCGTACTCCAACTGCTCCATACGGGGTACGCGGAGATGGGCGGTATCGGCGGCGAGTTGCTCCCTGCGCCGCAGGCGGGCCTGATGGCGATGCTCAGCCAGGGTATCATCACCGGACAGATGGCCTGGCCGCTCGTCATCATGGGTGCGTTGTTCTCGGTCGCGCTGATCCTGATCGGCGCGCCGTCTCCGATGCTGATCGCAGTCGGGATGTACCTGCCGTTCCACACGACGTTTGCCATCTTCATCGGCGGCACTATAAAGTGGATCATCGACTCGGTCAGGCAGAAACGGAACCTCGACAGGGAGAAGGTCGAAAATGCCGGCATACTCCTCGCGTCGGGTCTCATCGCCGGACAGGCCCTCATGGGGATCATCATCGCCGCCACCGTGGTGGCCGGCAAGGGCAAGGCGATCCTCCCGCAGATCATTCCGGGCGGGAACCCCTGGCTTGCGCTGGTGATCTTCGCCATCCTGGCATACGTACTGATTCGCATTCCACTTCAGAGCGCCAAGGGCAGCAAAGCCTGAGCGTGACATATAAAATCCCGGGCTGGGCCTTGCCAGCCCGGGGTTTTATATTTATACTGAATCCGACCGCAAACGTGTACGCCCGAACGATCCGCAAGGGGAACTGCAATGGGACGATGGAGCCGCGCCCTGCCGGAGGTCAACCTGCTCGACCTCATTCCGAAACGAACGATCGAGCACGAGATCGGTGACGACAATCTCGTCACCCTCCTCGCGCCCCGCTTCAAGAGCGCGTTCCTGAGGAAATGGCTCGAACCGAGATTGAAACAGCCGTTCCTCAAGGTCAAGCTCGACGAGGTCGGAAGCACCGTCTGGCTGCTCTGCGACGGAATACGTACGGTCAAGGAGATCGCCGAGCCGCTCAGGGAGCGGTTCCAGGATTCTTTAGAACCGTGCTACGACCGCCTCGGTGCATTCCTGCAGCAGCTCGAAGGAGCCCGCTTCATCTGCTATCTCAATTACGAAGCGTGTCTTGGGGAACGGAACCGGTAGCGTCACGTGCCGGACCGAGTATGCCGTACCCCTTCACCTCGATGATCTTCTCACCTCCCGGATCGTCATCATCCACCGTCACGCCCCACACCCACGCCTTGCACCCGGGAAAATTGCAGAGCGCTCCACGGAGCGGTCCCACGAGCCCGTAACGCTCACCCGTTTTTTGAGCGGAGAATACCACCCGCGATCCGTCGATACCGATGGCGCCGATGATGGGGGACATACCATCGACGGGAAGCATCTCGTACCGGTCGACACGCAGCACCGCGGAAGCCGTGACCACATGCTCGACACCCCCCCATACGCGTATGCGATGACCGTCGAGCCCCAGAAGTTCCCCCTCGAGGGGGAGGCTCTCGAGAAACCACGATTCGCCATTATCGGTCGTAAGCTGTATTTTCCCGTCGATCGGCCCGCCACCGGTGATCGTGACATCGCCATCGAGCATACGCATGCCCGGCGCCGTCTCATGCTTCGGCGCGGCGGCGCACGACAGCAGCGGCAGGAGCGCCGCGAGGCAGAGATACCTACTGAATTCGCACAACGACCGCATTCATCCTCCCGCCACCGGCGCACCCGACGGTGAAGTCCAACGATGTATAGGGAGGTACCGACATGACGATAAACTCCGGCCCCATCGATTTTACATCGCCGGCGACACTCGATATCGCCGGATACGCAATCCCGGTGGTAAAGAGCGGATCGAAGGAGCCCCTGAGATCGATCGAGGAGTAGTTGAAACGGGAATCACTCGTGATCCCGAGACCGCTCAGGTAGCAGGCGGCACTCCAGTCGGCGAAAAGCTCTTTGAAGTTTTCACCGGTGGCCTGCCCGATGTTCACCGTCCCCGTCTCTTTGGACTGGACGATACTTTTAAATATCGTCTCCCCATACCGGTCGCCGAGGTAGCGCAGGAACAGATACGAGGCACCGCGCTCATCGAGGTCGTCCCCTCCGTAGATGAGCGTCACATTCCCCGGATCAGCGAGAAATAGATTTGCACGCTTGATGTTGCTTTCGTAGTGCCCGTTGAGATCCTCAGCGATGTGGGAAAGCCCCTCATCGATCCAGAGCTCTTCCATGTAGTTCGGCAGGTAGCCCTGTCCGTAAACGATAACGCGGTAGTTGAACATGATCATGTGCTGGAATTCGTGGGCCAGGGTCCCCCTGATGACCTCGAGAATATACTCCTTCGGAAATTCGTTTCCATAATGATTCGTCGGATCCGGAACCAGCGCGTAGAAGATCTCCATCCCATTGGTCACTGCCGGATCAACGTAGGAAGGCAGTAGATCGACGGGATTGAAGAATCCCGATATGAATCCCTGCGTCGTCGCGGTGCCCGGTGCGGTCATCTCGTTCACCACCGGCGTAAGCAGGATCGCCACCTTGCCATCGGCGTTCAAATCCGATTCCGAACCGAAATAGTTATGGTTGTTCGTATAGATCTGCTCGTCGAAGCTGCGCCCGAGGTCCACC
>DATKWS010000100.1:0-29415 GCA_035529435.1 Patescibacteria group bacterium
TTTTCCTCAAAACCATCGAGAGCAAGGGATTGCTGGATAGGCTGCTGCTGATCTGCGACGAAGATTTCGTTACCGAATGCCGGACTCAGCTGAAACACTACATCGTCGATGATTTCAAATCGTACAACGTACTGTTGAACAAGATCGAGTCGTGGAAAAAGAAGCATCGGGTTGCATTCAAGGGTATTCTCGCCGTCGATGAAGAGATGCAGTTCCAGCTGTCCAGAACCCTCGCCCGTCATTTCGGGCTCGAGTTTTTCGCCGATAACACGTGTTCTCTCGCCTCGAATAAATTTCTGCTGAAGAGGTCCTTTCAAAAACACGATGTACCGACGAGCCGTTTCACGCTGCTTACGAGACCGTCGCGCGAGCGGGCGATCCGTGTCGGATTTCCCAATGTTCTCAAGGTCCTGTCGGGCACGCAGAGCCAATACATCTTCTACAACAAAGACATGAACGAGTTGAATTTCAACTTCCAGCGCCTGAAAAGGGCGGTGGGCCGCACCAACGGAGATCCCCGGTTCGGGAAACAGAGGGTCATTCTGGATGGTCGGAGCATCACGCTCGATCCGAGGCGGCAGTTTCTGCTCGAATCGTACGTTCCCGGAGAAGAATACAGCTGCGATTTCATGATTCAATCCGACAGGATCCAGATTATACGCGTGGCGAAAAAGATCAAGGGGCCGCATTTCGGATATTTCGCCGGCTATCATCTATTGAACGAGGAGCGATTGATTCACAACAACATCAGCAAGGCGAAGCTCGTTGACATCTGCCGGAAAATTTCCAGGGCTCTTTCGATATCGGCCGGGGTGTGCATGGTGGATTTCAAGAGCCGGCACGGAACGATCACCGTCCTCGAAGCGTCGATCCGCCCGGGCCTGAGCGCCTTCAACCATCTGATGTACGATATATGCGGATATACGTCCCTGGCCCTGATGGCGATGCAGAAGATGGGGATCCGCAATTGCATAGGGATGCCGGAGAACACCGGCGCCGTACTGTACCTGTACGACTCGCCCGATGGGACCCTGCAATCGTTCGACAGCTCGGAACTGGAGGGCCTGAAAAGTCATTTGGAAATCTCCAGCACGTACACGTATCGTGATGCGGATGATGGTGGGACGGATTCCGAATTCGACCACACATCCCTGCTGAAGGGATACGTCCTGCTGAAGGATAGAGAAAATGCCGGCGTCAGTGAATCTGCGGATCTGGCCGATACGGAGAAACGGTACAGAATCTATGAACCGGTATGATGAAACATTTACGGGAAGAGCTCGAAAAGATTTGCCTCGAGGAGATTCGGGAAAGCCCTCCCGATGCGTTTCACGACGCGATCAAGCGCATCGATAGCGGAGTTCTTCTCGAGAGCGCCGGGACATACGGCACCCCACAGTATTTTCTCGACGTGGACGATCTGAAGGAAAGGGCTGCGCACTTCGCCCGTACCGTCCGCAATCATATCCCCGGAAGCGAACTGTTCTACGCCTTCAAGTGCAATGATCTGCCGCTTCTCGTAGGGACGCTGAAGGAGGCCGGGTACCAGGCGGATGTCGCGGGTCTTTTCGAGCTGGAACTTGCGCTCCGTCTGGGATTCGATCGCATTCTGTTCAGCGGGCCGGGAAAGAGCATGGGGGAGCTGGAATGCGCCCTGCAAAACAGGGAGCGGGTGACCGTCATCGCAGACAACTTCGACGAGCTGCGTATGCTCGGGGATCTGGCGGGAAACGGGAAAGAGGGCCCCGCGGTGCACCTCGGCTTCCGGGTGGGGGGGAGGCCGGCAGCAGGTTCGGGCGCGAAGTGGGCGAAGTTCGGATTCGAGCTGGACCAATTACCGGAGGCGGCCCGCTTCGTCGACGGGTCTCCGAACATGGACTGGGCGGGGATACATTTCCATGCGAGCTGGAACAAGACGCCCCGTGCATATGTCGAGAACATAAGGAGGATCGGCGGGTTCCTGGAGAGGCATATTCCTGGAGACCGGCTGCGGCGGCTCCGGTTTCTCGACATCGGGGGTGGGTTCTATCCGGAGGACCAGGGCATTCTCTTTAAAGGGATGGACAGGGGAATCATGTTGGACATACTGCGGGACCGCGGTGGAGACGAGAGGGCACTGCGGGAAATGCCGCACTTCGATCCGTATTCGTTCGTCGTGACCGAGGTGGAGCCCCTGGATACATTCGCCGTCGAGATTTCCCGGTGTCTCGGGACATATATAATGCCCCTCAATCCCGCGATATCGATCTATCTCGAGCCCGGGCGTTTCATCGCAACCCATTCGACCACGATCCTGTTGAAGGTCGTGGCGGTCAAGCGGGACTGCGTCATCGTGGACGGCGGAATCAACATGCTGGGGGACTACAAATTCTTTGAATATGCCTTCTCACCCATCATCAATATGACCAGGCCATCCGGCAGGCTCATGCGCCGAATCATCTACGGACCGCTCTGCGATCCGTGCGATCTGTGGGGTTATTCCTGCTATGCGGATGGGCTGCAAAAGGGAGATATCCTGGCCGTTCTTCACCAGGGAGCGTATACCTTTTCCACGGCATGGCGGTTCATCAAACCGCTCCCACCCTACATCGCGTACTCGGGGGGCGGCTACATCGTCGCCAAGGAGGCGGAGCGTTTCAGTGACAGGTACGCGGGGTGCCGGTTGTAAGCCCGGGAGCTATTCCACGGGTGCGCCGTCCCGGTATTCCGGTCGCAACGCAACAAAAAGCCCGGCCGGAGACCGGGCTTTTCACTGTGCATCAATCCGGATGGATCGAACTGGCTATTCGGTATAAAACGTTTTTACTGCCCCCCACGATGTTTCTTCGGTCCCCGTCGCGCAGTCCACGATCGACAGCGTAACCGAGGTGAAATTCCAGAAGGCCCCTTCCGTCCGTGTCGCGTCGCAGTCCGGATCCAGCAGATCCGGATAGTAGTCCGGTATGGGATTACCGAGTTCCGTCGTGGCCACCCGCGTGCCGTTGCCGATATAGAACGTCATGCACTGGCTCGGGTAAGCGTCAAAGCTCGCGATTGCCTGCACGTTGGTGACGGCGGCGATCGGCACCCAGTTCGAATACGTAATCGTCTCGAACTCGTGGTAGCTGTCTATGGTGCCGAAGTATTCGAGGTCGCCGTTCGCCCACGGACCTGATCCGCTGAGCCGGATGTAGCCGCCCGCGAAGGTTTTCATGTAGGTGCGGTTACCGTTTCCCGTTGATGGGTTGACGGTGTTGACCAGCAGAACGGCATCCGATGATTCGGTCGAGCACCAGTAGTGCCACTGCGTTCCGAGCACCGATTCGTCCCATGACTCCGCATTGAGCGTCGTTCCGGACTTTATCGCGCCGCCACCGGAGTCCCAACCCTCGGTATACCGCCCGACGTAGACCGGTCCTCCTAGATCGACCGAATCGTAGCTGCCGTTCAAGGGAGGTCCGGCAACCGATGTTCCTGCCAGGAGCACGATGAGCAGGGCAGGAAGAATTATACCAGAACGTTTCATAAGCAACGCTCCTTCAGGGGGTTAAAGTGAAATCCCGCCGGATCTCCGAGTTCCGGCGACTGCCTCATGTAGATCGTAGCGTATCATATATAGGCGCAATTGTCAAATGACAATAATTGTTATGTATTATTGTTTTTAAATAAGTTTTTCCCGATCGGGGGCTCCCGCCCCGGGCAGCCGGCCATTGCATCCGCCGTAATAGGATCTCTCCGTTCCGTCCGCCGGGCGATTCCGCTATTCGATCTTGAGCGTCATCGGATCACGCAGTGGGAGGATGGTGATCTCACCGAAATCGGAAAAGCGTTCGTCGTGCTTATCCGATCCTTTCTGCGCGGCGTCCGGATCGCCGACGACCAGGAACACCAACTTGTCGGGATGCAGGTATTTTTGGGCTACGGCGAGCACGTCGTCCGGCGTCACCGCTTCCATGTTCTTCGTGTAGTTCTGCCAGTAGTCATCCGGCCGCCCGGTGTATTCATCGTCCGCGAATGTGTTGACGATGCTGCTCCTGCTGCTGAAGGGATTGACCACGTTGCTGATGAAACTGGTCTTGGCGTTATCGACGATCTCGTCTTCGCATTTCTCGATGCGGATGCGCTCGATCTCGTCGATGATGATTTTCGTGCCGAATGCGGCGGTGGCATGCTTGGTCTGGAACCACGCACGGAACGTACCGGGATACTCGATCGGACGGTCGAAGGCGCTGCCGGCGTTGTACGTCAGTCCCTCGTCTGACCGCACCCGGCGCACTATCCGCGAGGTGAATCCGCCGCCGCCGAGGATGTCATTCATCACCATCAGTGCATACTGATCGGGAATGTCCCGCTTGACGCCGATGTGCCCGACGCGGATGCGTGACTGGTTGACATCCTCCTTCCGGATCATGTACACGCCGGGTTTCGGATCGGGAATTTGATCGGGGATCGCCGGGAGGCTCAACTGCCGGTCGGGCCAGCCGTCGAGCAGGGTATTCAGCTTGCCCAGCAGCTCGTCCGTCTTGAAATCCCCGGATACGGCGAGAATGAAGTTCTTCGGGAAGAGGTACTTCTCGTGGAAGGCGAGCAGGTCCTCCCGGGTGATCGATTTGACGGATTGCTCCGTGCGGCGATACGGAATCGTGCACGGGTGGTCGCCGTACATGAGAAACTGCCACTCGCGCGATTCGATATCCCCGGTCGATGCATTGCGCTGTTCCAGGTCGGAGAGGATATCCGTGCGGTAACGCTCGAGCGCTTCCTGATCGAAGACCGGTGTGCGAAGGACCTTCTTCAATAAGGCCAATCCCTCGTCTATGTCCTTCGAAAGGCAAAAAAGACGCGCGGAACTCTGTGAAACGCCGATATTGAGGGATATTTCCCCCGCCAGGTAGGCGAGGCGCTCGTCGAGTTCCTTTGCGGTCATGCCCTGGACGCCGCCGTTCCGCATCAGATGGCCCGTCATGTCCGCCAGGCTTGCATTTTCGATCGGATCGTACATCGAACCGGTACGGATCAGGACGGTCAGTTCGAACGTGGGCATTTCCGGATTTTCGACCACGTAGGCGTGGGCGCCGCATTTCAACGTGTGCCGGTATTCATCCGGTTTGGGCGGTGCATATTTCAATTCCTTGAATTTCAGTTTGTCCGGATGGTCGACGATCTTTTCCGCCGCCACGGTGGATGTGACGGCCAGCACGGCGGCAAAGGCGAGAACGGTCACCGCCACGGCCAACCGGCTGAACGATATCATGGATAATCTTCTCATCTTCGTTTCTCCTTTGGCGTGATCCTCACTCTTTCTCGGCGGCCTTGAGCTCCTTGAGGTGTTCGGTCGCCATCTTCAGGAGTTCTTCCATCCGCGCCTTGCGTTCGGGATCTTCGACCTGGTCCATCTGGGCCGAGAACATCCCGATCATCTGTTCGAGCTGGGCGGCGTCTGTCATCGATTTGATCATCTGCACCGCCTGGGTGAACCGGGGATCCTCACCGCCCGCCTGCCCGCCCTCCGGGCCGGCTTTGGTGTCGATGACCAACACGTTTCGTTGATCGCCCTCGAAGTACTTGTTGGTCACGCGCTGGATATCCGCGGCGGTAACCAGATCGCACATATTCGGATTGTTGTTGGCCTCGGTCCAGTCTCCCATCGCGGCGTTCTGGCCGAGATAGAACAGGATGCCGATTCCCGACATGATATCCATGAACCGGATCTTCTGCACGCGCAGCTGGTTTTTGACCTTCTGCAATTCCTCTTCGGTTACCGGGTTGTTCTTCAGATCTTCGATGACCTCGTACATAGCCTCTTCCAACTGTTCGGCCCGAACGCCGGATATCCCCTCGGCGGTCATCTGGAAGGCGCCGGCATACTTCTTGGAATCCTGGTCGGCGCTGACCGCCACGTCCCCGCCGCCGAACATGCGCCTCCGGCCGCCCGCGGAGCTCTTGGCGATCCCCTTTTCCTCCACCAGCTTCTTGTACAATCTCCCGGTCTTGCCGCTCATGATTCCGGCCAGGACTTCCAGCGGATAGCTGTCCGGGTGTTTCCACGCGACGGTGTGGTACCAGATCTCGGCCTTCGGGCTGGTCTCCGCCTCGGCGATCAGCCGTTTTTCCCCGTGCTGGTTCTCTTCGAGGGTCACCACGGCCGGCGGCTCTTTTTTACCGCGGGGAATACGTTCGAAGTACTTCTCGACCAGGTCGAACATCTTCTTGGGCTCAAGGTCTCCGACCAGAATCATCGTCAGGTTGTTCGGCGCATAATAGGTGTCGTAATACGCGTTGGCCTGCTCCCGGGTGATGTTTTCCACGTCCGACGCCCAGCCGATGACATCCCAGTGATATGACGATGATTTCCAGAACATCGCCCGGAAATCCTCCTCGATGAGCCCCGTCGGTGTCGATTCGACGCCCAGCCGGCGTTCCTCGCGCACGACGTCCCGCTCGGAGTAGAATTCCCGGAATATGGGCTTTTTGAAACGGTCGGACTCCAGCCACATGAACAACTCGATCTTGTTCTTCGGCAGGCGGACGAAGTATGCGGTCATGTCGTCCGAGGTCATGGCGTTGAGGAAAAATCCTCCGTGCTTGGAGTACAGCTCGTCGAGCTGATCCTTGATGATCAACCGGCGCTGCTCGACGATCAGGCTGTCGAAGACGGCCTCGAGCTCCCGGTAGCGCGCTGTCTTGGCCTCGGGGGCGCTCATGTCCTCGATCTCCCCGCGGCGCAGTTGCTCGCGCATGATCCGCTGCTCGGCCCGCATCATGACCTTGAGTGAGTCGAGCTGCGCCATGATATCCCGATCGCGTTCGATATCCTTGGTGCCGATCGTCTCGGTTCCCTTGAACATCATGTGCTCGAAGAGATGGGAAATACCGGTGATGCCGGTCGTTTCGTTGACCGAGCCGACACGGGCTATAATTGCGGCCATGATTGTCGGGGTCTCATGCCGCTCCACCATGAGTACCTGCATGCCGTTGGCGAGCCGGTACTCCTTGGCGTCGATGTTCTGCGCGACCGCCTGAACCGCGGAGCCGAGCGTCACCAACGCACAGGCGAGAACCACAAAGATAATGCGCCTGTTCATCGGACCTCCTTTATGAGTTTGATTGATAGGATCGATGCGTCCAACGCGTACTTCCTTCCCAGGCTCGTAAACAGACTATCCTAATCCATTGCGGCATGAAAATCAAGCTGATCAGCCCATTTTGGATACAAGATGGGAATACTTTTCTGATGACTATATGGAGGGATTGGAATAGGACCACCTGCCGCCGGTACGGAGCGGCCGGCGCGCGGCGGCAACCGGTAGATCTAGAGGAGGGCCTTGATCCTGCTCCACGTCGTCGTTTCGATCGGCGCGAGATCGTCTTTTATTATGAGATGTATCTTATATTCGCCCGGATTGATCTCCCCGTATATGCTGGGATATGGTGCAACCTCAACGAGTGTGATACGGTAATTACCGTAGCCTGCCTGCCACTGAAATCCACGGTACGTATGAAGCTCGAAATCCAGCCGTTCTTCCGAGGACTGGGCAGCCCAGATTTTCACCGTGGCGTCCCCTTCCCAGAAACAGAGCAAGCCCTCGGGGCAGCGGCAATCCAGGAGAATGCCGTAAAAGCCGATCTCGAGCCCATATTTCACGATGGTTATCGATTCCCCGGCTCCGAGGGTGATCTCACATTCCGATACGGCCTGGGACAGGGCCATTCCAGGCGTCCCCACCACCACGACAAGGATCACAAAAAAAACCGTACAGTTGTACATATGACCTCCCTCCCGCTTTTATATTATACCATCGTTTCGTGAATCGGCAACCTATTCGCCGGTGCATGGTGTTTTCCGGGCTCCTTCAGTCGTAATAATTGCTGGGCGCTTATCAAAAATATACCTTCCGAATTATTGCGATAGACCGAATCGTGTTGCGATTCATGGAGTTAGCGCACCACATGATCAGTCGCCGGGAATACGGCATTTTATACTACATTGACAAACGTGGCCGGGCGGTTTAAAATAATGCACATCAGACGATATCGCGTGGGAATAGGTGGTGTGGTAGTGCGTCCGTTGTAGAATTTTTTCTGCGATCCTCGGCTTCACATACATTTTCCGAGTGGCAGGTATGGAAATCCATTCTGATGCATGCCTGTATGCGACTCGTGCGGCGGACGGTTAGCACGAGGATATTCGCCATACGGCAATGCATCGTTCAAGCGAAAGGCGCCGTGCATTGCCCGCAAAAGATGTAACGCTGGTACACGTCTCGACTCCCCTTCCATGTGACGAGGACGGCAGGAGGGAAATCTACCTTCCCCTCGGGTGCCTCTATCTGGTCTCCGCCCTGGAGGGAGCCGGTATCGATGTCGATTTTCGCGATTATCAGATGTTCATATCGGGAAATCCCCGCCCCCTGGATGCCGGTTGCTTCGAGTCGTTTCTCGCCGACGCCGCCCCCATCATCGCCGTGAGCTGCATGGTTTCGATGCTTCCGTTCGTCATATTCGCGACGGGGAGGTTCAAGGAACGGCATCCCGATCATGCACTGATCCTCGGGGGACCGGGTCCGTCCGGGGTGGCCGGGGAGATCGTCTCGTCATTTCCGTGGATTGACGCCGTGGGGATCGGGGAAGGTGAACAAACGCTGGTCGAAATCGTGGAAGCGATGAAGACCGGCGGCGATCTGGGATCGGTAAAGGGTATCGTGTACCGGAACGAGACGGGCGCCAGGCGCACGCAGGCGCGGCAGCGTATACAGAATCCCGACACCATTCGGTTTCCCGCTTACGACAGGATCGCCGTGTCTGACTATACGTGCATCCCGGTGGTGACCGGGAGGGGGTGTCCCTACCGGTGCTCGTTCTGCGATGTCGGCCCGCTCTGGGGTAATCGAACCTGCCTGCGGAGCATTGAAAATGTGGTCGGGGAGCTCGACCACCTGAGGAGCAGGTACGGTATAGATACCGTTCATATCGCCGATGACACGTTCAACCTGAAGAGGAAGAGGGCCGAGGCGATTAGCGACGAGATAAAGGGCCTGGGGTTGAACTGGACCTGTCTCGCCAGGGTCGACCTTCTCGATGAGGATCTGATACGGAGAATGGCCGAATCCGGCTGCCACTCGCTGTTTCTGGGTATCGAATCCGGTTCCGATGCCGTGCTCGAGAGAATTCACAAGAGATTCTCCATCAAGGAAGCGACGGAGGCCGTGGAGCTGTCGGCGAGGTACATGAAGAAGGTGGTCGCATCGTACATATGGGGATTCCCCTTCGAAACGATGTGGGATTTCAAACAAACGGTCTTCAGCGTTATCTCGATGTGGTACCTCAACGCGAGGGCGGGATTGAAGCTTTTATCACCGATGCCGCTGTCGCCCATCGGAATCGAGTTCAAGGCTCAGCTCGGGTATTCCGACGAGCTGTGTTCCGTATTCGCATCGCTGGGAAACGTGGTGCCCGGTGAAATGAGGAGGAGGGCCGAGATTCCCGCAGAACTGGAGGATCTGATCCTGCGGTACCCGGAAGTTTTCATGGGTTTCTACTATATACGGCACGACGGTATCCTCGAGAAAGCGCGGTACCTCGAGAATTTCACGGAGAAGCTGGGAATACGTACATGACGATGTTTCCGTCCGGGAGATCTGGAATGCTGTGGTCACGGGTCGCGGCAGGCAACTCGGGGAAACAAGGGGGGCCGCATCCATCAGGCCCCGTTCGAGGAAAGGAGGAAGCAACCGGAACACACACGCCGGAAGCGGTGTGTTCATTTTCGATGAAAGGAGGTGGGTGGAATGAGCAAGGAAAAAATCATGAAAGCCTTGGAGGACGAGGACTTCAAGAAGAAGCTGCTCGAGGAACTGGAAGTCGAGGAGCTCGAAGAGAGGGTCACACCGCGCCCCATGTGCTTCATGCCGGTTCCGTAATGTCTGGGCTGTCGCATGTCCGCTGATCCCCGGCGGAGCATGCCGCGACCCGTTTTGATATCCCGGCGATGGCGTCGGGGATCAGCCGTTCGTCCAGCGGGAGGAGAATTATGGCAGACACCGGGCGGAGAACACCTCACCAGTATCTGCTTTTCGAGTTGACCAAGCGGTGCCAGAACAACTGTGCATTCTGCTACAACGTTTGGAAGGAGGAGGGGGACTACCCCCAGGAGGAGCTCTCCTTCGAGGAGACCGTGGTCGTTCTCAGGAACGCGATACGGGGATCGGGATGTAAAAACATCGGTCTCTCCGGAGGCGAGCCCCTCCTCAAGAAGGGCTTCTTTGAAATTGCATCATTTGTTTCATCACAGGGTGTGACGCCGATTCTCATCACGAACGGCAAGCTGCTCACCAGGGAGGCGGTTGCGGAGGCGATGGAGTGCGGTGTCGGTTATTTCGAGATTTCCCTGCACAGTGACGATCGGTCGATCCACGACGGCCTCGTGGGCCGGCGCGGCAGTTTCGATGAAGTGATCGACGCGATATTGAATGTAAGAGAGGCCGGCGGCCAGGTGTACACGGTATTCGTCGCCACCAAAAAAAATGTCCGTACGTTCAAGAATTTTGTGGAGCTCAACGCGCTGCTCGGCGTGAGATGGATACTGTTCAATAGAGTCGCCTGTGGCGGCAGCTGCCTTCCGGACTGGATTTCCCTGGCGCCGAGTCCGTCCGACCTGCAGCAGGCTCTGGATGAAGGGGTGCCCGTGGCGGAAAAGTACAAAATAGGCTTGAGCGCCGGGGTTCAGGTTCAGCCGTGCCTGGTCGATCTTTCGAAATACGGGAATTTCCTCTCGGCCCATTGTCCGCTGAATGAGAACGGAACGGGACATACGTACTTCACGATCGATCCGGCCGGCAACCTGCGCATGTGTAACAGATCCAAGATCATTCTCGGCAGCCTGCTAAAGGAGGAGTTCGGGGCGATCTCGGAAAGCCCGGTGGTGAAGGAGTTCCGCGCGGCGGTCCCGGATTTCTGCCTCGACTGCAAGCTCGCCGCCGTCTGTTCCGGAGGATGCAAGGCGGATGCGATGTCCTACTACGGTACGCTCTCGAAGCCCGATCCCTTCCTCGAATTATGGAAGGACCGGGTCGCCAAGATTCCGCCCTCTTGATCTCCCGCCGTGCCGCTGTCCCCGGGGTGCATTTCTCATCTATGTATTGCAACGAACCGCCCCGGCATCTATAATTCCACCCGATCATGGAGTTACGGTTACCAGAATGAGCGGCGCCGGCGGGCGGCAGGGGACGGAGCTGGTGTCGTCTGCGTGAGACCGACGGATTCACCGGAAGAGATCAATAGAAAAGGGGTGATAGTATGGAGATAATCATCACGCCAGACTACGAGGCGATGAGCGAGGTGTCTGCTGCGATAATTTCGAGAGAGATCAAGCGGAAGCACGATCTCGTGCTCGGGCTCGCGACGGGGGACACGCCCGTCGGCACGTACCAGGAGCTGGCGAAGCTGCATAAAACCGAAGGGCTCGACTTCTCGAAGGTCATGACCTTCAATCTCGACGAGTACCTCGGCCTGGCACCACTGCACAAGAACAGCTACAACTACTTCATGTGGGAGAACCTTTTCAAGATGATCAATATAAGCCCGCACAGGGTTTTTGTCCCGCAGGGCAACACGGGAGATCCCGAGGAGTTCAGTGACTGGTACGAGGAGCAGATACGAAAGGTGGGAGGTATCGATCTTCAGGTGCTGGGTATCGGCCGCGACGGCCATATCGGCTTCAACGAGCCGGGATCATCCTTCGCGAGCCGGACGAGGGTGAAGGGGTTGTACGAGCAGACGATAAAGGACAATGCCCGCTTCTTCGAGAGGGAGGAGGATGTACCGCGCTTTGCGATCACGGTGGGTATCGGCACGATCATGGAAGCCAAGAAGATCCTCCTGATAGCGAACGGTAAGAACAAGGCTGGTGTGTGCAAGGAATTCATCGAGGGGCCCGTCACGAGCCAGATAACGGCCTCGGCGCTGCAGCTCCACAGTTACGTGATAGTGGTGCTCGACGAGGAGGCGGCATCCAAATTGGAGCGGAAAGAGTATTACAACTGGATCCGCGACAACAAGCACATCGTTCAGAAGCGGATAGGACGTTGATGAAAAAAACGTGCGATACCGTCGGCACGTGCCGGGTTGTAATTAAAGGGTGATATGTGTATGAACGAGTATCTGGATTCTCTGATCGGCGGACTGCTCGATACATCGGGTTTCGTGCGATCCCTGAAGGAACTCAAACGGAAAAAAGGCAGGAGCCGCCTGTTCGGGAGCCGGGTTCGGTCCCTTACGGTATCGGAGATAGACGAACTGGAGTCCCGCGGCAACCGTTCCCCGGATTGGGGGAGGGTGCTGGCGGCCGAGGGATTCACGCCGGCATGTATCGCCGGCAGCACCTTTAGCGGTGATTGCGTGCTCGGTGCGCTCACGGGCGCGGAGGTTTCCGTGGAACGGGGAGTCTCCCTTCCGTGCGGGATCTACAACAGCACGATCGTGAGCTCCGAGATCGGTGACGGCTGCCTCGTTTCAGGGGCCGCTGTCGTTGCGAATTATGTTCTCCGGGAAGGCTGCCTCGTGTTCGATACGGGGGGCCTGGTTGCATCGCCGCAATGCGTATTCGGCAACGGGAGGGAGATTGCGATCGGTATCGAGACGGGTGGGCGGGAAGTGCTCTCGTACGCCGAGATCACGATTCCGGTGGCCTCGGCCGTCGCCACGCGGCGGGGGGACGGGGCTTTTCTCGAGGCGTATGCCGAGTTTGTCCGGTCCTACGTCGATGCATGCAGCGCTCCCTTCGGTGTCATTGAGCGCGGCGGTGTCATCCGGCACACTGCCGCAGTGGAGGATGTGTACCTGGGCGAAGAGGCCGTGATCGACGGCGCGACACTCGTGCGGAACTGCACGATTCTCAGCAATCCCGACGAGCGGACCGAGGTAAGCCACGGCGCGTATGTGCGTAATTCGTGCCTGCAGTACGGCTGTGGGGTCACCTCCCTGGCGATCGTCGACGATTCGGTGCTCACCGAGCACTCGCACGTGGAGCGTCACGGCAAGGTGACGCAGAGCATCATCGGTCCCAATACCGGCGTCGCGGAGGGCGAGGTGACGGCCTCCCTCGTCGGGCCGTTTGTCGGCTTCCACCACCAGGCCATGCTGATAGCCGCCCTGTGGCCGGAGGGAAAGGGCAATGTGGGGTACGGGGCCAATGTCGGCTCGAACCATACGTCCAAGGCGCCGGACCAGGAGATCTGGTGCGGCGAGGGATTCTTCTTCGGACTCGGCGTCAATGTCAAGTTTCCGTCCGATTTCACCGGGGCGCCGTACGGTCTCATCGCGACCGCCGTCGACACGCTCCCCCAGAAGGTGGAGTTCCCGTTTTCCCTCATCAACAAACCGCTCAGGGCGTTCGACGGCATCCCGCCCGCATACAACGAGATCTTCCCGGCCTGGGTTCTCTCCGATAACCTCTACACGGTGCTCAGGAACGAGGGGAAATACAAGAAGCGCAACAAGGCGAGGCGGACCCGGTTCGTGTTCGATGTGTTCCGCAGGGATATCATCGAGATGATGATCAGGGCGAGGGACCGCCTGCAAGGCGTCGGGGAGGCAAAGGAGTTCTATGCGGACAGGGATATACCCGGCCTCGGCAAGAACGTCATGACGGAGGAGAGCCGCGCCAGAGGGATAGAAACGTATGACCTTTACATAGAGTATTTCGCGCTTCAAGGGCTCGCCGCGCGTGTGGCCACGCTCATCGACGGCGGGGAACGGGAACGCGTTGCGTCGGTCTACACGGATTCGACCGGGGACCCGGACTGGGAATACCGGCGTCACCTCATGCTGTCCGAGGGCTTCAGCAGACGCGACGCCGCGGAGAATCTGCGGCGGCTGGCGGAGATGCACCGGCGTATAGCCCGCGACACGCAGCGGTCGAAGGAGCGGGATGATATACGCGGCAGGAAGATCATCCCCGACTATGCCGAGGCGAACACGCAGGCTCCCGATGACGGATTCGTACGGGAGACCTGGGAAAATTCGGAGAGGGCCGCGGCGGAGCTGAATGCGCTCGTCTCCGCTCTGATCGTTTCTTGAGCGTACCGCGGCTGTCTTCCGCGTCGGCCGGCTCGTGTGCCGCATCGGCCGGAGCGGGTCGTCCCGGAAAGCTCGTCACGGAAGACCCCGGTTCATCGAACGGTATGGTGAATTAGTACCGCGGTGCTATTTCGCAACCGGTGAGCAGGCGAACTCCTTCTCCCACACGGCTCCGCTCAGCTCTTCATACTTTCCGGCGTACTCGACCATGACCCGGTGGAATTCGGGGTCCGTCAACGCCGCGGCCGCCGCCTCGTTCATCGGGCGTGCGTCCGTTTCGAGCGCAGCCCGGCGGAGAGTGTCGAAATGGTCACGGATCGGACATGGGCGGAGCCAGTTCCGGACCTTTTCGGCGGGCTGATTGAAACCGAATTCGTCCTGCCAGTCCCGTATCTTGCGGAAGAACGGGGCCTCGCGGAGCGTATCGAGATTGCCTCCGCGCTCGTACACGGAGTAGATGTTGTCGACGGCGTACGGCACGAAAACGCACGGGGCGACATCGCCGTTCCAGTCGATGTAGTAGTGCCCGCCGGGTCGGCCGGCGCTGATGCATCCGTAGCTGGCGATGCCGCTGTTCCAGAAGTCGGCGAACAGCACCTTCTTGTCGCGTACGATATGATGCGTTCGCCGCAACATCTCGAGACGGTCCTCGGGGGACACCATCAGGCCGAGGTCCGGGTTGCCGCCGATCGGCATGTACTGAAAGCACCAGCAGTAGACGGCGCCCTGCTCGTCAAAGCAGAAGTCGATGAACCGGTCACTGGTGACCGTGTCCCAGTTCTTCGCCGTGGGCGTGACCGACACGCCGAACGGAACACCGTGCCGCCGGAGATTCCCGAAGGCCTCGAGAATCTTTTTGAATACGCCCGTTCCGCGGCGGGCATCCGTTTCCCCTTCGAATCCTTCCAATGACAGGGCGGGCGTGATATTCCCCAGCTCGCCCATCCGTTTCGCGATGTCGTCGGTGATCAGTGTGCCGTTCGTGTAGGTCATGAAGAATTCAGTCGGATGCTTTTCGACCAGATCGAGCAGGCCGCGCTCCCCGTCCCGCCATAGAAACGGCTCGCCGCCCGAGACGATGGTGAGATGCGAATCCCAGAGCTCCCGTTTTTCCGTTATGATGCGATCGAATATCTCGAAATCGAGACCCGCCCGGTTCGCCGCGTCGCTCGCGGCGTAGCACCCCCTGCAGCGGATGTTGCACCGGCCGGTCGGGCTCACGACGAGCAGCAGGGGATTGTGGCCGTACGATTTCCCCAACCGTTTTTCGTTGACGATGATGTTTTCGAGAACGGTGTCGAGCAGCCGCTCCGTCACGCTCCTCGAAACGTATCCGCGGGTCATCGCCCGGTCGAATCCGTGAAACAGGGCAATCATGTACGCGTGCTTGAGCTCCTGCACGTGCCGCGGACGGTCGTCGATGTTCTTCTCCACGAGCTCATGGTACAGCCGCGTGCTGACGATGCTGAACAGAGCCTTACGGGAGAGCCTGTTCTCGATCATGAACCGGTACAGCTCCCTGATCGAGGCGCTCTCCAGAATCCTGCGGGGGATCATCCGTACCTCCACATCGAAGTCGTGGGGCGGCCCGTTCATGCATCGGGCGGAAGAAGCTTCAGGAACCGTTTCTTGCCCACCTTGAGAATGAGTGGGCCTTTCACCTCGAGCTGGAGGTCCTCGTCGGTCACGCGCTCACCATCGATATAGACCGCTCCCTGCATGAGCAGCCGCCGGGCCTCGCTGGAGGAACGGGTGAGCCCCGCATCCACCAGAAGCTTTGCGATCCAGATCTTCCCCGGTGCCGGCATCCGGTACTCGGGCATCTCCTCCGGCTCCTCCCGCCGCGAGAAGACCCGTGAAAATTCCTCCTCCGCGGCCGCGGCGGCCTGGGGGCCGTGGTAGAGAACGACGACCTCCCGGGCCAGGAACTTCTTGAGCTCCATGGGATTGAACGACGGGTCCTCCAGTTTCTCGAGGTGCCGATCCGCCTCGGCCGCCTCCAGCGTCGTGGCGAGACGGAGGTAAACGGGGAGGGAGGCGTCGGGAATCGACATGATCTTTCCGTACATGTCATTGGGAGGGTCGGTGATATCGACCGTGTTACCGAGACTCTTGCTCATCTTGTTTTCACCGTCGAGCCCCACGAGAAGCGGAAACGTCATGACGATCTGCGACTCCTGTCCGTAGTCGCGCTGGATCTTCCTGCCGACAAGGAGATTGAACTTTTGATCGGTGCCGCCGATCTCGACGTCGGCCTCAATGGCGACGGAATCGTAGGCCTGCATCAGCGGGTAGAAGAACTCGTGGATGCTGATCGGGTTTCCGCCAGCGTACCGCATATGGAAATCGTCACGTTCGAGCATCCTCGCCACCGTGAACTTGGCCGCCAGCTCCATCACATCCTTGAAGCTCATCGCGGAGAACCATTCGCCGTTGAAATGGACCTCGGTCCTGTCCGGATCTACTATCTTGAAGATCTGTTCCTGATACGTGCGGGCGTTTTCCATGACCTCGTCCTCGGTGAGCATGGGGCGCGTCTGGGACCTCAGGCTGGGATCGCCGACCATTCCCGTGTAGTTGCCGACGATGAGCACGACCGTATGCCCGAGATCCTGAAATTGGCGCAGCTTCCTGAGCCCCACGGCATGACCGATATGGATCCCCGGACTCGATGGATCGAATCCCTGTTTCACGCGGAGGGGCCGTTTCTCCTTGACCGCCCGTTCCAGCTTCGTGAGCAGCTCCTCAGGTGATAGGACTTCCTCGGCCCCCTTTACAAGGAGCTCGAGCTGTTCCGAAGGTGTCGCCGTGCTCACTGTATCGTTTCCTTGCTTTCCTGTGGCCGGGGTCGACCGAAGCCCTCGAGAAGAAGGCCGCATCCAGCCGCATTCCTAACATGGCGATTTCATATCCGGCACGGAGAACACGGTAGCACGGGTTCTAAGAGATTACAACCGCAGTTTTTACCATGAAAACGGAGTTGCGGCGGCCGGGCCGGCTTCCAAAGAACCTGTGCCGGGGCGCTGCCGGGCAATCGCAAGTTGTACCGATTGGTACATTGCGGGGCCCGGGGATAGACCGAGCGGTACAGCGATCCGGCACGCTCTTGCCAGCCAATATTTCATAACATACTTTATAATAAGAAGTTATGTTAATCGCCGGGATTCGGCATCACCCTTGCGAATGCGGCAGGTGTGAGAGGAGTGGTGAGTGAACCGTACACCTTAACGAGAGAGGAGCACACATTATGCGAAAAACACTCACGCTGATGGCTGTGCTGGTCGCGATTGCGATGCTGGCCGCTCCGCCCGTCATGGCCAAGGGGCCGATCGGGAGCGGAACGGCGAATGTCTATTACCATTTCTTCCAGTGGTTGAGAGACGATGACGGAGACGGGATTCCGAATTGTCAGGATCCCGATTACGTCAAACTGGAAGACGGAACCGGCTACGGCAACAAGGGCGAAGACACCGGAAACGAGGTCAAGAACAAGTACCAGAACGCGTATGCGAACGGCGACGAGTCGGGCTTCCTGTACCGTTTCCGGTACATACTCGGCGAGTGCAAGGGTAAGACGAAGCGGGGCAAGTAGATGGTAACATCATAGCAGGTCCTGATACGAGACCCCCGGCCGATCACGACCGGGGGTCTTTGTGTATCGATCGTCTACCTCTTGAGCACGGCGACCCTGAACTTCATCGACCGGCGTTGATGAATGGACCCGGGCGTACCGCCGGTGGCTGATTCATTCTTTTCTGTTTATTTTCTGTTGGACTTGCAGTATACTCATTCCCTTTCGTGGTCTCATGACGTACGTTCGGTGGATACGGTCACCGATGAAAGGAGTTAGAGGCGATGAGAAAACGATCCCTTTTCATGGCGGCGCTGATGGTGCTGGTGTGTTCCTCGGCGCTCCTCGCGCAGAATCCCTTCACCAGCGAGTTCGACACGCCGTTCGGTGTGCCACCGTTCGATGTGATACAGATCGAGCACTACCTTCCGGCCTTCGAGGAGGGTATGACGCTGCATCGGGGGGAGATCGAGGCGATCGTGAACAACCCCGATCCGCCGACCTTCGAGAACACGATCGAGGCGCTCGAGGCGGGCGGTGCGATGCTCACGCGGGTGAGCAATGTCTTCTTCAATATGAACTCGGCCAACACCAACGACGAGATACAGGCGATCGCGAAGGAGGTCGCACCGAAGCTGTCGAAACACCGCGACGATATCATTTTCAATGAAAAGCTGTTCCAGCGCGTGAGGGAGGTCTACGAGCAGCGTGCGAAGCTCGACCTCACTCCCGAGCAGAACCGCGTTCTGGAGGATTACTACAAGGACTTCGCCCGGAACGGAGCGAACCTCGGTCCCCGGGACAAGGAAGCGCTGGCGGAGATCAACAAGGAGCTCTCGATCATTACCCTGAGTTTCGGCGAGAACATCCTGAAGGAGAACAACCGCTTCGAGCTCGTCATCGATAACGAAAGCGGCCTGTCGGGTCTGCCGGAGAACGTCCGGACCGCCGCCGCCGAGGCGGCGGCCGAGCGCGGGTACAAGGGGAAATGGGTCTTTACCATTCACAAGCCGAGCATGCTCCCGTTCCTCCAGTATTCGGACAGGCGCGATCTCAGGGAGAAGATATTCAAGGCGTATATCAACCAGGGCAACAACAACGACGACCTCGACAACAAGGAGATTCTCGCGAAGATCGTACGGCTCCGGATCGAGCGCGCGAAAATGCTGGGGTACAAAACCCACGCCCATTTCGTGCTCGAGGAGAGCATGGCCAAGGAGCCCGGGAACGTGTACGAGCTGCTCGGAAAGATCTGGGAGCCGGCCCTGGTCAGGGCCAAGGAGGAGGCCCGGGACCTCCAGGCGATGATCGACCGCGAGGGAGGCGGATTCAAGCTCGAGCCGTGGGACTGGTGGTATTACGCGGAGAAGCTGCGCAGGGAGAAATACGCGCTGGACGACGAGCTCCTGAGGCCGTACTTCGAGGTGCGGAACGTGATACAGGGAGCGTTCACCCTCGCGAACAAACTCTATGGAATCAATTTCGAGGAGCTGCCCGACCTGCCGAAGTATCACGAGGACGTCAAGGTCTTCGAGGTGAAGGAGGCCGACGGCACCCATATCGGGATTCTCTACGCCGATTATTACCCGCGCGCGAGCAAGCGCGGCGGCGCATGGATGAGCGCCTTCCGGTCGGAGTCGAAGCTCGGAGGGAAGGTGTGGCACCCCGTGATCACGAACTGCGGCAACTTCTCGAAGCCGACGGGGGACACGCCGGCGCTCCTCACACTCGATGAGGTGCTCACCCTGTTCCACGAGTTCGGACACGCCCTGCACGGTCTCCTGTCAGAGGTCACCTATCCACGGGTTTCGGGGACCGCCGTGGCGCTGGACTTCGTCGAGCTGCCGTCCCAGATCATGGAGAGTTGGGTGACGGAGCCCGAGATGCTGAAGCTGTACGCAAAACACTACGAGACCGGCGAGCCGATGCCGCTCGAGCTGATCGAGAAGATAAAGAAGGCCAAGCATTTCAACCAGGGGTTCGCGACGACGGAATATCTCGCCGCATCGTTTCTCGATATGGACTGGCATACCCTCACGCAGGCGGAGGGGATCGACCCGCTGCAATTCGAGAACGAATCGCTGAACAACATCGGGCTCATTCCCGAGATCATCGTGCGGTACCGGAGCCCCTACTTCCGTCATATTTTCTCGGGGGGCTACTCGTCGGGGTACTACAGCTACGTGTGGGCCGAGGTGCTGGACGCCGATGCCTTCCAGGCGTTCAAGGAAACGAGCCTCTTCGACCGCGAGACGGCGGGGAAATTCAGGAAATACATTCTCGCCGCCGGGGGTTCTGCCGATCCGATGGAGCTCTACAGGAAATTCCGCGGGGCGGAGCCGACGATCGATCCGCTGCTCGAGCGGCGGGGGCTCAAGTAGCGGTATCGTGCTGTGGAGCATCTGCGCGGTAGCGGCGGCGGGCCGTCAGTCGACGGAATGTTGCGGCGCACCGCCGGCCGGTGGCCGGGCGGTCATGCCGCGCACCGTGGCCGGCGGCACGATCACCTTTACGACGTGCGGCACCACCTCCACCTCGACGGGGCTCGTTCCCACGATATCACCGTCGGCCTGCACGGGAAGCGGTCTCTCCGGACGGATGATCACGCTCCGTTTCGCGCGGAGGAAGCGGACATCAGGTTGGGATGTGTGCCTCCGCAACAGGTTGAACACGAGGCGCGGGTAATCGAGCGGCCCGCGCGCCGTGATGATCACGACATCGAGATACCCGTCGTCCACACTGATCTCGGGCATGCGCGGCATCACCATCTCCACGACCCCCCCGCTGTTCGCCACGGCCACCTCGGGCGAGTGGAACCGGTGCATCTCGCCGTCGATGATCACCTCGAAGCGGTTTGATTGGAATTTGAACAACTTGCCAATGGCGGTCCCCACGTATGCGAGAAGACCGAAACGGCGCTTGTCGCTGCGTTTTATGTCCCTCACGGTGAGCGAGCTGATGCCCACCCCCGCGGTCAGGAAGTACAGGCGGCCGTCGATTCTCATTGCATCGATCGTTCGCGTTGCGCGGGGGGCGCACAGCAGGCGGACCGCCTCGTCGGTATCGAGCGGGATCTGGAGATCGCGGGCCAGTATATTGCCGGTCCCCGCCGGCACGATCCCGAGGGGGATCGGTGACCCCGCCAGTTCGGCCGCGGCTCTCGAGACGGTTCCATCACCGCCGGCGACGACGATGAATGTGCAACCACGCGACATCCCATCGTGTATGGCGCGTGCCATCGATTCCTCTCCGTGAGCCTCGAGGATATCGTACGCGATCCCCGCGGGGGCGAACCGCCGCCGGATGGCGCCCAGTACCGGTTCTCGCTTGAACCCGCCCGCGTGTGGATTGATAATGATGAGCGCCGTCTCCTGCATCTGGCGTAATCCTCCCGCCGGTGCCTGCCGCACGCCCGGCCGCTCATCCCCGGCGGCCGATCCGGGCTTTCGCACTAATCGGCGAACTCGATACGCTCGAACCTGTCCCACTCGATTTCGATCTCGTCACCGTTATCGAGCTGGACAAAGATTCCCTTGTTGTCCTCGTCGACATCGTTGGTGCCATCGAGCCTCAGGCTCGTGCCGTCCCAGAGGGTTACGATGGAGGAATGGTCCCCCCTGCGCTCGATCCCCTTGATATGCCCGAATTCGATGTCGAATTCGATGTCGCGGAAATCCCCGTCGAGAATCTCCCATGTGAGTTCCTCGTCGTCGTCCCAGCGGATCGATCCGGTGTACGCCTCGCCGTCCTCCGTGTAGACGGTGCCACGCAGGCGGCGGCCGCCGTCGAATTCATCGTAGGGTACTTGATGCGGCGGCTCGGTGAATTCGATACGTCCGAAGTCGTCCCACTGCATTTTGATCTGACCGAGTCCCTCGACGTAGACCGAGATCCCCCGGTTTGAGTCGTCCACATCGTTGGTACCGCGCAGGACGAATTCGTCGCCGCTCTTCATGAACATCTTCGCCGCGTTCGAGCTGTACCGTTCTATCGCTGCGATATCGCCGAAATCGATCTTGCTTGTGCGGCGATTCCGCTTGCCGTCGAGAATATCGCCCGTGAACAGCTCATCGACGTCCCAGCAGATCCATCCGGTGAATCCGTCGCCCCGCCGGCTCTTCAGCGTTCCGTAGAGCCGCTCGCCGAAATTCGAGACGAGACCGCCGCTTCCCTGCATGAAGTCGATACGCTCTATGTCGTCCCACTCGAATTCGATCTCGCCCTCGTCGATGTCCTCGACGATGATTTCACGGATCGACTCGCCGATGTCGGTCGATCCGCCCTCCAGCTCGACCGTATCACCGCTCTTGAGTGTCAGGCGCACCGCATCGTCGCCGGTGACCTCCATCGACGCGATGTGGCCGAAGCACATCCCCGACTGGGCGCTCCCGCGCTCGTAGCGGTAGGTCCGGGTGCGTCCGATGGTGATGCCGAGTATCTTGATGTATTTTTCCCGGTCGTGGTACTTCCGGCGGCCCGACTGCCTGTCCCGCGGCAATTCCTTGTTGCCGTTGAGAATATCGACCCACGACGCCTCGTTCTTGTCCCAGCGTATCAGCCCCTCGTACACGTCGCCGTCGACGGTCGTCAGCTTGCCGTAGATTCTTCCGCTGCTGTCCGCGTGGGCGGCGGTGCAGATCGCCGTAACGGTCAGAACGGAAATGACGAAAAGATTGAATAGCTTCATTCCTCCAAACCTCCTGCTTGCGTGAAATTTCATCCCTCCCTGTGCATATACTACGTGTATGCATTCGGTAAGGTTGCGGGGCGGGAGGATGCCGGGGAAGTTCCGCGCAGCGAAAAAAATCTTGACGGCCTTCTAGGTATATAGTAACATTACTATGGAACTAGTAGATATCATGAGGAGGCAGGAACGGCCATGAAAAAGAGGAGAAAACTCACACCGGTGGAGTGGGAGATCATGGAGACAATATGGAAATTGGAAGGCTCTCCATCCGTGCGTGATGTAATGGAGCGTGCGTTTCCCAACGGGGAGAAGGCATACACCACCGTGCAGACGACCATGAGCACGCTCGAGAGGAAGGGCCTGCTCCGCAGGAAGAAAATCGGACTCGTCAACTTCTATACCCCGGTGCGGTCGCGCGACGATCTGGTGATAGTGGAGATGTCGTCGCTCGTGTCGAGGGTGTTCGACGGTTCCATACCCGCCCTGGCGAACTCGCTGCTGTCGCTCGACGGGGTGACGCTCGAGGAGGTGCGGGAGATCAAGGAATTGCTCGACCACAAGGAGAGAGAACTGCGGGGTGAGGAGTCATGATCGACCTGTTGAATCAGTACGGCCGGCAGTGGGCGGCCTCTTTCGGACCGACCGTGTTGCAGGATACGGTATTTCTCGGGCTCGTGTTTTTCGTACTCCACCGCATGAGGGGCGCCTCCGCGCGAGTACGGTACGCGGCCGGCATGATCGGGCTCGCGAAGCTGCTCCTTCCGCCGCTCATCCGGGCGCCGCGGCTCCTCCCGCCGTCAGTGCCCCTGCGATCGCTGCCCGGCCCGCTCGCGAATGTCTCGTTCATCCCGGTGCCGGCGGTTACGGGGGCGCCGGCGGATGCGGGCACTTCGTTTGATATCGCGGGAATCCTCATCCTCGTCTGGGCTGCATGCGCCGTTGCGTATCTCGCCGTCTCGATCGCCGGGACGGTTCGGCTCGCCCTCGTTCTCAGGGACGCCGCGCCGCTCCACGGATCGATCGCCGCGGCCGTCGATAGAAAGTACGGTGTCCGCCTGTACCGTTCAAACCGGATAGCCATGCCCCTCACCCTCGGAATCTTCCCGCGGAAGATCTTCGTGCCGCGCGCGTGGGACCGGTGGTCCGGGGAGTGCCGGCGCATGATCATTCATCACGAGATGGCTCACATCACGAGGCGTGATGGTATCTTCCAGATCTTCCAGATCGTGGCCCAGGCCCTGTACTGGTTTCATCCACTGGTCTGGCTTCTCAACCGAAGGCTGTGCGAGTATCGTGAGATGGCGTGCGACGACGCATCCATCGGGGATGAGAGGGGCTCATCCGTTGCGTATTCCAGGTACCTGGTTGAAATCGCCGAATCGATGATGCGGGACCCCGTTCCGTGCACATCGGCGTCTGCCCTGATCAGGCAGAGAAATGAGTTGTTGACCCGGGTCAGGTATCAGATGAAGGGAGGAAGGACGATGCGGTTGACACGACCCAAGGCGGCGATGGTACTGGCAGGACTCGTGCTCCTGATCCTGCCGTTCTCGTGGTACTTCGCCGGCGCGTCGGACGGAGGGTCCGGCGCGGATGCATCCCGCGCCGTGACGGCTCGTTCGGGCCCGGCGGCGGGAAACGCGGGAGCGGGCGGGGCGGTTGCCCGGCCGGGAGAAGGCGGTGAGGTCATCGAGATTCGTGTCGCGGGCGATGAAGGGGCGGAGGTGAATGGAACGGCGATGGGATTCGATGTCCTGGAGCGCGAGTTGAAACGCATTGCCGCCGGTATGGACGGTGCCCCCGTCATCAAGTTGATCTGCAAACCGGATGTCTCCATGGGAACGATCTTCCGGCTTCAGGATATTCTGCGGAAACTCGATCTGGTAAAGATGAATTACCTGACGGCGGGGGGAGAGGGGCTGAAACTCAAGCTGCCGCCGGACGGTACCGAGAAAAAGATGGATGATGTTCCGCAGGAGGATATCGCGGTCATCGTGATCGGGGCGGGAAATGAGATAGTGATGCTCGATGAAAGGGATATCAATGCGTCGGGTGTCGAGGGTGCGATCCGGAAGCGGCTCGCCGGCAATCCGGCCCTCATCGTCTGGATTCGCACGACCGACGAGGCGCGATACGGCAGTTTCATGAGGGTGCTCGAAGGGGTGAAAAAGGCCGGTGCGATGCGCATTCTGATCAATGAGTGAGGAGTGCCGCCGTGCCGTGCGCCGAAACGGCAGGACACGCGAAGACATGGAGAGCCCGGCTGCCCCGGAATACCGGACAGCCGGGCTCTTTTCATGGTGCTCTTCTATCGGAGTGGCGATCACCTGAGAAGAATCATCTTTCTCGTTTTCTTGAACGAGTCCGTCTTCAACTGGTAGAAGTACACGCCACTCGCGGCCGTCAGGCCGGAATCGAGACGTCCATCCCACGACACCTGCTTCTCGCCTGCGGCCTGGTGCCCGGTGACGAGCGTGCGGACGAGGGCGCCGCGCACGTCGTAGATCCTAAGCTCGACGTACGATGACGTCGGCAGGTTGTACCGGATCGTCGTGACCGGGTTGAACGGGTTGGGGAAGTTGGCATCGAGCGCAAATTCCGCGCGCGGCGTCCCTTCCTTCCCTTCCTTGTGGTACTGCCCGGTCGCGATGAAGATGTAATCACGCTTCGTGTTTCTCGAATAGGGCGGGAGCGAGCTGATGTCGAAGGCGAGATCGATCGCTTCGCCGCGAACGAGCGTCACCGGAGCGTCCATGTCCTTGTCGCCGAGCATCGTGCGCACCTCGCCCGCCGCCGAATGGTCCGCCGAGGCGAGATCGAGTTCTATCGGTTTGCCTTCGAACGGCTCCGCCGTCCTGAAGTCCAGAAAGTCGATCTTGTAGTAGTCGTCCCAGGAGTAGCGGAGAACGAGATCGGTTTCGGGATTCACCAGCGCGGGATCGATCATCGTCGCCTGGCTTCCCGGCACGAGACGCGCATCCTCTCTGGCGATGAGCCTCCACGAGCCATCCGCGAGTTTCATGGAGACATCGAGTTTCGTATTCCGCGGAAGGTCGGTCGCCGTGAGGTTATCCGGTATCTCCGGGTCCTTCGGCTTGTCTATGGAGAGCACGGCGAACCCTTCGATCTCCTCGGGGCTCACCTTGCCGAAGTTCACGTCGAACCAGCCGCTCTCCGTGCTCATGTACGGGACGGCGTCCTTGGTGGCGATCAGCTCGGTGATGTCGTTCCCCTTGTGGTCTTTGGCCCATATGATGCTGTGCGGCTGACCGATCGTGATGATTTCGCCCTCCCGGGTAACTTGAATCGGCCTCTTCCGGGGATGATCGACCACGAGGAGCCGGAAGTCGCTGAATCTGCTGATCTCCTCGCTGTCCTCGCGGATCTGGAAGCGGAGCGCACCATCCGGGATCGGAACCGTTCGCGAAACGAGGTAGTAGTCGGTCACATCATTCTCGACCACCTTCCCGTCGCACTCGGCCAGGATCGTGTTCTCCTGTTCGAACGCCGTGCCGTTCCAGACGAACAGGGTGGGGCAGTGGTTGTGCGGTGTCGAAACGATCGTGATTTTGCCGTCCAGCAGCGTCATATCCGCCTTATGCCAGTCGAACGGATCGTCCATGTTGTAACTGATGTGGTTCTGCTCCGAGTCGTAGAACTTGATGGGAACGACCGTTCCGACGGGCAGGTAGATCAGCCGGTCGAAACGGATCTTGAACACGACCGTCGGAGCGCTCGGCGGGTAGTTCGTGGGATCGTCCGCCGTGACCACCAACTTGGTCGAGTCCCCCGAGAGCTGCGCGAGGGGTGGTGTGAAGTCTCCGTACGCGACTATCGTATCGAAGGAGATCGTGTCCTCGGGGAAATCGATCCAGAGCTTGTAGTCATTGATCGGGTTGTTCGAGCCCATCTTGACCCACACATCGTACGTTTCGGCGGACGCGTAGTACGAAACATCGCCGAGGTCGGCCGTGGCGGTGTGGATCGGTACATAGATGATGTCATACAACTTCGACGGGGTCTTTATGCCGCCGCACTCGTCGAGCCGCTCTGCGATCTTGGGGACCACGTACGCCGTAAGGGGATCGGTGCCCACCTTCAGGCTGAAATGGAGGTTGAAGACGTTGAGTTCTCCCGGCATTAGGAACTCGTTGGTCTCGGGAAGCATGATCTTGAGCGTGTCATTTTCCTCGGCGTACACCTCGTCGCCGGGCATGAGATCATCGCCGACCGTCACCGAGTCGAAATGCAGGTCCTGTGAGGAGTACAGGAAATGTACGCACAGGAGCTTACCGGGTATTGCCTGGTCGAGGTAATAAGGCATCGTTATGTGTTGCTCCCCCACGTAGGCGGGCACAGTCTCGCCATAAATGCTGCAGTTATACTCGTACGCCGTCCACATGACCCCATCCAAACGCTGGAACGGCGAATAGAGCACGCCATTGCAGACAAAGACGTTCTCGCTGGCGTTATTGGTGAACTTGATCGGCGTTTGCGTGCCGTAGCCGTAGCACTGTACCTCGAAGACGAGATATGCGATCGGCTCGCCGTCGGGTATCTCGAAGGGATTGTTGGGATACGAGATCTCGATGACCGCGGTCGAATCGTTTGGACCCGAATAGTTCAGTGTCGCCGGTATCGGTATTCCCGGCCCCGCCAGCACGGTATCCAGCTCGAGGTCGTTGTCCTTCCAGTAGATATGGCACTCGATGTAGGTCACGAGGCTGTCGGTGTGCAGGTACACGGGCAGTGTGTCCGTGTGGGTCGGGTATACGTTGTACAGCGAGCCGATTTCGAAGGTCGAGAACGTGTCGATCGGGGTGCCGAGCATCCCGCGGCCGCTGTCGTCCCGGTCGATGCCTGCTCCGGCGAGCACGAACGTGCCGCCGAGGAGCAGTGCAACCAGGACGAGAGAGCGTAATCGTCCCATCCTGCCCTCCTTTCTTGTTCCCCTCATCAGGGAACGTGAGAGAGTGAAGAGTGATAATTCCCGCCGGCCGCAAGCGCCCTGGATGCATAAGCCTGCCGGCCGGCGCTGGGCGGTATCGGATCCGTCGATGAGAAACTGGCGATGTTTGAACGTCTTGTAAGAGTCCCGTACCGGACGGGTGCGATGCCGTCCGGCAATTGCCGTTTCGACTGCTGCGCAGCCGATCCAGCGGAGAAGAGGTTATGGCATGATGCATGACACTGTCAATGGAATTTTCATACCCTTTTGATGCCCGGCTGCCGGGGACCCACGCCGCCCGAATCGGTGAGACACGAGGAGCCCGGCTGCCGCGGGTCACGGGGCAGCCGGGTTCCATGCATGATGCCGCTTTCAGGAGCGACGATCATTTCAGAAGTACCATCTTTCTCGTCCGGTTGAACTCGACCGTCTTCAGCTGGTAGAAGTAGACGCCGCTGGCGGCCGTCACTCCGGAATCGAGACGTCCATCCCACGTCGCCTGCTTCTCGCCTGCCGCCTGGTGCCCGGAGACGAGCGTGCGTACGAGGGCGCCGCGCACGTCGTAGATCCTGAGCTCGACGTACGTCGGCCTCGCGAGGTTGTAGCGGATCGTCGTTGCCGGGTTGAACGGGTTGGGGAAGTTGGCGTCGAGCGCGAACTCGGCGCGAGGCGTCTCCTCTTTCCCTTCCCTGTGGTACTGCCCGGTCGCGACGAAGATGTAATCGCGCTTCGTGCCCCTCGAGTAGGGCGGGAGCGAGCTCACGGTGAAGGCGAGATCGATGATCTCGCCCGGATTCAGGGTCACCGGCTCGTCGCCGATCGCGGCGCCGATCCGGTCGCGGATCGTTCCCGCCACGGAGTGGCTCGCCGCGGAGAGCTTCATCTCTCTCGTTTCGCCCTCGAACGGCTCCGCCTTTGCGAAATCGAGCACGTCGATCTCGTAGTAGCCGTCCCAGGAGTACCGGAGGATGAGCTCGCGGTCGGGGCTCACCAGCGCTGGATCGATGAACGTCGCCTGGATTGCCGGTTCGAGACGCGCATCCTCACTGGATATGAGTCTCCACGAGCCATCCGCCATCTTCAGTGAAACGCCGAGCTTCGAGTCCTGCGGCCGGGCGGCTCCGAGCGGGGCCCGGGTCGTCGATCCGCTCGCCGAGTTCTCTTCCTCGTCCTTCGGTTTCGTGGCGGAGAGCGCCGTGAATCCCTCGATCTCTTCGGCGCTGAGAGCGCCGAAGTTCACATCGAACCAACCGCCTCCCGAATCGATATACGGGACGCCGTCCTTTGTCGCGATCAGCTCGGTGATATCGTTGCCCTTGCTGTCCCTGGCCCAGATGATGCTGTGGGGCTGGCCGATCGTGATGATCTTTCCTTCGCGGGTGACATGGATCGGCTTGTCATCGGGGTGATCCACCACGAGGAGCCTGAAGTTGCTGAAGGTGCTTATCTCCTCGCCGTCCTCGCGGACCTGGAAGCGGAGCACGTCGGAATCGGCCTGCATCCGTTTGGAGACGCAGTAGTAGTCGGTCACATCGTTCTCGACCACCTTCCCATCGCACTCGGCGAGAATCGTGTTCTCCCGCTCGAACACCTCCCCGTTCCAGACAAAGAGGGCGGGGCACGTGGGCGGCGGCGGCGGTGGAGGTACCGGTTTGATGGTAATGCTGCCGTCCAGCAGCGTAAGATCCGCATAGTGCCAGCCGAACGGTTCGTCCATGTTGTAGCCGATGTAGTTCTGCGCCGTTAGATAGAACCTGATGGGAAGCACCGTCCACGCCGGCAGGTAGAACAGCCGGTTGAAACGTATCTTGAACACGATCGTCGGATTGCCCGGCGGGTAGTTCGTGGGATCGTCCGCCGTGACCACCACCTTCGTCGAATCCCCGGAGAGCATACCCAAGGGCGGCGTGAATGATCCGTACGCGACTATTCCGGCGAAGGCGAGCGTGTCCTTGGGGAACTCCACCCAGAGTTTGTAGTCATTCACCGGGCAGTTCGAGCCCATCTTGACCCACACGTCGTATGTCGTTGCGGTCGTGTAGTAATTGACCTCCCCGATGTCGGCCGTGGCGGTGTGGTTCTCGACTTTGATCGTGGCCCACCAGGGTGAGGTATTCTTGATCCCGCCGCACTGGTCGAGCCGCTCGCCGTATA